>CAJMON010000004.1 GCA_905214955.1 uncultured bacterium
GGATAAATGAGAATCTGCCGGTGAATAACAAACTCTTTCCGCTCCTTTGCAAGAAGGGCCGATGCTGCCGTCAGGTTTCCTCCTGCACTGTCTCCCATCACCGTGATCTGCTCTGGCCGCACTCCTTTTAAAATTCTGCCCTCATACAGGGCTTTGGACGCTGCGTAGCAGTCCTCTAAGGCCGCCGGGAACCGGTATTCCGGAGCCAGCCGGTATTCCACAGAAACCACGATGTGTCCGGTGGATTGGGCCATTCTGGCGCACACCCGGTTGTAAGTTTCTACGCTTTCTGTCACCCAGCCGCCTCCGTGGAAAAACAACAGCACCGGGAGACTTTCTTTTTCCTCTGTCTCAGCTTTCATTGCTTCCTCAGAAGGAAAATACAGGCGCACAGGAACCTCATAGTCTCCATTGTACACCTTTTCATCCACCGTCTTTAAAAAAATCCGGATAGCATCCAGTTTTTTTATATCCACCAGCCGCCTGGAAGACTCTACTTCAATGTTTCCATAGGACAGGGCATGGAGGATATTTCGCATGGTTTTTGAAATCATACACGTCTCCCAATCAGGTAACACAGGGCTGCCACTGCCATTCCATTGATGGAAGGAATGCCAAAAGGCACCACATTGGCCACAATGGCTCCTAAAATCACGCCTGCCACTGCAAACCAGTTTACCGCCTTTGACGGCAGGGCATCTGTCTCATAGGCTTTTTTGTCTGTAAAATAGGACAGCACCAGAATGATGCCCACCGGCGGAAGGGTGCAGTTTAAAATGTTCAGCCAGTTGCAGAAATTGTAATACAGCCACACAGACAGCAAGGTGCCGATGATGCCGGAAATCAGCACCATGGGTTTTTTCTTCTGGTGGAAAATATTGGCAAGGCCCAGGCCTGCAGAATACAGGGCATTGTCGTTGGTGGTCCAGATGTTTAGGCCAAGAACCAAGATGGCCATGTAAAACAGGTTCAGGTTGATCATAACTTCAAAGATGTCATTTCCCCCTACAAAAATGTAAGAAATGGCACCGAAGAAAAACATGAGCGAGTTTCCGATAAAGAATGCCACCACCGTTGCAATGGTGCCAGACTTGGCATCTTTGGCAAACCGGGTAAAGTTTGGCGTGGCCGTTCCTCCCGATACAAAGGAACCGATTACCAGGCCTGCGCCTCCAATGATGCTTAAACTTCCGCTGGATTTTGCAAACTGGTCAATGATGGTGCCGTCTCCCCGGCTCACCGCCATTACCATGGCTACGGTTCCCAAAATACCCACCAGGGGTACCGCAATGTAGCTGATAATGGTCAAAGATTCAATACCAAAATACGCAGATGCTGTCATACAGCCTCCTGCCAAAAGCACTAAAATCCACATTGCTAATGTACTGTCTCCGAAAATCTCCTTTGCCACAGGAATAGCAAACATGGCAATGCCCACGCCAAACCAGCCGATCTGGGTAAAGCTGATCATAGCGGAGGATAAGCAGGAGCCTTTTTCTCCAAATGCTTTTCTTGCCATCAAATCCATGCTCAGTCCTGTCTTGGCTCCTACGTAGCCAAGAAGTCCCGTATAGCCTCCTAAAATAGCGCCTCCCAAAACCAGGGACTTCAGAAATCCCCAGAAATCCAGACCTTCTGCCATCTGCTGTCCAGCCCACATGCTGGCGGAAAAGAAGGTAAATCCCAGCATGATCATAAACATGGTGAGAAATCCTTTTCGTCCCTCTGCAGGAACTGCCTGCTCTGCGTAATCGACATCCTTCTTCGATGTTTCGTTTCCTTTTCTGCTCATCGTCTTCTCCCGTCTGTCTACAGAATATATTTACGCAGTGCGTCTGTGAATTCTGCAATCCGCTGGCTGGCCAGCTCTTTTAACGTAATGTTTTTCATGCTTGCAATGTATCCCTGCTCCTGGCGGTACAGCCATCTGGCATCCGTCTGACGGATCTTTTCGTAATGATTTGCATGAACCCAGTCTCCAAAGGAAATGGGCAGAGGATAGCCCAGTTTTTCTTCCAGCAGCTTTTCAAAATCAATCTGGTCTGCCCGTGCTTCCATCCCTTTCCAGAAATCCAGAACTTCCTCTACGTGCTCATGGATTTCGTAGCGTCTGGCTCCGCCGTCGTAAATGATGCATTTTTCAAACAGCGGACTACACATGGAAAGGGTTTCCCGGCGAAATTCCGGTGCAATGATTCCGCCCTTCCAGTAGAAATCCACCTCCGGCAGGTTAATACCGGAAACGCCTTTGTCCTCATAGGTAGAAAAAATGCCTTCGTAATAAACCGTGATAAAGCCTTCAAACTCCGGCCAGAATTTCCGGATCTCCTGAGTCAGGTTCTCTAAGATCTCAATGCCTTTGGTGCCTCCAATGGTAAAGATGATAATATTGCGCAGTTTTGCCTGATGCTGTCTGTAAAAATCTGTCACATAGCGCAGGCAGTGGATCAAAGTGGCGCCGCTGGCAATGATGTCTCCGATCATCAGGGTGCTGTCCGGCACCATAGTCAGCTTGCTGTACTTAATTTCAAGCCCTGCAATCTCATCCTTGTCAAAGACCCGCTCGCTGGATAAAAAGCTAATGTCATGGACACGGATGTGCTCCCGGTAGCAGCTCTCCTCCAGAGGATAATTCAATGCGCCCCGAAGAATGGACAGAATATTGGCAGTCGTTACCTTTTTCTGCTCCTTCAGGTAATACAGCATCTGGGAAGTAGAAGGGATCAGGCAGTTGTAAACCTCATATCCTACGATTTCCGGTGTGTTCAATAATTTTCTTGTTTCTGCTTCTGATACCACATAGTATTCGTTTTGAAGATCCATCCCTGAAAGACGGTAGCAGGAAACGCCCTGCTCATCAAATTCTGGTACCAGTACAGCCTCATTCCAGTTTTTCATTTCTTTTTTCCTTTTCGTTTCTACGTTATCAAGTAGTTTCTTCTATACTTCCGGCACTGGATCAATATACAGGTTTTCCAGAAGTTCTTCTCTTGGTAAGAAGGGTGCCAGATCCTCCAGGGGCGGACTGACTAAGGTGCCGTCCGGCAGACGTTTGGTACTGCTTTTGGGCTCCCATACCTGGTTCGTATCTGTAAAGATTTCGCAGAAGACAAAGCCTGGCTCTGCCAGTGCCTTGGCCACTGCTGTTTTCATCTCTTCATTGCTGTGGGCTGCATAATAGGGGAATCCAAAAGCCTTGGCAATCTTTTCATATTCCGGGAAGGATAAGTCGCCAGATTCCGGACCAATGCCCACCTTGGTATGTTCTTTGAACAGGTTGTTCTGGGTCAGCCGGATGGAGTGGTACCCCTGGTTGTTAATAAGAAACAGCTTGATGGGAAGGCGGTTGGTCACAATGGTCTGCAGCTCCTGAAGATTCATCATGATGGAACCGTCTCCTTCCAGACAGATGGTATCCCGTTTTTCTCCTGCCATGCACAGCCCGATGGCTGCCGGCAGGCCGTAGCCCATGCTGGCAATGGCACTGTTAATGATAAAGCGGGTGCCTTTTTTTATCACATAATTCTGATGTCCCACCACGCAGCAGGCACCATTGGAAACCGCTGTCAGGCTGTTTTCCGGAAGAGATTCACTTAAATGGCGGATAAACGCAAATACATTGGCGCAGCCGCTTCGTTCTTCCCAGTGTCTTGGCAGGGTGGCCGGGTATTTCTGTTTCCAGTTCTGGCAGATCGTACGCCAGTCTTCCCCTGGAAATACCGGCTTGGCTTCTTTTTCCAGACACTCGTTCATGGTTTCCAGGAAATCCTTGGCATCTGCCCATACCGGCACTTCCACATGAATGGTGTGTTTTTTCATCTCTGCCCGGTCAATGTCCACCATAATCACTTTGGCTTCTCTTGCCCAGGTGGTAAAGCTGTATCCAGTTTGGCGGATGGAAATTCTTGTGCCAATAGCCAGAAGCAGGTCTGCATTCTGCACCGCAAAATTTCCAGGCCGGTCTCCCATATTTCCCCCTCTTCCCACATAAAGAGGATGGGCATCTTCGATGACATCTACGCTGTTCCAGTAAGTCACCACCGGAACTCCCAGCTTATCCACCACCTGCCGGAACACCTCATAGCCTCCAGAGAGCCGGATGCCGCCTCCTGCGTAGATCACCGGCCGTTTGGCTTTCTGGATCATCTCCAGAATAGGCCGGATGGTACTTTCTTCCACTTTTGGAGGAAGTTTCGCATCATCCTCTGAGGGATCATATCCTTTCAGGTTCTCTGTCTCAATATACGATCCCTGGAAATTTACCGGAATGTCCAGCCATACAGGCCCTGGCCGCCCAGTCTTTGCCAGATGCCAGGCTTTCTCCAGGGCATACCGGATCTGGCCTGGATCTTCAATCATCACTGCATATTTGGTCATGGGCTCCACGGATTTTACAATGTCGTATTCCTGGTCTCCCACGGCACGCAAGGGAAGTCCATCCGTAAACTTGCTGGCATACCTGGCCGTGGTGTCATAGCGCACCTGACCGGAAATCACAAACATGGGAATGGAATCCAGCCATCCTCCCACCACGCCGGTAATGGCATTGGTGCCCCCAGGACCTGTGGTCACACACAGCACCGCCGGTTTGTTTTCCAGACGGGCATAAGCTTCTGCCGCAATAGCACTGGCCTGCTCATGATGGTTGTAAGTCATATGAAGCCCTTCTTTGTGTCCCAGGGCATCATTTAAGTGCATGGCACCTCCGCCTACCACGGTAAATCCGTCTGTCACACCGTGCTCTACCAGAAAATCCGCCACATAATCTGCCAGTCTCTGTTTCATAGTCTCCCTCCATCTTCTTCTGTCATCTTTTTAGGAAATCTGCAGAAATTCCCGGATCTGTGCTTCTGTACAGGCGCTTACATCGCCCCCTGATAACCAGGTATCTGACCACTCCACAATTTTTTTCATGGTGGTCTCCACATTCCAGCGGGGGCTCCACCCAAAGGTTCTCTTTAACCTGGAGCAGTCCAGCTTCAGGAAATTCGCCTCATGTGGGCCGCCATCATGGATATTTTTCCACCCTGCGTCCTCTCCTGTCACCTGCTTCCAGGTTTTACAGAATAAATCTACCAGCTCTCCGGTAGTCCAGCAGTCACTGTCATCCGGCCCTACGTTGTAGTTTCCGGCAAGGGCTTTGTTCTCATACTGGGCTTTGGCCAGCATCAAATACACGGTCACTGGTTCCAGCACATGCTGGTAGGGCCTGGTGGAATAGGGATTCCGCACAATGATTTCCCGTTTCTCTTTCATAGCCCGGATGCAGTCCGGAATGATCCGGTCATTGGCAAAATCTCCGCCGCCAATCACATTTCCCGCCCTGGCGGTGCTGATGGCCGTCTCCCGGTCCATAAAAAAAGAATTCTTATAGCTGTCTGTCACCAGTTCGGAGCAGGACTTGGAATTGGAATACGGGTCATAGCCGTTTAGTTCTTCATTTTCCCGGTATCCCCACTCCCACTCTCTGTTTTTGTATACTTTATCTGTGGTCACATTCACAAAGGACTTCACTGTGTCCGAAAGCCGCACACACTCCAGCACATTCACGGTGCCCATGACATTCACATCGTAGGTGTACACTGGATTTTTGTAGGAATCCCGGACAATGGGCTGGGCTGCCATGTGAAGAACGATTTCCGGCTTGGCCTCCTCAAAAGCTGTTTTCAGTGCCTCCAGATCCCGGACATCCCCGTTGATGGAATGGATCTTTTCCGAAAGATGCAGCATATCAAACAGACTGGGATCGGTCGGCGGCTTCAGGGCATACCCTGTTACCTCAGCTCCTGCCATTGCCAGAAGTGCGCACATCCAGGAACCTTTGAATCCGGTGTGGCCGGTAATGAATACCTTTCTTCCTCTATAAAACTCCATATCGAACATGGAAAATCCTCCCTTATTTTGTGCGGAATGCCCACAATTTATTTAACAGAAAATTTAACGGAATAGTCACCAGAAGATTTAAGATGGGTGCCAGCATTTCGTGAATTCCAAGAACGTCCACCCACAGCACCAGCAGAACATTCGCCAGCACCAGGCCTGTCCCTGCATAGGACAGAAAGGTCTTTATAAAAGCTTTCCATATGGAACGGTGTTCCCCTTCCTTTGCAGAAAAGACGTACTTGTTGTTCCAGTAAAAGGCATTTGCCACGCTGACCAAAAATCCCAGCACACTGGCTGCCAGATAATGCAGATGGGCTGCGATTCCCACTGCGTACACCACATAGGAAATCAGGGTGTTGGACAGTCCTACAATGCCAAACTGCACAAACTGTAGAAATCCATTCCATTTTTCATCGGAAATGGGCAGATGGCAGATTTTCCGAAGTACCAGATCCATCAGCCACACCAGCCAGTTCCATATGTTTCCCAGTAATTTATCCATGTTCTTTCACCCACATAATGGTCTTTTTGATTCCTTCTTCAAAGGAAACCTCCGGCGCAAATCCTGTGTCTTCCTTCAGTTTGGCAATATCTGCGCACAGATACATCACCTGCCCCGGTGCGTAAGGAACTGCTCCCAGTGCCACCGAAAGCCTTGGGTCAATGGCATCCCGGATCATGCCGATATAGTCTGCCAGGGGTCTGGCTTTCCCGCTTCCTAAACAGTACACGCCTCCGTCATGGCCTTTTTCTCCAAGGAGAAGCAGGGCTTTCGCGGCATCTCCACTGTACAGGTAATCCCACTGCTGCTCTCCTTTTGTAAATGCCGGGGTCTCTCCTGCCAAAAGCCTGTGGATGGCACTCATCACCATAGAGCCTGCCCCGTCCCCCGGCCCGTAAATGCTTAAAATCCGGGTCCAGACGTGGCGCATCCCCGCCTGACGGCAGTACAGTCTGGTCATCTGCCCGGCACACAGCTTTGCCATGCCATAGCCATTTTCCGGAAATGCCGGAGTCTGGCTGTTTAAGTTTCCTTCCACCCGGCCATACTCCGCCTGGGAACCGGCTCCCACAAAGGCACTGCATCCGAAACGCTTTGCCAGGGCAGCCGCATCTAAAGCATACCGGATATTTTTTTCCTGTATTTCGCAGTCATTTCGCCCATCTCCTGTGGTTCCGCCCCAGGCAAAATGATAAAACACGTCATAGGGCATTTCCCCTTCTGGAGGCTGGTATGTCTCATACTCTTCCATGTTCAGTTCCAGCACTTTTACCAGAGGATGATCTGGAATCTGCTGCCGTCTTTTGGAAGCTTTTCTGCAGATCACCAGCATTTCCACATTCTGCCGGATTCCCTCTGCGATCAGCGCCGTTCCCACCGCTCCTGTGGCTCCTGTTATCACAATCCGCATCGTTTCTTACGCCTTCTTTTTGTCTTCTGGTTTGTCAAAATTGATCCGCTCTTCTTCTACCACCAAAGGCCGGTTCATCACCCGCCGGTTGATGCTGCTGATGTATTCTCCAATAAATCCAATGAAAAACAGCTGCAGGGATCCTAAGAAAAACATCCCAATGAGAATCGGGGCCATCCCGGCTGCAAACCGGTTCCAGAATAAAAGTTTCAAAATCAGATAGATCAGCCCGATGAGGGCACTGATGATTCCGCAGATCATTCCCAAAAAAGTGCAGGCGCGAAGTCCTACTTTTGTGTAGGAGGTAATGCTTAACATGGCTGCATCATACAGGGTAAAGAAGTTGTTGTTGGTCTTTCCGGCTCTCCGCTTTGGCTGCTCATAGGGGATTTCTTTTCTCTTATACCCAAGCTCTGCCACAATTCCCCGAAGGAAAGGTGTGGGATCTTTCAAATCCCGGAGCACCTGGACAAATTCTTTGTCATACAGGCCGGACCCGGTGAAATGCTCGATCTGCTCCACATCGGAAAACTTTTTGATTATCTTGTAATACAAGGTCCGCAGACCATACACCAGCTTATTTTCCTTGCTGCTGGTCTTGATGCCAATGACGATCTTATAGCCCTTTTCCCATTCTTCCAGGTACCTGGGAATCAGCTCAATGGGGTCCTGAAAATCGCACACCATGGAAATCGTGCAGTCTCCGGTGGTCTGGAGAATGCCGTAATAGGGCGAATTAAACTGCCCGAAATTTTTCGCATTGAAAATCGCTTTGATGTGAGGATTTTTCTCACAGATTTTCCGAAGCTTGGGTCTTGTGGTGTCCTTGGAATCGTTGTCAATGAACACCAGCTCATAATCATACTGAGTAAGCTGTGTGGTAAACAGATTGACAATGGCTTCGCTCATGGGAATCACATTATCTTCTTCGTTGTAGCAGGGAATTAAAATGCTGACCTTTTTCATTTCTGATTTACCGCCTCTGCAATAATCTGTGCCATATAATCAATCATCTCATCCGTCATGCCTGGATACACCCCTACCCAGAAGGTATTGTTCATAATAAATTCGGTGTTTTCCAGTCCTCCTGCCACCCGGTAGGCATCCGTTCCACGAATCTGGTCAAAGCAGGGATGTTTAATCAGGTTTCCGCTGAATAACAGGCGGGTCTGGACATTGTGCTCCTCAATATAGCGGGTCACTTCGTTTCGTTTTAAACCGCTTTCCGGACGGACGCTGATGAGGAATCCAAACCAGGAGGGACGGCTGCCCTCAGCCGGTTCCGGTAAAATGACTTTATCCTGAATGCTCTCCAGTGCTTTGTGCAGTCTGTCCCAGTTGTGTCTGCGCCGCTCAATAAAGCCGGGGAATTTCTTCAGCTGCTCACAGCCGATAGCCGCCTGCATATCGGTCACTTTCAGGTTGTAGCCAAAATGACTGTACACATATTTGTGGTCATACCCCTGGGGCAGCTCTCCATACTGGCCGTCAAACCGGTGGCCGCAGAAATTGTCCCGTCCGGAAGGACATACACAGTCCCGTCCCCAGTCCCGGAAGGATAAAATCAGGCGGTGGAGTTTTCCGTTGTTGGTGTACACGCAGCCGCCTTCTCCCATAGTCATATGGTGGGGCGGATAAAAGCTGCTGGTTCCAATGTCTCCCCAGGTGCCGGTAAATTTGGTTTCCCCGTCAATGGTATACTGGGTGCCCAGGGCATCGCAGTTGTCCTCCACCAGCCACAGGTTATGCTTGTCGCAGAAAGCTTTCACTGCGGAAAGGTTGAAAGGATTTCCAAGGGTGTGGGCAATCATCACGGCCTTGGTCTTTTCTGACAGGGCTTCCTCTAATTTGTTCACATCAATGTTGTACTGTGGCACGGTCACATCTACAAATACCGGCACGGCTCCATACTGAATAGCAGGAGTGACGGTGGTTGGAAATCCGCAGGCCACGGTGATGATCTCATCACCCGGACGGATCTGGCGCTCTCCCAATTCCGGAGCAGTCAGGGTCATAAATGCAACCAGGTTTGCAGAAGAGCCGCTGTTTACCAGATGAGCGTACTTCACTCCGATCCATTTTGCAAATTCCCGTTCAAATTCTTCTGCAAACCGTCCGGTGGTGAGCCAGAAATCCAGTGTGGCATCTGTCAGCGCACACATTTCCTTTTCATCAAACACTCTGGCCGCATAGGTAATCCTCTCTCCTGCCTGATACGGTTCTTTTTTCTCCTTAAAATCATGGTAATACTCTGCCACCAGCGCTTTGATCTGCTCCCGCGCTTCCTCTTCACTGTTCCACTTTCCCATTTTCTGCCTCCAGCTGTTTTTCTTCTTTTCTCAGTCTTTCCATTTTTTCCAGGGAGCCTGTCCCTTTGCCCACAGACTCTCCAGAACATCCTTTTCCCGCTTGGTATCCATGCACTGCCAGTACCCTCTGTGGGAATAGGACATCAGCTCTCCCTCTGCCGCCAGACGCTCCAGAGGTTCTTTTTCGAAGACGGTATCATCTCCGTCAATATAGTCAAAGATTTCCGGCCCCAGCACCATATACCCTGCATTGATGGGGGTACCGTCTGCCACATTTTTTTCCCGGAAGGAATGGACCGCATTGTCTCCGCCGATGTTTAAAATGCCTTTCTGCTGCTGCAGAAGAACCGATGTCAGGGTAGCGATCTTTCCATGGGACTGATGAAAGGCAAGCAGCTTGGTCATGTCTACATCGCAGACCCCGTCCCCGTAGGTCATCATAAAGGGCTCATTTCCAATATACGGCTGAATCCGCTTGATCCGCCCGCCGGTCATGGTATGCAGCCCGGTATCCACTACCGTCACCTTCCAGGGCTCGCTGTGCTGATTGTGTACAATCATCTTGTTCCCCTGGGTCAAATCAAAGGTAATATCCGATGTATACAGGAAATAATCCGCAAACCATTCCTTGATAATGTGCTGCTTATACCCTGCACAGATCACAAACTCATGAAATCCATAATAAGAATATTCCTTCATAATATGCCACAAAATCGGCATTCCGCCGATCTCCAGCATGGGCTTTGGACGGTACTCAGACTCCTCAGAAATCCGGGTGCCAAACCCGCCTGCAAGAATCACTACTTTCATATTGGGTTCTCCTCTTTTTATCCTTTTGTTCCGCTAAAGTAAGGTTTTATCGTAAACACAAAATTTATCTGAAAAGCAGTGTGAACCGTTGAAAAATGATCCATCAACACTGGCTTACTTTTCATCGTTCCACCACTCCTTTAATTTTTCATAATCCTTCATCATCTGCCTGTTCATCCAGCGCAGATGCAGTATGCTGATTAGAAAACACATCATTCAGTTTCACATACTCCAGATCCTGTGGAATGTCTTTTTGTCTTTGAAAATGGTAATCATAGAAACACCTCCAGACCGGCTTTCTGAAACTGCTCCTTTAAGCAGGATTTTTCCTCTGACTGCAGATAAAACGCACTTGTGCCTTCTCCTGCTCCATTTTACTACAGATCATGAGAAGGCACAACAATATTTCTAACACATCTCGCTTTTCAAAATTGCTCTACATTCTGGATGATTCCACCGGCTCTTTCATCATTCCTTCATTGATGTCTGCTGTCACTCCATCCCTGTATTTCGGCATCTTCCATTTCACATTCCATTTCTTTTCGAAATACTCTCTGTTTCTCTTAAAAATTTCCTGGTATTCTTTTGAGTCCAGCTTTTTAAAAGAAGCATTGTTGACATGATGGATAAAGACATCCTCTACCATATAAAAATGATATCCTGCTTTTTCAATCACTTTCGCATAATCATCATCTTCAAACATACCTACCTGATAGTTGTCATCCAGCATTCCGTACTTGTCCATAATTTCTTTTCGAATCATGGTTCCAAACATGGCAATACGATCAACATCCGTGTAGGTTTCATTGTTGTGAAGCCCGGTGTAAGAATAAGCAAACTCTTCCATCTCTTGCAGATTTGTATAACGTACACCAATCATTGCTTCATTTCCAATGGAGTTTGTCACTGCACCGCACATTCCGCATTCTGAATCATTCTGGAAATGTTTTACGAAGTTTGTCAGCCAGCCTCTGGTCACAACGGTATCATTATTTAACAGGACAATGTATTCACCAGCCGCTTCCTGAATTGCCTTATTATTTCCTCCTGCAAAACCGCTGTTCTTATCATTGAAAATCACTTTTACATGAGGATTCTTCTGCTCATCCAGCTGTTTTAAATACTCGATTGTTCCGTCCGTTGACTGGTTATCCAGAATCAGCAGTTCATAATTGGCATATGCCGTTTTTTCCAGAATGCTGGAAATACAATACTTGTTTAATTCCAGATTGTTGTAGGTCAGTACCACAATGCTGACTTTGGGAACCGCTGTCATACATGCTTCAGCAAACCGCTCATACCGATGCTGCCAGTCGTTTTCCTTTGCAAATGCAATGCCCTCTTCTTTTGACTTCAAGGTATCAGTTCCTTTTAAGCACATTTTGATGTATTCCAAGAAAGTTTCATTCTCATTGGACATATACACATACTGGTCACGATATGGCTCCAGCTCCGGAATTTCCGTTGTTACCACTTTCTTTCCTGCACTCAGATACTCATAAAACTTCACCGGGTTTGTTGCTTTGATCAAATCGGTAGATGTATCAAAAGGAATCAGACACACATCAAAATAGGCCAGATGTTTCGGCAATTCCTGATATTTCTTTTCTCCCAGCAGCTTGATATTTTTATGTTTCTCCAGCTGCTCTCTGTACTCTGTGATTTCTCCGATGATCACCACATCGCAGTCCGGCATCTGGTCTGCCACATAGCAGACTTTCTCCCAGTCAAACCAGTGGGAAACTGCTCCATAATATCCAATTACCGGGCGTTTCTTATGCTCTTCTTTCAAAGCTGCCGTATAGAAATGATCCACTTCTGTTCCATTACGGACAATGGAAACATTCTTTGAATATTTCACAGCAATGTCATGCAGGAACTGAGAACTGGAAACCACTGCATCACTGGTTTTCAGCATATGAATACAGTTATTTTTCAGATCATCGGTAGTCGTGCCAAGGAATCCTGTAAAATCATCCATATAATCTGTAACAATCTTAAATCCATAGGCTGTTCGCAGATACTCTGCACCCCATACCCAGTTAGGATAATCCAGAACAACCACCGCATCACGAATAGCATAGGTCCTTAACAGATCATCCATTTTTTTCTGAAACCAAGGAAGAAAGCCTTTCCATTCCGGAACATAATAAATGGCATTGCATTCATCACTGAAAAAGTCCACTACATGCAGATTTTCATTTAATTTTTCTACTTTTTCTTTGTTCACAAAGTTTGCATTGATATAGAAGACACGGTGGCCATTTTCAGAGAATCGTTTTGCAAACTGCTGCGGACGCTGGAACCGGAAATCATAATTGATGACAGAAAACATCAGAATATCAGGCTTGTCATACTTCTGTTTTAAACATTCTTTGGCTGTCTTTTCAAGCACCATCGGAATCTCTGCTTCTACTGCTGTTTTCTCCAGGATGGCTTCTGGCTGTACAGGAGCTGCCACAGGCTGTGAAACTGGCGGTACAACGTTCACAAATGCCTCCCGGCTTACCGGAACAGCATTTAATAAATTGGCGATGTTTAAAATTACATTATAACCATCATTTCCTGTAAACTCACTCCGCTCTCTCGTAATGCTTCTTTTGCAAATCCCAACAAATTTCTTCTTTTCTTTCAAAGATCCCAGTAAGAACTGGCGCACAAACCGCATACATGCACACAATACCTTGTAAGAAGTCTTGGAATTGATCTGATAGCACAGCTTTCGCGCACTAGTAATCGAAGCTTCATTCATACCTGCTTTTCGCAGAATTTCTTCCAGTTCCCTTTCCAAAGCTGCCTGATTCTGTTTTTCCAGAACAAGTTCATTTTGCAGGCTGCTTAACTCCCCCTGATGAATCTCAATCAGTTTTCCCTCGGATGCTTCTGCTTCCTGTTTGTACCTTTTTAACTGCTCTTCCCTGTCCTGAATGGTATTTTTATGGGTAATCACCACTTGCTGCAGCTGTCCATGTTCTTTTTTCAAATTCTGAACCTGTTCTGATACGGTCTGATACTGTTTCGTCATAGACTTCAGCTGCTCTTTCAAATTTTGAACCATTGACTCTTTTTCATCTATCTGCTGCTGAAACCGTTCTTTCAGATTCCGAATTTCTATCTCTTTTTCATCTAATTTTTTCTGATATTCTTTTTCCTGTTCTTCTGCTTTTTCTTCTGCTTTTCTCTCCACTGATTTACAGATTCCATCTGTCACTTCATTTAGCATCTGGAAATAGCTGTCTTTTCCCTGTTCTTTTTTTAATACCATCAGAATCTGCTGATCCGGATAAAAACTGTTTTCAAATGCTTTCCCATCAACCGTATCCACATACATCAGGCGGAATCCGTTCACTTCCATCGGAATCACGTCTTCGGAAAAATGATATTCATGCTCTGAAATTTTCAGCTGTTCCTTGTATGGAACCATGACAATGATATATTTCTGGGCAACCTGCGTAATATTTTTCAAAATCTTCCATGGATTATTGAAATGCTCCAGTACATTGGAACAAATCACAACATCGTAAGGCTGTGCATCATCCAGACACTGGAGATTTCCCACCCAGAAATGTTTGTCTGGATACATTTCTGCTGCCTTTTTAATGGCTTCTTCAGAAAAATCCATGCCATCTACATCTACTCCGAATTTCCGGGTATAAATGGGGACTCCTTCCCCCAGCGCACATCCCATGTCACACACAGAATACTCATTGGCTCTGATTTCTTTTACCAGCTCTTCCGGCAGCATCTGGCACAGCAAATCTGCAAAAAAAATCGTCTGCCGATCCCCTGCGTAATCCAGCCAGTCTGTATCAAATCTGTGATTCCAGTATTCTTTTGAATTAATATTCATATGATAACTCTCGCCCTTTCACCTTTGCTTTTATTCCGCCGTGATTTTGGCCTTTACATCGTAAACTCCAAAAATCTTTTTATCTGAGAACACTTTAAAATACTGCACGCCCTCAATGTATTCAAAATAGGTCGGATTCAGATTTTCCCTGTTTTCCAGTGCAACGACCAGATAATATTCTCCCTTTGCCAGCATGGACTGAAACTCAAACGTCACACACCGTTTTCCTTTTCCCTGCAGTTTTATTTTCTCATCGTAAGTCGTTTTTACGCAAAGATCTGTTCCTTCTTTGTTCTTGATGGAAATGGCTACAGAAAGAAATTTGTGATCGATTTCCAGTTCATCATTGTACTCAATTTCTATCTTTAATTTTTCTTCAGGCTCAAAAAAATTCTTTTCCTTTCCATCTTCTCCAAGCATCCGTACGCTTGTCACCATACCCACATTGGTTCCCCAGTGTGCAAGACATTTATCAAACCGGCTCTTTTCAGAAACTTTCGGTTTTATCTGTACTTTTTCTAGTATTTCTGCAGACTTTTCCTCTGCTTCTGTGTTTTCATCCGTTCCCGACTCTGCTTTATCTTCTTGGGAAACTTCTACTTTTTCTTCTGTCTTGTTCTTTTTCAGAAGATCCTCATTATACTTTTTGTAGAGCGTAAACTGGGAACTGTCATCCAGATACATAAATTCGGTATACTGAGCTGTAATATAAGTCGGTTCCCCTTCTGCTACAATCTGCCCATTGTTCATCCAGATACAACGGTCACAGAATGTCCGCATCATGCCCACATCATGGCCCACATAAAGAATGGTAACTCCCTGTTCCTTAAATTCTTTGAATTTGTTAAAACACTTTGCCTGGAACCGCATATCTCCCACGCTTAAGATTTCATCTACAATCAGTATTTCCGGTTCTACATTGATGGCACACGAAAAAGCAAGCCTTGCAAACATACCACTTGAATATGTTTTCACAACCTGCTCTACATAATCTCCTATTTCTGCAAAGGCAATGATATCATCAATTTTTTTATCCATCTCCGCCTTGGAAAATCCCATCAGCGTTCCATAAAAATAAATATTATCAATGCCTGTATACTCCATATTGAATCCGGTTCCAAGTTCCAGCAGAGAGGAAATTCTCCCGTCTACTTCCACTTTTCCTTTTGTCGGTTCATAAATTCCGGTGATAATTTTTAAAAGAGTTGACTTTCCAGCCCCGTTACGCCCCATAATTCCAAGAATTTCACCCTTTGGGACTTCAAAGCTTACATCTGTTAATGCGTAAAACTCCGTATGGCGCACTTTTCCGGTCAAGCTTAAAGCCTCTTTCATTTTATCCATAGGAGAATTATACATATTAAAGACTTTTGATACATGTTCCACTCTGATTTTATTTTTTTCCATTTTTTCTGCCTTTATCTTTATACTGTATCCGCAAAATGTGGTTTTAATTTATAATAAATCGTACTGCTTATAAACATCAGAAGAATGACAATGATCCAAAAATAAAATGTCAGCCGGGGAGTTTCCCAGAACCATTTCCGTCCAATGACAGCATCTCTATATCCTTCAATAATATAATAAAACGGATTTGCCTTAAAAATAGGATGTACCTTTGCTGAAAAGTCCATTAAATTCCAGGCAATAGGGGTCCCCCACATTCCTATAAGAAGAATGACTGATATAATCTGGTTAAGATCCCTGAAGAAAACCACAACGGAAGATGTCAGCACTGTCAATACAAATAAAATTGCAAAATTTGCCGCCATATAATAGGGAATCTGCAATAAGTACAGCGTTGGTTTTATATGAAATCCCCATGCAATCAACAAGGTAAATACACAGAAAAACAAATGAATATAAAATGCCGATAAAATTTTTACACAGGGCAGAATGCTGACATTAAATTTCACTTTTTTTATCAGATAGTTGTATTCAATAAAGCTGTTGCTTGCAGAACTGACTGCTTCCGTTACAAACAGCCATGGAACGATTCCACACATGAACCACACAACATAGGGAGTTCCTTCCACATCACTGCTGTGAAACCCATACTGAAATGCAAACCAGTACACCAGAATCGTCAGCAGGGGCTGGGCAATCGCCCAGACCATGCCGAAATACGTTCCGGAAAATTTTCTCTGAAAATCTTTTACGGATAAAGACCCCATCAGACGTCTGTCATTCCAGATATCGGATACCAGTCTTTTTGCACTGTTAAACATCTTATTCGCCTTTCGCCCATTCAAGAATATGAGAAACGATTCTTTCGCTGGCATGGCCGTCTCCATACGGATTCGCTGCATGTGCCATCTTATGGTATTCTTCCTGATTCTCAATCAGAGTAACAGCTTCGTTTACAATCGTTTCTTCATCCACGCCAATGACTTTCACGGTTCCTGCCTCTACTGCTTCCGGACGCTCTGTTTCCGTTCTTAATACCAGAACCGGAACGCCACATGCCGGAGCTTCTTCCTGCAGGCCGCCGGAATCCGTCATCACCAGGAAACTGCGGTCCATAATATTATGCATATCTTCTACATCCACCGGCGGGATCAGATGCACGTTCTGAATATCTCCAAGAATCCGAAATGCCGTATCACGGACTGCCGGATTTAAGTGTACCGGATAAACAAACACAAAATCCGGATATTTCTGTGCCAGTCTCTTAACTGCATTGCAGATATTTTCCAGAGGCTGTCCCAAATTTTCTCTTCTGTGTGCTGTCATCAGGACACATTTTTTTCCTGTCAGATCCAGATTTCTTAACGTTTCATCCTTAAACTGGTAATCCGGCTTTACAGTGGTCTGGAATGCATCAATTACCGTATTTCCAGTAACAAATACATTCTTTGTGATGCCTTCTTTTCTCAGATTTTCTTTGTTGTTTGCAGTCGGTGAAAAATGCAGCTCTGCAATTCTTCCAGTCAGTGTCCGGTTCATCTCCTCCGGGAATGGAGAATATTTGTCATATGTTCGAAGTCCTGCTTCCACATGTCCCACCGGGATCCGCTGATAGAATGCTGCCAGGGCAACCACAAAAGAAGTAGTCGTATCTCCGTGTACCAGGACGATATCTGGTTTTTCTTCCATCAGAACCGGCTCGATTTTTTCCAGGATGCTGCTGGTAATGGTGGTCAGAGTCTGTCTGGGTTTCATAATATCCAGATTGTATTTTACTTTTGTTCCGAAAATATCAATGACCTGCTGCAGCATTTCCCGATGCTGTCCTGTAAGGCAGACAACGCTCTCGATCCCTTCTGTTTCTTCCAGTTTTTTCACAAGGGGGCACATTTTGATCGCTTCCGGTCTTGTTCCAAATACACTCATTACTTTCATTGTTCTTTTCCCGTCAGTTTTCACTGACTCTCCTTTCCTTCATCGAGTCTTTCCAGACAGCTTTTTATCTTCTGGTACCGCTCCTGCCAGGTATTGGCATTTAAAAATTCTGTTTTTTCCTGTTCTGTATAAGATGGCTGAAATCCGTTTTCTTTTAACTGTTTCAGCAGCTGGAAAAAGCTTGTTTCATCTCGATAAAAATAAACATATGGCCGGAATCTTTCTATTTCTTTGTAATAGGGCGCAATCACTGCTTTCCCCATATTGATATATTCATATAATTTCACAGGATCCACTGCCTCAATGATGGGATTCACCTTGAACGGCATAATCATAGCATCTGTCTGTTCTGCCGCTTCCCACAATCTTTCATGCTCTAAAACACCCATTTTATGAATATTCTCCGGCAGTGAACGATCCTGTCCGCCAGAAAATGGCCCCCAGACAGAATATTCTATATCTGGGAATCTGTCCACACTTTTCTTCAAGAGTTCAAAATCAAACCATTCTGCAACGGTCCCGATATATCCGATATTGTACCTGCTTCTCTGAGTCTGTTTCGCTTTTTGGGAAAAGTCCTGTCTTTTAAATCCGTTGCGGATCAATTTTATCTCACACTTCGGCCCCATCTGCTTTATTTTTTCTTTTAAAACACTGCTGCTTGCAAAAATAATATATGCTTTTTTTACCAGCAGTTTTTCCTGCTTTATGATGTTTTTCCGGATTTTCTCATCTCCGCACAATGCGGCATAATCATCCATACAGTCATAAATCAACTTGTAAGTTCCTTTTTTCGGAATATACTGATACAGTAGGGGATTTCCAATCCATACGGCATCATATTGTTCAAAATCTCTGATCTGCCTGGCGAAAAGCCATTTTTGGAGGAAAAAGGCTACTTTATTTTTATCCCGATAAGGAATTATCCCAACTTTCCGGCTATCCGGCAGTTCATCCTTGTCACTGCGCAGTGAAACTTTCTGGAAAATTTCTTTTAAGTACACGACTGTCACTTCATAATCTTCTGACAGCAGTTCTGCCAGGATCTGTGGCCGCTGTTTAATCCAATACCAGTCGATTCCCATCAGGTACAATAGCTTTTTCATACGCAGTCCCTTTCTAGCTGTCCACATAATTCCGGTAAATTTCCGCTGCTTCTATCGTCCGCTCCATGGTAAAACGCAGTCTTTCTTTTTCTTTCTGATAATTCTTTCTGGTAGCACTGCCACTTTCATGGTACACTTTCATCGAAGGATCGTAACACATGGAATAGTTCTTTTTTCTGCAGCGCTCTGCAAGAATATATTCTTCATAGAAGAAACGTGTCTCCGGCTCAAATGCTTTTTCTTCCTTTTTCACAAAATCAGGGGTAAAAATCAGGCAGGCCCCGAACAGCACAATTTCTTTTTTGGCTGTCTGGCAGATCGTCTCCTGCTTTGTCCGCTGTTTTGTCTGCATCCGGACCATTCTTTGATAATTCCAGTAAAGCGCCGGGTAAAAAACCGGATAAAACTTCAGCACAGCTTTATTTTTTCGAATGGTGGCATCCGCCTCTTCTCTGGTGCGTGTACGCCAATCCAGAGGATTCTGGTGCTCTTTGGTACTTTTCTTTATAATATCTGGTCCCAGAACGGCACACGGATTTTTCTCATAACTTTCTTCCAGACGTCTGATAAAATCCTTCTGTAAAAACTCAATATCGTTATTTAAAACTACCACAAAATCTGCCTGTTCTTTTTCTCTTGCATATGCATATCCCTGATTGTTTGCATAAGAAAAGCCGCCATTTTCAAAAATAGGAAGAACCGTAATACAGGGAAATTTTTCGTAACGTTCTGCCAGTCCTTTCCTTTTCTGTGGATCTTCGTGAATATCATTATCCACAATGATAATACGGATCTGCTCCTGTCCATCCATCTTTAAAATCGACCGGACACAGGAATCCGTAACCTCTGCTTCTTTATAATGCAGTATAACAAAACTTACACGGGCTTTTCCCATAGGATACCTCATTTTTTATCACGTGCCAGACATCTGGAAACCGGATAGATCAGCCTGGTATGCACCAGAAATTTCAGCAATGCTGTTGCCGCTTTCTGCGGCATTGGAACATCCGCATCTGAAAACAGCCCCGCTTTTTTATTTTTGTAATATTCCGGAAAATACGTTTCCAATATCCGCACAATATAGCTGCCAAGTTCCGCCATGTCTTTTTTCGATGCGCCAATCCCCAGTTCAAAAAAACAGGTACATAAAATCCGTATTACAAACCACTCGTAGTATTCTGGGCTGTTTGCTACTCCTTCTTTTTGCACCTGCACAAGAGTTTTCTCCAGTGCTTTGTACGGTAGTCTGTAATTTCTTAATCCTTTGAACTGATGCATCGCCGAACTGCTGTGCTGCACATAATAGTAGCCGCACTGCGGCAGCGTACATATTTTATCACAGAGGGCGCTAAAAAGCAAGGATATCGGCATATCCTCTCCCCGTTCTCCCTCCTGAAACCGCACCTGATACCTTTCCCACAGGCTGCGCTTATAAAAGTGAGAACATACCGCCGAAATCCTTACTGCCCATTCTTCTCTTTCAAATCGCCTGTATTTCCCCGGCAGAATTCTCTTTAAAATCCTCCCTTCTTCCTCAACATAAGTCACGCCACAGATGACTATCTCCGCATTCTGTTTTTTCGCGCACTCGTAAAATTTTTCAATATAATCTGCACTGACATAATCATCCCCGTCCACAAATGTCAAATATTCACCATCTGCCAGTTCAATTCCTTTATTTCTAGCAGCTGACACCCCTGCATTTTCTTGATGAGTTAAACGTATCCGTTTATCTTTCTCTGCCATTCTCTCCAGAATCTGTCTGCTTCCGTCCGTACTTCCATCATTAATCACCAGAATTTCCAAATTTTGATACGTCTGCTGGCAGATGGAACGGATACACGTTTCCACATATTTTTCATTATTATAAACGGGAACGATCACAGATACCTTTTCCATTATACTTTCTTACCTTTCTGGCATTCTGTCTCTTCTAACTCTCCTTGTACTTCTCTTGCCGCAGCTGTCTCCTCGTAAAGTTCTTTCTCTTCTTCCTCTACAATTCCAATTCCTCTGTTGGCAGAATGGGAACGAAGCGCCACTTCCGAAGATAGTACCGTTACTTTTTCCTCCAGCTGGGAAACAATAATAGAAAGGGTAAATACTTTTTCCAATAAAATAAAAATGACGATCAGGAAGACCAGATTGGCCGGGGACATCACTCCCATAATCTCCGTCAGTTTGTAGACAATTTCTGGGAACAGGCTTAGCACACACAAAACCACTGCCACAAAAATCCAGAAGATGGCATCCTCCATTTTCACTTTCAGTCTCCGGATCTTGGAAAGGATCCACCAGGCAGTTACCACTGCCAAAACAAATAAAATCACACGAAGTATCGCTGACATTTTCTCACTCCTTTACCCGAATCCGCACCCACTGGAACAGCAGGATAGAAAACAGCATTTTCATCATGTACCAAGCTGAATTTTTAAAATTCAGATAACTTGTCCCTGCAACCCGTTCCTGCATTTCCACTTGAATTTCCTCGATATGTACGCCGCAGTTTAAAAGATAGGCCAAGGTATCTGGTTCCGGGCTGTAATGCATATCGTAACCGAAACGTTTGATCATCTTTTTATTAAACAGGCGCATTCCGGAAGTCACATCTCCAATGTATTTGCCTTTTGTGGTGATCCAAATAGCGGTAGTTAAAATCTGGCTTCCGATCATCCGCCCAGTCAAAGGTTTCCGCTTGGTCTTAAACCGGGAGCCAATGACAATGTCTGCCCCGCTGCGGTCCATCTCCTCCGCCATCGCCTTGATATATGCCGGATCATGCTGACCGTCTCCATCAATCTGCACTACTCTGTCATATCCATAATAATTCGCATAGCGCATTCCACTTTTGATCGCTCCGGAAAGGCCGGTGTTTACCGGAAGATCCAGAAGATTGTAATGGTTTCTGGCACAAATTTTTCTTGTATCATCCGTAGAGCCGTCATTGATGACTACATAATCATATTCTGGATAATTTTCTATCAGATTGTCTACTACTCTCTTTATATTTTCAGCTTCATTGTAAGCCGGAATCATGATCAGTATTTTCAAATATCTTTCCTCGTTCCTCTGGTCGTAGTTCCTCATTATTTTAGCATATATTCCAGAAAAGGCAACCAAAAAAGGAGCCTAAAGCTCCTTCTTATCATTTTTTCTGCTGCTCATAGAACTGAGTCAGCCACATTTCATAAAGTTTTTTATGCTTTTGGGTAATCACGGAAAGCACGATTCCACAAACAAAGAACTTGAGTCCTGCTATTCCAATCAATCCGCCTGCAAACAGCATCGTCGTTCCCTTTGCCTGGAAAAATATGATTGCCATAATCACCCAGATCAGCACTGCAAGCCCTGCCAAAAGTGTAAAGGGCTTATATTCCAGGAACAGTGTCCCGATTGTTTTTAAAACTTTGATGCCGTCTGAAAGCGTGTTCAGCTTGGACACACTGCCTTCCGGCCGGTCTCTATATGTAACTGGAATTTCCTCAATCAGGAAATTTTTATCCAGTGCATGGATTGTCATTTCTGTTTCTATTTCAAATCCTTTTGACAGAACTGGAAATGTCTTTACAAAGAGTCTGCTAAATGCCCGCTGGCCTGTCATAATATCCCGCACATTGCTGTGAAACAGTCCATTGATCAGGCCTCTAACAATTCTGTTGCCGCTGTTGTGAAAGAGCCTTTTATTTTCTTCAAAGTAGGTGGAAGAAAGCCGGTCTCCCACTACCATATCAACGCCCTTCTTTAAAACCAGGTCTACCATCTGGCGTGCATGTTCTGCCGGATAGGTGTCATCACCGTCAATCATCAGATAGCAGTCCGCTTCCACCTCCCGAAACATGGTGCGAATCACATTTCCTTTTCCCTGTCGGTATTCATACCGCACAATTGCTCCTGCTTTTCTCGCAATTTCATCTGTATGATCAGTAGAATTATTGTCATAAACGTAAATCTCTGCCTCTGGCAGTACCCGTTTATAATCCTGAATCACTTTTTTTATCGTTGTACTCTCATTATAACATGGGATCAATACTGCTATTTTTTCCATAACTTTACTGCCTGCCCTTTTTCCTCTTTTGTATTAAAACACATCCGCTTGTCAGAAGTGCGAAAATCAAAATACTTTGAGACCGAAACGTAAACCAGAAATGGATCTGTGAATGGTTTGCCATAAACATATTCCAGAAGAATGGATACAGCCCCACAAACAGAATGGGAACCATCTCACAGCATTTCTGTTTCAGAGAAGTAAGTTCCTTTCGTTTCAAAATCTGCCATGAAAAAAATACACAGG
The DNA here is from genome assembly GCA_905214955.1 of uncultured bacterium. Lineage (GTDB taxonomy): Bacteria > Bacillota > Clostridia > Lachnospirales > Lachnospiraceae > Limivivens. The sequence goes on from CAJMON010000004.1 coordinate 23,004, forward strand.
CTGCCGCCAGCATCAGCACGGTCTCACGAGTGAGTCCTGTCTGCAGATTATCCAACAGCATTTTCCCACGTGCCAGGACATGTTCTTCATCTCCTCCCACACGAAACGCCGCTGTACTGACTGCATCTGCAAGGGCATTTGTCTGTAACAGCACACTTCCTAAAATCCATTTGCAGATCCATGTCAGCCCATAACCGGCTCCCCAGCAGATGCTCATCCGGATGCAGTACCACAATTCTGTTTTCAGTCTGCACTCCTGCTTCTGACTCCGTATCACCAGCAGAAGGATCAGCGGATATCCCAGTGTAATCACAGGAACGGTCAGAAAATCCACAAAATTAATCACAGACCCTGTGGTTAAAAAAATCAGTCCTGCCTGTTCCTTCTGATCCTGTCCACATTTTACAAGCGCTGCACACATGGCCAGCATTGCTACCGCAAAACAAGAAAAAAATTGCAGGCTTACGGATACAATCACTGCTTTTACACAGAGCATAGAAATCACCATGCACATCGCCTGCACCACTCCTAGTTTTTTCTGTATCAGTGCAAAAGTTCCAAACATCAGCAGAAAAAACACAGCACTTAAGATTTCTCTCGCCTGCAGAATATTTCCAAACAACAGCAAGGGTTTAAATAATACCAGATACCCATGCCAGTACTGGATCCGTCCTCCCCGTGACATCATAGCCTGAATGGTGGTGGTATCTTCCTCAATCAACATGTTATTCAGGATAATTTTATCTGTAAAATTGTCCAGCCGTCCCGATGTGGACTGAAAAAGAGGCTTTGGATATTCTCCCTCTTCTTCCAGATACTCCAGAGAAGCATTTACATTTTTTTCCAACTGCTCTCCACCGATTCTGGTTGTTCCAAACATCAGGATCAAATAGAAAACAATCAGTCCTGCAAATAGTTTTCCATATTTTTTCAACGTTCTTTCCCCTACTTCACTGCGATTTTTTTCAGCTTTCTCCAGATTTGTCTTAAGAATCCGGTAAGTCCCATGAGCCGCTTCTGGTCCTCGATGGTCCATTTCTGGGCAGCGCACTGCTTCTTCAGCTTTTTCAGCTCTTCTTTCTGCGTTTTGATGAGCTTTTCCTGGTGTTCCAGTTCTTTTTTCTGGTCACCCAGTTTTTCTTTCTGGCGGCTGATCTGTTCCTGGGCAATTTTCCGCTGAGTATAAAGATCTCTTAATTCATCGTGTACTTCCTTATGTGCCCGGTCTGCCACCCGCCTTCTCATCTCCCGCAGATGAAATACCAGCAGCAGATAGAAATCCCTTTCTTCTGGTTTTAAAGTTCCCACATAGTCCAGGACTGCTTCTTCCTTGATCTCTCCCAGATCTGTAGCTGCAGAATCACACAGCACAGACAGCTGTTTCATGAGTGCTGCATAAAATCCGGAATACATCTGCAGATGATGCTCTTCGATAAACCGGTGCATTTCCATGACGGTCACAAATTTTCCATAGGTATTTCGGAAGCCTTTGGCTTCTGTCATAATGGAGCCGCCCCGGACACGTCTTTTATAAAAATCCCGGTCTAACAGTCTGGTACGTTTTGCCAGAGAAATGCACTGCATGGTAAACAAATTATCCTCATGGAGGATTCCCTCATAAAAGCGGATCTGATGTTCTTCCAAAAATTCTCTTCGAAGAATCTGCAGGCAGGCAGAAGGTTTGAAATCATGGTTCTGCATCAGCTGTACAAACAGCTCCCTGCCTGTTAAAGTCTCCGGATAAAATCCATTTCTTCGGTAGTAACCGGAATAGTTGCTGTTTTCCTCTTCTACTTCTTTCGTATCAAAGAAAACAGAAGCATTATAAAACATCTCATCCAGCTCGTAATACTTTGCATACAGATACAATGTTTTCAGTGCTGTCAGATCCAGATAATCATCGCTGTCCAAAAACAGAATGTATTCTCCCGAAGCTTCTTTCATACCTAAGTTTCTGGCAGAAGACAGACCGCCGTTTGGCTTATCCACAACTTTGATTCTGGAATCCTGTTTCTCCAGCTCCCTTAAAATCCTGGGAGATTCATCTGTAGAACCATCGTTTACACAGATAATCTCAATATTTTTCAGAGTCTGGTTCCGTACCGATTCCACACACTCTTCCAGATATTCCTGCACATTATACACCGGAATAATTACAGAAATTTTTGGCGTTCCCTCCAGAGAAATCTCTTTGAAGAAATCCAGATTTTCTGCCATTCCCCGTTTCAGATGCCAGATTTCCCGCTCCATTGCCTGCATCTGTTCGTAGACAGCCACTTCCGGCTGTTCCTTCAGGATTGCCTGCATCTGTTCATAATAATTTTTCATGTAAAAATATCCGGCGCTGTGGCCTGTGATATGAAGCTTTTCAAATCCCTCTTCTCTCAGGATGCGGTAAATGGCGCTATAACCCTTTCCACTTTTAGCTGTGTTCAGATTATACAGGCAGCCTCCCAGGCAGAAATTGGCAAAACTTTTTTCTATACTGGAAAAGATTTTCGCCTTTTCAAGCCCTTCCTGAAGTTTTAACATTGCATAGTAAAAATCCAGAGGCTCATTGTGTTTCATGGCCTGCAGGCTGGTTCCGTGCCCTCTCCGGTAATTCACCAGCCGTTCTTCCGTCGTAGTGATCCGTTCTGCCAGGGCAAGGGCCATATTGCAGAAGTACAGATCATTGGCTCTGTGGATGTCCTGGAACTTTAGCTGTTTTTCTTCCACAAAGGTCCGCTCAAACATTTTGTTCCAGGGTGCGGAAGTGGTAAAGTTGAAAATCTTCTCCGGCATATCCTTTCTGGAAAACGGGCGTACTCCCGGAAGGTCATTTCTTTTTAAGAAATAATCCACGTTCAGATATTCTTTGGTATTTTCATCATAAATCTGTCCGTCACAGACACAGATCTGGGCCTTGTCTTCTTTGCATTTCTGATACATGGTTTCCAGCATCCGCCTGTGGAAAAAGTCATCCGCATCCAGGAAAATCAGATATTCCCCTTCTGCCACACTCATTCCAAAATTTCTTGCAGCTCCTGCGTACTGATTTTTCTGCTTTAAGATCTGCAGTCTGTCATCCTTTTTACAGAGTTCTTCCAGGACCTGTACCGTTCCGTCTGTAGAACCATCATCCACACAGATAACCTGAACTTCTCTTAAAGACTGGTCAAGAATGCTTTCCACACACTGACGGATATACGCTTCACCGTTATAAACCGGCACAATTACTGAAACCTTTACTTCCTTCATCAAATGTTCCTCCCTTAAAAGCACCAGCCCTGAAGCATATTCCAGTAAATACCGGCAAACAGCAGTAATACAGGTGTGCCAAGAATAATTTTGTGATACAGCTCTTTCCCTATGTTGATCCCAATTCTGGAATTGCTGCAGATATACAGCAGCGGCAGAAATAAAGGATAAAAGTAACGGCCCTGAACTCCGGAGATGCTCTCCGCCCCAACTGCAGTGGCTGCCAGGTACATGGAAGTAGCGATCAGCACAGCCACACAGGCACACAGAAGAAATAATCCATATTTATACCGTCTTTTTAATACAAATGCCTCTCTTTTCTGATGGCCCAGCATCACAACCAGAAACCATGCCACAGTAATAAAGGAAAAACCGCTTTCTAGCTCCTGCAGTCTCCCAAAATTTGCCAATCCTGCATGGCCTGTGATCAGTTCCCCGGACATCTGCAAAAGATCCTTAAACAGCATCTTCAGATAGGATGGAAGATGCCGGAATACAGTCTGCATCTGAAGTACCTGATCTGATCCCTGAATTCTTCCATCTGTCAGCTGTCCAGTTGCATTCTGCAGAGTAGCTATCATTACCGGGATGATAAATCCACACATGGCAGCAAGAAAAACCGCCACAATGGCTCCCCATAAGATACGGTAAAGCCAGATGGATGGGAATTTTTCTTTTGGAATAATCAGACACATCAGCACCAGTGGAATGTAGACTGCTTTTGCCAGAGCTCCCACGGTAATGGCCAGGATGCTTCCCGCAATCCACCAGAACTGATTCCTTCCTTTTTCTTCCGTCATCACTTTCAGCCACATGGCTGTTCCCAGAAAGATAAATCCATTTACCGCCACATCATACGTATAGGTACTGGCTACAAACATCTGTGTCGGCACCAGTGCCAGCGCTGCGGTTTCCCACTTTTTCCTTGGAATAATCCGCACGGTCTGATACATGAGAAACGCATAAGTCAAAAGATTTGCCAGTTTTCCTGCCATGTAAAGAAGAGAAAAACGAAGCCCCAGCTTTCTTGCCAGAAAAATCGCTGCAGCCTGAATCAGATAAGCCGTTTTACTTATGGAAACCGTTGTTTCTTTGGGAGACTCTTCTATTATCTGGTGCTGTTCGTCCAGATAGTTCTCCACCATTCTTTTTTCTTCGATGGTATTATAATAATTTTCCGGTATCCGGTCTGCCAAAAGCAGATAGGAATTGGATCTCTGAATAGAATTCTGGTAGGAGAGATTGTACGCTTCCTTGAAATGTACCTGCTCATCCCAGCCGTTTTCATTGACTCCCTGGCAGGAAATAATGAAAATTCCCATACACAGCACTGCTGCTGCCACAAATTGCTCTGGTTTTTCCCGGAAATTCTTTTTTCCATTCTTCAAAAAGAGCAAAAACAGAACAAGCATGGAAAAAAATACCATCCGGTAACCGCTCATCTGAAACTGATTTAACATGCGAAAACCTGTGATCGCCACCGGAGCACCTTCCGTGTAAGTAATCCGGATACTTGATACTTTTTTCCCTACCGCTGTAATCCCTGTGCCAAACTCTTCGTAACACAGGTCTATCAGCCTTTCTTCTTCCTCTACACCAAAGGCATTGATGTAGCTCACATTCATAAAATACTTCTGTTCATTCTCACAATCCAGATAGATCTGAAATTTTTTAATATAAACCGGTTCCTGAAAAGTAATGAGCGCCGCTGTGGTCTGATTTGTGTAAGTCATTCCAAGCGTTTCGGAACTGCTTTTCATTCCAGGCGCGACACCGGTCACATCAAAGGAAACATCCTGGCTGTCCATGCACAGCAGCGGATGAAAGTTATACACAAACACTTCCAGAAAAACCGCTATGAGAACCGCTGCCAGAACATAGAGCATATACTTCTTGTTCATCTTTTTCATGCTTATTTTTTCTTCTTTAATACCGTCTGGTTTACAATAAACGCAATACCGATGAGTGCCAGCTCAGATACGGTCATCCAGAGTCTGGAAACGATGGAAATGATCACAGCATATTCTTCCGGCATCACCAGGGTCAGTCCCAGCACCAGGATGCCTTCCCGCACGCCAAGTCCGGAAGGAGCAAAGATAGCCAGGATGCCAATGATGCAGGAAAGTCCGAAAATTCCGGCGACATACAGCATTTCCGATGCAGGGATGGGATAAATGGAGCATGTCAGCATGTAGAAACCGATTCCCACAATGATCCAGTTGCAGATGAATAACAGAACTACTTTCAGCATCTGAGGATAGGTAATGGGGATCACCAGGCCATCTTTCTTTGTGATCTTTTCCACAATGCCCAGGAAAAAGTTGATGATCTTGGGGTTAATGCAGATAAAGAACAGGATCACCAGGATAATGGCTGCCCATTTATAATCTGCCAGGAGCTCATTTGGAAAAAACAGCAGAGATATCAAGAAAAGGAAAGCTGCTCCCAAAAGGGTACATACATTTTCCAGAAGGAAACAGATGGTAACTTTCCGGATAGGCACACCTTTTTCCTCATAGGCCGGTACACGGGCCAGCAGCATAAAAACTTTTCCAGGAATGTATTTTCCAAGGATGGAATACAGATACGCCGTCACTGCCTGGACATAGCCGATGGCTGCCTGATTTAACTTGGTCATATAATGCCACAGGGATGCCAGGGTAATCTTATACAGGAAATAAAACAGCACAGCCGCTGCAAACACGCCCCAGTTAATCTTCACGTCCAGATTTTTGTAGGTATCAAAGTTGTTGTAGAAATATCTTCCAAGGAAAACCGCTACCAGAATCAGGAAAATATATTTGACCCATTTCATGAGTTTTTTCTTTTTGCTGTTTTCTGGTTTGTTTGTATTTTTCAGCAGTTCTTCTTTGGAAAGCTCTTTGTTTTCTGATGTATCGTTCATATTTTCCCCTTATCTCTTTATGCCAGATATCCGCAGACTGCCACATTTGCAGCCTGCGGATATGCCGTCTTAGAAGCTTAATAACACGCGGATAAAACACATGTAATAATAAATCACCTGATATGGGATTTTCCGAAGTTTGTCATAATGTTCTTCCGAATAGGCCAGGTTCTTTCTTGCCAGATAGAATGCCAGCCGGTGGTTCCAGCTGCACTTGTCATCGTCCACCAGTTTTACCTTCCGGCCCTGTTTTGCATAATAGGCTTCTTTTGCCGGAGCGCAGGTAAACTTAAATACCAGGGCACGCTTCTGGCTGCGCACCATATCCCGGTCACTGATGTGGAAATCCACGATCACACCGGCATTGACTGCCGCATCGTAGAATTCTTTTGCCTTTTCATTGCGGATCACACAACTGGTGTGCTTGATGGGATTTCCTTTCATCTCGGAAAGCCAGATGTCTCCAAAGCTGATATCCGCTGCCTGGGCAAAATGATCCTGGCAGGTCATGCATCCGCCTTTTTCAAAGAAATAGGCGTTTTTGTAGGCGCAGATGGTCTTGGTATAGGAGAATGTCTTCTCAGAACCATCCTCATAAACGACCGCGGACTGACCTCTCCAGTGTCCTCTGCGGTAATACAGACGTTTCGCATGATCCAGTGTCACATGGGACTGCTCTAAAGAAAGCAGAGTGGCTTTTTCGGAATGATTGCCGCTGCAGTAAAGGCCTAGTTTTAAGACAATCTTGTCTCTCAACACTTTGTCTTTTTTCATCAGGGCATCCAGTCCACGGAGAACGCAGGGTGTCATGACCACTGCTACTTTTCCTGGGAATTCTCTTACCATATCCACATGCTTTAACAGGGGCATACTCATGTAAATGCTGGAAGAAGCATCCCGCAGCTCTTCTTCTGTAGTGGCAATAAACGTATCATACCCCAGCTGTCCGTCCACAATCTTGGTTCTGCTGACCCAGGCACCGTCAATCTTTCCGGTGCGCAGAAGGTAACACAGGAAGGCTGTGATCATTCCGCCGGAAGCTGCATTTTCCCGGATGGTCTCGTCTGCCGCGTAGCCTTTTCTGCAGGCCACATGTTTTCCAAGGTATTTATCCGGATCTTTATAGTTTAAAATTTTCTTTTTTTTGGGAGGTTCTCCAACAATCTGGTCAATGATCTTTCCAGCGTACTCAATGTTCTTTCTGGAGCTTGCCATAACAGAGTCATAATTTTTCTCAATGCAGCGGCGGATCTCATCCTCACTGGCTACGAATTTTTCAAATTCCTGGTTTAAGGAATCTGCTGTCAGATTGGAAAAGTCAATGGCGTACTGGCCCAGTTCAAAGAAATCCAGCACTTCCTGATATTTGTGGCTCCAGCCAACTAAGAGTACCGGCACTCTCTGCTCTAAGGCACCGATCATGGCATGGAAACGGGATGCCACCAGGAACCGGCATTTCCCAAGGTAGGCACGGATCTCTTCCGCATCCATTTCCTTGTGGTACCAGCGGACCATATCTTTGTTTTTCACGCCTTCGTACACCGCATCGCAGATCAGAAGGTCGTTGTTTCTTGGCTTCTGGCTGTTGATTCTGGCGCCGTTGGCAATGATCAGCACCGGATAGCCTGCCTGATTTAATTTTTCAATGAAATCAATCATGATGCCCTTGTAGTCGATGCCAAGTTTTTTGCACTTTTTCTCTACTACGGAGCTGATGGATAAGCCCACCACATTTTCATTGTAAAAATCATCCTCTGCACAGACTTCATCTACCATGGCATTGGCTGCCAGATCATCTGCCATGGTAAAGGCACCATCCGCACACAGCTTTACGTTTTTTTCGATTCCAATGGATTTTAAGTTCTCCAGGGTGCCTTTTCCTCTGGCACAGATCAGCTTCATCTTGGGAAGAATCCATTTTGCCAGGAAACGGTTGATGGGAGAATGGAAGGTTCCCATAGCCTGGGAATATTTTAATACCGGCACGCCCATGAGCATGGGAACGGCTGCACAGACAAAGGCATAGGTGTTCATCACCGCGCCGCGGCTGTCCACAAAGGAAATGCCTGCTTCATCCAGTACCGCATCTGTCTGGGAATAAGCCTTTAAAATCTTATTTTTCAGAAGCAGCTTTTTGATGGGCGGGCACCACTTGAATGCCTTATACAGCACTGCCAGGGGAAACGCAACAAAAAGCAGTTGTTCCGGTTTGCAGGGCACAATCTTGATAAAGTCCCACGGAATCTGCTTTTTATCCTCAGAAGGGTAGACTGACATCAGATTGATGTTCAGTCTTTCCCCGTAACGTTCATGAAGTTGTCTGATCGAGCTCTGAAGCATCGCTGCCGCACCTTTGTTTCCGCTGTAGCTGGCTGCAGTGATGGCAATAACTACATCTCTCATGCTTTCTCCTCTGCTTTTTCTTCACGCTTTTCCAGTTCATGTTCATAATCCAGTTTCCGTACATGGTACTGGACATCTTCCAGGATCTTCCGGTTGGCAGCAATGATATCTGCCTGGAAGCCAATGATGCAGGTCATAAAGCCCATCATCAGAAGGGTGCTTGCAAGGATCAGGGACTGAATATGTCCTTTTCCTGCTCCCATAGCAAGGTAAACCAGGAAACGCACGCCAAGAGCCGCTCCAATGGCTCCTACGACCGCACCGATTCCAAGAAAGAATCGCAGAGGTTTGTACATCATAAAGGAACGCACAATGGTTACCATGGATCTTTTTACATAACCGAACATGCTGGAAAACAGTCTGGATTTACGCAGCTCCGGATTGGTACGGATGGGCACAGACTCCATGGCCATGCGGTTTCTTCCGGCCTGGATGATGGTCTCCAGAGTGTAGGTGTATTCGTTGGTCACATTCAGACGCATGGCAGCTTCTCTGCTGTAAGCGCGAAATCCGCTGGGTGCATCCGGGATATCGGAATGGGATGCCACGCGCACGGTCCAGCTTCCAAAGTGCTGGAGTTTTTTCTTCAGAGGGGAAAAGTGCTCGGTCTGGTCAATGGGACGCTCTCCAATGACAATGTCCGCTTTTCCATCCAGAATGGGACGAACCAGCTTTTCAATGTCTTCGCCCTTGTACTGGTCATCTGCATCAGTATTGACAATGATGTCCGCACCGTTTCGCAGACAGGCATCCAGTCCAGCCATAAAGCCTTTTGCCAGGCCTCTGTTTTTCTTAAAGTTCACCACATAGTGGACGCCCCATTTCTTAGCCACTTCTACAGTATTGTCCTTGCTTCCGTCATTGATAATCAGATATTCAATCTCATCAATGCCGTCTATGTGCTTGGGAAGATCGTTCAGTGCGATCTCCAGCGTCTCTGCTTCATTATAACATGGTACTTGAATAATCAGTTTCATTTTGCTCTCCCGTAATATTCAGCCCTGTCTGGGCATAAAGCCGACAGGGCGCATTTCTCGGTTCTCATTTTACTATCAAACGCTTTTAAAGTCAATCCTGTACTTTCAGCAGGAAATACGTGTCTGTCCAGTCATATTCTGCCTCCACTGCTTCGGTAATGTCCGCATAGGCATCCTTGTCTTTGGTCAGAATGTAATAGCTGGCATCTGGCACATTTTCTTTTTTCTGCACCAGGGAAATCTGATCCATTTTCTGGAAAATGAGATATCGTCCAATATACTTGTACTGAGGAATCTTTTCCGCCAGAATGTAGGTCTGCTTCGTCAGATCCAGGTTTTTCAGAGTCTCAGTCAGTTCCTCCGCATACCGGTTGTTGGTGGAATTCTGCTTGTCATTGACTCCTATTAAAAAGGAAAGGTAAGAAGGCATTCCCCAGATTTCAATGAGCAGAAGGCCTGCTGCAAAAACCAGGGGAAGCATCCGCTTTCTGGCTTCTTTTGCAAAATCCATGAGATACTGATAATAGAGAACAAACAGGCTTACAATCACCGTAAAGGCATTGCCGATGAGTTTGACTTTCTGTCCGTCTGTGGATTCAATGGAGCCGATAAAGGTGGATTTTAAGGTGCAGGCAATGCCGGTGACATCAATCAGATATCCCGCCACAATCAGTCCAACCGGAAGAAGGTATGTAGCCAGGATGTTAAACCACTTCTTTTTAAATACCGGCTTTTCTTTAAACAGCACCACCACACCCAGAATCACAAACAGGGTTGGAAAGTAAATCAGGTACCGTCCTTTGATCTTTTCAAACTCCGGATAATTGTAGTAGGCCCTCCAGGAATGTCTGGTCACTGCCACAAAAAACGCTGCTGCCGATCCGCACACCATGGTCCACAGCCGGTTGTAGCTGCAGAACCACTCTTTAAAGTTTACATGCAGTGCCCGGATGGATTTCACCACCAGGCCTAAAACCGGCGCCAGAATCAGGGCAAAATAACACAGATAAAATCCTGCCACCATAAGAAGGCGTTTCATGGTCAGCTGTTCTGGATTGGTCTTGGAGGCAATCTTAAATCCGATGATTTCTTTGAATCCATATCCATAGCTGCGGCACATGAGCACCCAGGGCGCATACACGGCTGCCATACAGGCTACTACCAAAACGCTCCTCAGGATCACGGAACCTGGTTTCCTCTTTTCTTCTGCCTCCCGCATCAGCCATACCAGGCCGAATACCGGAATGGACACCAGAGTAATATGTCTGGTCATAAACAGGGCACCCAAGAGCATTCCGGTTCCGATATCACTGATCACCACATGTTTTCTGGGCTTTAACACCAGATAGATTTCCAGAAGGAACAGAGGGAAATACAGATTTTCACTCATGATGGTCATGGTGGTCACATAATGATAAGGAATCACTGTGGAAAACGCTGCCGGAATCATACTCTTTTCCGGGTCCAGGTACAGCCTGGCAATGGCGTAGGTACATACCGGCACAAAGGCAGAGGAAATGGCTCCCAAAATCTTTGCTGTCAGGTAAAAATGATCTCCCGTCAAAACCGCCGGAAGGAGAAATAATGGATACAGCAAGGGATACTGAACGCTGTTGTAGCTTCCATTCTGATAAAGAAGCCGTGCCATCTTTAAGTACGTAAACTCATCTGCCACCTGGGGCTCACTGCGCAGATGGATGACAACGATGAGTTTGTATGTCAGAAGAAGGACATACAGGAAAACAGGGATTAAAAAATCCTGTTGTTTCTGGGATAATCGACTTTTTTGCACATTCATACTTTCTTTTTCCTTCTATCGTTTCAACAGTTTCCTGGCAGCCGCTTTCAGATAATACTCTGCGCAGGCTTTTCCCTGCTCTGCTTTTGCACGCAGCTTCCAAGAGGATGGCGCCGGTTCCTGTTTCTTTCCCTGCAGCGCCTCTTTTAACCAGTTCCGGGAGCGTACCCGTTCTTTCTCCAGGATCTCATCTACCTTTTTATAATCCACCGCTTCCAGAAGTTCCGGCTTTTCCAGAATCTGCTCTGCCCGCTCTACGTACCGTCCATTCAGATTCAAGGAACCCAGCAGCGATTCAAACCGTGAGGTTCCCCGTTCCGGATTGCCTATGGCAATAAAGGGCTTGTGGAACAGGACTGCCATGCAGGTTCCGTGGAAAGAATCGGTAATCACAAAGTCGCTGTGCTTGATGTACCACAGCCACTCCTCTTCCTGAAGCTTCTCAGGCACGTTGTCAAGCCCCAGCTTTTTTTTGTTTTCCGGAAATTTCTGATACCATCCATCCAGCATGTTTACCAGCTTTTTATCCAGTTTCTTCGATACATAAAGAAGTGCTTCCCGCTTTTTTGCATCTGGGTCCAGAATATAGGAGGCAATGTAGGGAGCTTCTTCCCTTCGTTTGGATTTTTCTGCCAGATCTGAAAGAATGGAGGGATCACTCATGAGCACCGGGTCTAACACATGCTCTGCCCTGACACCAAACAGGTTTCTGCACACCTTTACACCATCTGCTTCCCTTACAGACACCGCGTCCATTTTCTGCATACAGGCCACGGCTTTTTTCAGGAACGGCCAGGGTGCCGAGAAACGGCTGCTGCCAAAAGAGGTGGCATAGGCAATTTTCTTTTTGTCTTCTCCTGCAAAATCCAGGAAATAACTGTGGCCAAAAATTTTGGTCACGCCGTAATTCCACAGCTGGTCGCTTCCAAGGACGAAAGCATCGCACAGGGTATTCAGCTCTCCAATCTCGGAAACATGATAGGACTTGCTGATGTCGTAATGTTCTTCGGCAAACCGGATGGAATGCCGTCCCTTCATCCGGCCGTCCTCTGCCCCAAGCCTTGGCCTGTGAACCATCAGCACCGTCTTTCCAAAGCTTTCGATAGTCTTTTCCAGTGCATAATAGGTGGCAATGCTGCCATAATTGCAGCCAAACCACACTCCCAGAATCCCCACATCGTAATGCTTCTGCTCCATCGGTCTTCCACCTTCTTTCTTCTGGCATACTTATTTCTTTTTCAAGATTGCTTTTAATTTCTGCTTTGTTTCTGCAGCGATCCTGCTTTTCATTCCCGCCGCTGCCCTGGATGCGGTTTCTTTCAGATTTTTCTGAATCCGCACTCCGAGTCCCGGCTTTGTAAGAAGCAGTTTTTGAAGTTCGGCTTTCTTCTCTTCGTCCAGTTCTTCTGGAAACTTTCCTCCAAGCAGTTCCTGCAGTCCAGACACGGTCACCGCAGCCACAGCCTGCTCCTTTCCCTGGATGCACACGGTTCTGCCAAGCTGATTGGCTTCTGCTTCCAGGGCTTCTTCCAGTTCTTTTTGGGGAACTTCCCCTTCCCAGGCAAACATCACATCATACCGTTCTTCCAGAGCATACTCCACAGCCTTTTCAAACCCAAGCACCGGAAGAAGTTTGAAAAACCGTTCTCTTCCCTTGGCTCTCCGGCTGTTTTTCCGGAACCGGTTGTGTTTCAGCGCCACATCCACTGGCACCTGAGTACAGGAATCCAGCTCTCCTTTTACCTCTTTCCACAGTGCCTCCGCCTTCGGGCTGTTTAACAGCACCAGGGAAACGCCTCTTGGATCTGTAAGCGCAGGATCGTACTTTTCCAGTCCCCAGAAATCTCCCAGAGTCACATCTGCTGTCCTTGGGAGCTCTGCAAAGGCACAGGCATAGCAGGATTTCCGAAGAAACAAGGAACGGTGAAAGCCTCGCTCATAGGGATCCACATTTCCAGACATAACCTTTTTCTTTCCGTTTTTTAAGGTGACCACCCCATTCGCGCAGGTATGGCCAAACTCTTTCGTCCGGAAAGCTACTTTCTTTACCTGTCCTTCGCCGTAGCATTCTTTCAGATAAGTGTGGAAACTCTTTTCCGAAGGCACTCCATGACAGACAATCTCTATCGTAAACAGCCCTTCCAAGGTTTCCGGTTCTTTTTTTCCTGCGCCTTTTAAATACTGGTACAGACCTGCCACCTGACAGGGGGTGCCGGAAAACAACACCGGCCTTTTTTCAGCCAGATCCTGTTTCACCTGGCGGTAAATGCCTTCCGTATGGCTTGGCACGTACTTGGAGCCTGACAGCCGAAACACTTCCTCTGAATCAGTAATCCGAACATGCTTTACCGAAAGCCTTTCTTCCCAGGCTGCCCCGTAAACGGCACCGCCCTCCTGCAGGGTCTTTCCTGCAAACACCTGAAAAATGCCGCCCGAAGAACTTCTCATGCGCAGGGCATCTTGGGAGGCCGCTGCAAAACAGGACACCTCTTTTTTCTTTCCAGGCTGCTTTTCTGCCTCCGGACAGGAACGAAGGCATTTTCCGCACCCAATGCAGCGCTCCAGGTCAATCTTTGGGAATAAAAATCCCTCTTCCCCTTCTTCCATGGAAATGGCATCTGCTGGGCAGGCACTGACACAGGCCGCACACCCACAGCAGCGTTCTTTTGAAATTGTCCGAATATCTGCCATAGCCTGCACCTGTCCTTTTACTGCAGTTCTGTCTTGACACACTCCAGAGCTGCTTCAATGACTTTGTCCATGTCATAATACTTATAATTGCCCAGTCTTCCGCCAAAGATTACATTTTTTTCCTGGTCAGCCAGTTCCCGATATTTAGCAAACAGCGTATTGTTTTTCTCATCGTTGATGGGATAATACGGCTCAATGCCCGGCTTCCACTCTGAAGAATATTCTCTGGAAATAATGGTTACCGGCTGTTTTCCAAATTCAAAATGTTTGTGCTCAATGATTCTGGTATAAGGCACTTCTCGGTCCGTGTAATTGACCACTGCATTTCCCTGATAATTTTCCATATCCAGTTTTTCGGTTTCAAAGCGCACAGTACGGTACTGGAGAGTTCCCAGCTTATACTGGTAAAATTCATCAATCATACCGGTAAATACGGTCTTCTCTGCCACATCCGGATTTTCTTTGATAAAAGCAAAGTAGTCCGTATCCAGCTGTACGTCAGCGCCTTCCAACATCTTCTCTACGATCTTGGTGTAGCCGCCCATGGGAATTCCCTGGAACCGGTCGTTGAAGTAGTTGTTGTCATACATAAAACGGAAAGGCAGACGCTTGATGATAAAAGCAGGAAGCTCTGTACAGGGACGTCCCCACTGTTTTTCGGTGTAGCCTTTGATGAGCTTTTCGTATACATCTTTTCCAGCTAAGGACAGGGCCTGTTCCTCTAAGTTTTTCGGCTCTGTAATGTTTAACTCTGCTCTCTGTTCGTCAATTTTTGCTTTTGCCTCTGCAGGAGTCTTAACGCCCCACAGCTTGCTGAAAGTATTCATGTTAAAAGGCAGGTTGTACAGTTCATCCTTGTACACAGCCACCGGAGAGTTGATATAGTTGTTGAACTCTGCAAACTGGTTGATGTAGTTCCACACTTTCTTGCTGCTGGTATGGAAAATATGGGCTCCATATTTGTGGACATTGATGCCTTCCACGTTCTCACAGTAAATGTTTCCTGCAATGTGGTTTCGTCTGTCAATCACCAGGCAGGTCTTTCCTGCTTTTACTGCTTCATGGGCAAATACGGCGCCGAACAGACCGGCTCCTACAATCAGATAATCGTATTTCATGTTCTTTTCCTCCATGTTCTGCTTTCTATTTCAGAATGTTCTTCAGTTTTTTCAAGCCCTGCTTTCCCAGACGGTATCCCCTCCGAAGCGCATCATACACCGGCCTTGGCTCTTCCCTATAAAGGTTGTCTTTCTCCTCTTTCACCGGCATCGCAAGGGCATCCTCCAGCCATTTTCTGGAGCGGATGCGTTCCCTTTCCAGAATCTGGGAAACCTTTGTGTAATCCATGGGCTTTAACAGCTTTTTCTTCTTTTTTACATCCAGAGGATTCTTTAAGAACCGCTCTTTTAAGCCAAATACGTGGGCTAAGGAATCCATTCTGGAATTTCCCCTTCCTTCATTTCCAAAGCAGACAAAGTCTTTCTGAAAAAGGATGGCAAAGCTGGCTCCGTGACAGGAATCCGTCACAAAATACTGGCAGTTTTTGATGTTGTACAGCCAGTCTTCCACCTGAAGGTGCTCCACCACGCCGTTTAAGGCAAGTTTCTTTTTATTTTCCTCAAATCCCCGCTCTCCGTCCAACATAATGACCATGGGCAGACCTAGCTTTTCCGCCAGATACTGAAGAGCCTCCCGCTTTTTCTCATCTGGGTCAAGAATGTAGGCTGCCAGGAAGGGGCCTTTTTTCTTTTCTCCTCTGGCTGCTGCTAAAATAGGCGCAAATATGGCCGGATCTGCTGCAAATACCGGGTCTAGCACCCACTCTGCCTTGAGACCGAAAGTGTGGTTTACAATTCCCACAGCATCTTCTTCCCTTACGGAAATAGCGTCAAACCGGGAAAGGTATTTTCTTGCTTTTTCGATCTCCTCTTCTGGCGCAAAAAAGCCAGGATGACCAAAGGACGCCCCATAGGCAATTTTCTTTTTCTCATCCCGGACAAAATTCAAGTAAAACGCCCCCCGGTAATGGCGGCAGATGGCAAAATTCCACACCTGATCCGACCCCATCAGGAAGATGTCTGCCTGATCGTTGAGCTTTTTTAAATCTTTAAAATCGCAGGCCGGAAAAATCTGGTAATATTCTTTTGCAAACCGTCTTCCATCCGAAAAAAACAGGGGATTGTCCGGTGCAAAACCCGGCCGGTCAATCATAAAGACCTCATACCCGAAAGACGCAGTGAGGCGGTTCAGGGAATAGTAGGTCATCAAGCTTCCATAATTGCTGCTCCACCACAGGCCAAAGATGGCTGCCCGGTGCTTTTTTTCCATAGAACCGCTCCTTTGCATACGATAATGTTAAGTTCGATGCCTTACGGATTGTTCCGTACTTTGTACTCTCACATCTCCGTTGCCACTTCGGCCGGTGCTAAACGTGTGCCACTGGCACACAGCACCCTGGCATCATCATTCATTCAAATACTCTCGCCAGAAACTTGCACTGGTCAGCTCTTTGTAATGATTCCGGTAAGACTGCTTTGCCTGCTCATATTCTTTGTCAATCCGTTTAAACATGGCAAAGAGCTTCTTGTAGCTTACAAAAAATTCTTTGATGCTGCGCTTGGTCTTAATACTGTTCCCAGATGCATCGGTAAATACCACTTCCGGCGCCCGGAACATGGCATAAATGTTGTTGTAAGGCGGAACCACCGGCACTTTTTTCTTTGCCGGAAGGAAATAGCCGTTTGCGGTGATCATCTGGGCCGCCTTTTTCAGGGGATTGATGTATCTCACATCCGCATCAGAGCTTAAGCTCTTCCAGTCATAGTCCAGTTCTGTGATTCCTTTGTAGCCGATAAATGCACTCTTCGGCTGTGCCTTGTAATTCATGGATGAGATTTCTTTGTGCAGTTCTACCGGGTCCTGTTCTTTGAACCACTGGATGCCTTTTAAGAAATCCTCCACGCCACGCAGGTTCATATCCACATACTGATAACGGTAGCGGGCAATGTTGCCACTTACCCATTTCAGCAGAATTTTCTTAAATTCCCCTGCCCCATAATCCGGATAGTGGATGGCATTGGTAATGGCCAGATTCCGGATGTCATAGTATTCCAGAAAACCTGCCATTTTATTTTCAAAAGCTTCATGCCATACGCCGATGCCGTTTAAGAAAATAAACTTTTTCTTTCCCACCCGGAGTCCATACTCCACATCGTCTCTGTGGATGAATATAGGCAGCGGCAGGTTGTCATTGTCAATGCAGCGAAGAGGAATGCAGGTATACCACCATCCAGTGTACTCTGTCGCCAGCTCCTGTTCATTCAAAAGTAGATTTTCCGGAACCCGCAGATCCATGAAATGATGAAGCGCCTGAATATTTCCCCGGTTCCATAATGCACCGGATTCGTACTGTTTGTACGGCATATCCAAACGCAGAATGGCTCCGCCGATGGTATAGTCCTTATACTCCGGCTTTAAAAGCGAAAGAAAGCGGAAATTGGTCTCCAATGCCGCAGGTTCAATCACTGCATCGTCGTCCATCAGTACCACATGGCTGATGTCTCTTGCTTTCTGGAGGGCTTTTGCTTCCAGAATACCGTGAGTAAATCCGCCCACGCCTCCCACATTTCTTCCAGGGGTAATCCGCACATACTCACCGTCTCCAAGATCCGTATCCAGCGTCCCCGCGTTATCTGAAATAAACACATACAGATGTCGGTACAGGGGAGATTCCGGATTTTCCAGAATGGCTTTTTTCAGAACCCGAAGGTTTCTCTCCACAAATTCTTCTTTTCGGTAGGTGCAGATGGCTGCTGCAAAATTGATGTTTAAGTTTACCGGAACCATGTTGGAAGCAAAGTATTTACCTCCCAGAATCTTTCCTCCATCCATCATGCTCCTGCAGGAGAAGGAAAACATGCCAGTATTCCGGTTTTCTCCAAAATGAAACACAAACTGCTGGGGTTTATCCGCGGAAACATTGGCTTCTGTCAACACTCTGGTCTCCATGCGTCCCCGCTCCAGCCAGTGGTATTTTAAAGACACGCAGAAATTCCCCTGCAGTTCCAGCGCAAGTTCCAGCTGCTCCAGTACCGTATATTTTTTCCATTTTCCAGTGGAGAAGCTGTTAAAGTATGTGTTAAACGCCACCTCATCTCCTGCCAGACAACTTAAAGACCCGTCATCCATGACCACAACGCCTTCACTTCTGCGGTAATACAGTTCTTCGTCTGTATCAATCTGCTCTGGCAGCAAAATCCGTTTAATATCCATAAAAACTCCTTTTTTACTTCTTCTCGTCCATGGACATATAGGCGTCACAGATCGGACCTGCCTCTCCGGACATCACCATCTTTCCATGATCCAGCCACAGCGCATGGTCACACAGTTCTTTAACCTGGTCAATGCTGTGGGAAACGAACAGAAGAGTGGTTCCTGAAGAAAGCATCTCCTCCATACGTTTCTGGCACTTCTGTTTAAACTTGTAATCTCCTACGGACAGCACTTCGTCTACAATCAGGATATCCGGCTTTACCATGGTGGCAACGGAAAATCCCAGACGTGCTTTCATACCAGAAGAATAATTCTTGATGGGAGAATCTAGAAACTTGCGGATCTCTGCAAAATCCACGATCTCCTCAAAATGTTCCTGCATTTCTTTTTTGGAATGTCCAAGAACGGCTCCGTTTAAGAAAATATTTTCTCTTGCCGTCAGGTTCGCATCAAAACCTGCGCCCAGCTCAATCAGCGGCGCAATGTTTCCCCGCACGGTAATGGTGCCTTTGTAGGGCTTCATAATGCCGCTGATGGCCTTTAACAGGGTGGACTTTCCGGAACCGTTGATTCCGATTAAGCCCCATGCTTCCCCTTTTTTTACTTTCAGATCCACATCCTGAAGTGCCAGGAATTCCTGGAACATCAGCTGTTTGGTCACAAGGCGCACAAAATATTCTTTCAAATTGTCCACCTTCTCCGTGGCCATGTTAAAGCGGATCGTCACTTTCTCCACGTCAATCACGTATTTCTCGCTCATGTTCTCCTCCATCAGATATACAGGATGAAGCGGTCCTGGTTCTTTTTAAACATTGCAAGTCCTATCACAAATGCTGCGATCCCCACTGCAAATCCTGCCCACACATACTTCGCCTGGGGCAGGCACTGGCTGTAGATGATGTCACGGAACTGAGTCACATAAAAATACATGGGGTTGAAGTGGGTGATAAAATGCTTCATTGCAGGGTTGTTGTCCAGCTGCTCAATAGGATAAAACAGCGGTGTGGCATACATCAGCGCTGTGGTAAATGCATTGTAAATGTACTGCACATCCCGGAAAAATACATTTAACTGTGCCAGGAAAAAGGCGACGCCTCCGCAGAACAGAAACAGCTGCAGCAGAAGAACCGGGAAAAACAACACAGCCCAGGTTACTGGTGTTCTGGTAAAGATCATAACGATCACCAGTGCACCCAAGGAAAAGACAAAATCAACCATGGAACTGGTCACTTTCGCCAGTGTAAAAATATATTTCGGCACATAACATTTCTTGATCAGTGCCGTATTTCCCATAATGGAACGCATTCCCGCATTGGTGGAATCCGTAAAAAAGGTATAAATGGTACGACCCGTGATCAGATAGATCGGATAATTGGTGATATTCCTGCTGAACATGGCAGAAAACACCAAGGTCAGTACGATCATGATCAGCAGAGGATTTAAAATACTCCAAACATAGCCAAGAACGCTTCTGCGGTATTTCAGTTTGATGTCCCGGACTACCAGCTGCGCCCAC
Organism: uncultured bacterium; assembly: GCA_905214955.1. Taxonomy (GTDB): domain Bacteria; phylum Bacillota; class Clostridia; order Lachnospirales; family Lachnospiraceae; genus Limivivens. The sequence goes on from CAJMON010000004.1 coordinate 42,806, forward strand.
AGGTCCTTGTACTGAAAAAATACATGGACTCTTTTTTTCCAGATGTTCATTATTTCCGCCTTTCCTGTAACCAGAATGCCAGATGTGCCGGAAGATACAGCAGATAGCCGCTGGCCCGAAGAGCCAGAACCGCCTTGTTAGTCACTGCATGATAAATTCCCGGATATTCTCTTTTCAGCATCTGGTCAAATGCAACCATTTCTTTTTTGATACTTTGACTGTATCCAAAACTTAAGTAAATTTTAAACCGGCTTGCCGCCATGCCTCCCAGGGCATTTTCCAGATAGCGCATCACATGGGCCGGAGCATTTTCCTTTTGCTGTTCTTTATAAAAAGCCAGCATTCTTGTGAGAACCCGGTCATAATTCTCTGCATTTCTACGCATCCGTTCAATGCTCACGCTCTGCCCCGGAAGCCCGATGCGGTACATGTATACCACATCCTGATAAAAGGTAATGGTCTTTACATAAGGCATTGGGAAGAGAATATACTCCATATCCACATAGAAGCAGTGCTCGTCAATGGGCGGCATATGCTCTTTTAAGATCTTTGTGCGGATGGTCATTCCATGCATTTTGATGATAAAGCGTTTTGTAATGTCAGAAAACTGGTATTCTTTCCCATAGACCACATCTTCAAAAGGATGGACAAATTCTTCTTTTTCTCTGGCAGTGCTGTTGTCAAACCAGCAGTGGTTCGTGGCCACAATGTCCGAATGTTCCTCTTTTAACCAGCCAATGAGCTTTTCCAGAGTTTCCGGAACCAGCCTGTCATCACTGTCCACAACCTTAAAATAGGTGCCGGAAGCTTCTTTGATTCCACGGTTGATGGTGGAACCGTGTCCGCCGTTTTCTTTGTGGATCACCCGGAAGGTTTCCGGATAACGCCTGGCAAACTGCCCCGCAAGTTCGGCTGAGCGGTCTGTGGAACCATCATTGACAATCAAAACCTCCAGATCATTCCGGACCGCCTCTCCTGCCATGCTCTCCAGGCATTCTTCAATATATTTTTCTACATTATAAGTAGGTACTACTACTGTCAGTATTTTTTCCATAAATTTTCTGATACACTTTTACCGATTTTTCATTTTTTCTTTCAGCATACACGGAACATACATGATCTTCTTTCCTACCTTGAAAGTGGTAGACTCTTTCAGCTCTTTGATTTCCCGTTTCAGACCGGAAATCTGCATGTTCTTTCTATGCAACTGTTCTGCATATTTAAAGGCTTCTGCATTGCGCAGCAGAACCTCAATGAGCGCCCACTCCCGATCTGTAAAGATCTCCTGGATCAGTTCTCCCTGGGCATCTGCCTCCTGGAACTCCTTCTGGAAACGCTCCAGGTACTCATCTTTGAACTCGTCGCCGATGCGGTAATAGGAGCTGATGTAGTTGTGGAAGCGTTTGAAAGAAAAATATCCGATATAGCGCTCTTTAAACTCCGGATGTTCATTCAGGAAATCATGAATGTAAAGGTATTCATCATTCATACAGTATACTTTTGCCCTGTTGTGCACAGAAGAATTCGGGTTGTCCCGGCGGTTCATGTAATACGGACGGTCTACAAAGTACATTTTCTTTGCATAGCAGAAGGTCTTGAACCAGAATCCATTGTCCTGGAAAGAAGCCCCCGGTGTCTCATGATGGCGGATGCCGTTTTCTACCAGGAAGCTTCTCTTATAAATTCCGCTCCAGGTATTCATGATGAATTTAAAGACAATGGGCTCTTTTGCCGGATCAATGACCCGGTTGTACATGCTCTTGTCTCCCCACAGAGCATTGTACTGGTTCACCTGTTTTCCGTATTTGTCATGGACAAACCGGCAGAAATCTGCCTTGATCAGATCTAGGTCATATTTCTCTGCCAGCTCATACAGATCCCCGTACATGCTGGTCTTTACATAATCATCCGGCTCCAGGATCCCCACATAATCACCAGTGCAGTTGTCCAGGCCGATGTTCATGCCAATGCCGTAGCCGCCGTTTTCTTTGTCAATGATCTTGATTCTGGAGTCTTTTTCTGCATAGTGCTTCAGAATCTCCAGAGAATTGTCTGTGGAACCATCGTTGATGGCAATGATTTCAATGTCTTTTAAGGTCTGATTGATCAGGCTGGTTATACACTGATCCAGATACTCCGCTACATTATAGGTAGGTACAATGATGGATACTTTAGGCATTTTTCTCTCCTTTTAGCAAACACTTGATTTTTCTCGGTATGGCAGTCACAATTCTCCCCACACGGAAAGTCGTGGAGCTGCGGATTTCGTCAATTTCTTTTCTGGCTGCCTTTAAATTTTCTTCTGCTTTGCGCTTCTGCTCCTGGACACCGGCCAGCTTTGCCGCATTTTCCCGGTAAGTTTCCAGAAGATATGAAAAACAGGTTTTTCCTTTCATCTTTTCCAGCCGGTCATAGCAGGCAAGGTTTCCCTTGTACAGGCTCCGCTCATGATCCAGCCATTTAAAATCCTGCAGGCATTCTCCGGTGATCAAGTCGTACACCTTTTCAAATCCAGGACCCTCAATGGTATCCAGATTCCAGAAAGCAAAGTGCAGGGTCCAGTTTAAGAATCCTTTTTCTACTTCCTGGTAGGCACCGATACGCTTTAATTCTTCCTGCAATGCCTTGGAGGCCTCGTAAAAGCATCTCCAGGAACGCTCTCTGGTCACAGACAGGGAGCCTTTTACATGGATTCTGTGGTGAATCAGCTTTTTGTCCAGCACCGAAATCTTCTCTGCTTTTGTCAGGGAAGAAAACACAAAAAACAGATCGTTGGAAGTGCGCAGGTTCTGAAACCGCAAGTATTCGTCCTTCATGACAAAATCTCTGCGGTACAGTTTGTCCCACGCCCATCCCACGAATACGGTAAAGGTATGATCCGGAATGTCGTGATAGGAAAATGGATCCTTCCCAGGAAGCTGGCTGCTTTTCACAGAGTAATCCATTGGAATGTAATGTTCTTCGGTATCATCGTACCGATCTCCCCGGAAAACGGTGATGTCCGCCTTTTTCTCTTCTGCATGGCGGTAAGCCACCATCAGCATCTCTGGTTCGAAAAAATCATCTGCATCCAGAAAGGAAAGATACTCGCCTTCCGCATGTAGAAGCCCGTTGTTTCTGGCTGCTCCGGCTCCTGTATTCTCCTGATCAAGTACCAGAACTCTGGAGTCCTTCCTGGCATATTCTTTCAGAATGTCTAAGGTGCCGTCTGTGGAACCGTCGTTGACACAGATCACCTGAATCTCCTTTAAGGTCTGGGCCAGGATGTCATCCAGGCATTTTCTTAAATAGGTTTCTCCATTATAAACGGGAATAATAACGGAAACCTTGGGATTTTCTTTCATTTTCTCCTCTCCTTGGGCGAAATTCATGACCGTATTCTATCATAGGTATGCAAAAAATGCAACTCTGCTGCTTTTCCCTAGAAATTCCCTATTTTTTTCCAGAGCGTGTCTGAAAAATGCTTTCTGTAAGATGTACGTCACAATTTGTGGAAGATTTTGCCTGAATGAGGGCTGCGTCAACCGAATGAAGGCAAAATTCTACACAAAGCGGGGCGTGCAGATTGCAGGAATGATTTTTCAAACACGCTCTATCAGCTTTGCCAGGGCTTTGATCGGCGCTGTCACGATTTTTCCAGCTTTCCAGGTGACCGTCTGGTAGATCACGTCTGCTCTCGCCTCTTCTCTTCGGACTGCTTCATCCCGCTCATTTTTCAGTTCCTGAATGCGGAACCGCAGATAACTTTTGTAGTCTTTGTTCAAAACGATCTGGAGGGCCTTCCATGCTTCCTGATTATAAGCATGAAAATATGAAGCAGGCTGTCTGCCAATTCCTAAGTTTTCCAGAAGGCAGCCTTTTAACTGCCGATAGAGCATTTCCTGGTCTGCACTTTTCTCCTGGGAATTTAAGTTTGCAATACAGCCGTCCAAAGCATGATTTACAAAGCTTTTCTCCACCTGTTGATAGTATCCCTCATTTTCCAGAAATTCTTTCAGTTTCCGGAAGGCATCGTAGAAATCCAAAGGGTAGTCCTGATTGGTATCCTGGCAGCTGCTCTTTGTTCCCACCCGGTAATTTACCAAGACTTCTCTTACCAGGGTAATCCGCTCGGCAGCCACCAGGGCGCGGCAGGTAAAGTACAAATCATTGGTTCTATGAAGTTCCTGATAGGTAATCTCCTCGGTTTCCAGGAATTCCCTGCGGAACAGTTTGTTCCAGGGCCAGTTGTGGAAGGCATTAAAAATGCCATCCGGCATATCCTCCCAGGAAAAGACCCTCATATCCGGCAGCAGCTCTTCCCGCATGGCGCCCGGCAGCTCTGACCAGATTTTCAAATCCTCATGCCACCGTCTGGCCTTGCAGATACTGATATCTGCTGCTGCCTTTCTGGCCGCCTCATACATCTTTTTCAGCATATCTTTTTCGATAAAATCATCGGAATCTAAGAAAGCCAGGTATTCCCCCCTGGCCTCTTTCATTCCTCTGTTTCTAGCCGCACCGCCTCCTGCATTTTCCTGGCGGATCAGCCGGATACGGCCGTCTTTTGCCACTGCTTCTTCCACAATATCTGCAGAGTTGTCCGAAGAGCCGTCATCCACACAGAGAATCTCCAGTTCTTTCAGGCTCTGCCCTGTGACGCTGTCCAGGCACTGCTGGATATAGGGGCTGCTGTTATACACCGGAATAATCACCGATACTTTCACTGTTTTCTCAGATGGTACACGCTCCACTTGTTCTCCTCCTCTTTTCACACACACTTTTTCTTTCTTCCTGCAAGGGCATATTTTAAAACACCGTTGACTGCATAGCACACAAAACAGACTGCCGATTTTGCCGGTCCAAATCCCGCATACCGGTACACCCGGTAGGTCTTCCTGGCAGAAGCCAGCTTGTTTCCGGATTTTCCTGTACTGGTCAGCCGGTATTTTAAAAGAGGCTCATTGACTGCACAGGCAGTTCCATATTTCTTTAATATCTTCAGCCAGGTAATGTAATCTTCATGGCTGTCCTCATGCTCCATAGGAAAGTCCCTGGCCACTTCTGTGCGCAGCACCACAGAAGAGCAGTTGATCCAGTTCTGATGCAGCATCTGACGGTAAGTGATGTTCTCTGTTACCGGAATCACTTTTCCAGTCTGCTTCCCATCCGGCGTCACCAGTTCCCTTGCAGTGCAGGAAAGGACACAGCCTGTTTTCTCCATCAGCGCCAGCTGTTTTTTTAATTTTCCGTCTGCCCACCAGTCATCTGCATCCAGAAATGCCACATATTCTCCTTTTGCCATGGCTGCGCCCCGGTTCCGGCTTCCGGACGCTCCTAAGTGCTGTTCATTTTTCAGGAAAAAAACAGGTTCACGGGCAAATTCCTGGCGCACTGATTCCATCTGTTCATCCGAACAATCCTCCAGAACCAGGATCTCCATGGGAACCTGCTGGCGCAGCGCAGACCGGATCGCCTGTCCTATCGTCGCGGCACAATGATATGCCGGGATAATGACTGTTATCTTCGGTGTTTCCATGCATACGCCTCCCGTAAACCTGTCAGTTTTCTTTTTCTTTTTTATGCAGCTGTTCTTCGTGCTGCACTTTTTCTTTGGTCGCCGCTGTCACCTGCCACTGCTCTACCCCTTCGGTGTTTTCCTTCTGGAACAGGATCTTAAAGGTAAGAAAAATCAGCTTGCAGTCCAACAGAAACGAATAATTTTCAATATAGGTCAGATCCAGCTTCAGCTTGTCATAAGGGGTGGTATTGTATTTTCCGTAAACCTGGGCAAAACCGGTAAGGCCTGCCTTGACTTTCAGCCGGTAATCAAACTCCGGAATCTCTTTTTTGTATTCTGCTGCGATCTCCGGCCGCTCCGGTCTTGGACCTACCAGGGACATATCCCCTTTTAAGATGTTAAACAACTGAGGCAGCTCGTCAAAATGAATATTTCGCAGGACTTTTCCCACCGGTGTCACACGGCTGTCCCCTTTCATGGCAAGTCTGGCGCCTTCTTTTTCAGAGTCTACCCGCATACTGCGGAATTTTAAGACATCAAACACTCTGCCGTCTAAAGTCAGCCTTGGCTGCCGGTAAAACACCGGGCCTCCGTCATATGCTTTGATCAGCACCGCAATCAACAGCATAATGGGGGATGCAATCACCACACCTGCTGCAGAGACAATGACATCCATCAGCCGCTTGGCAGCCTGCTGTTCCACCGTCAGTCTCCGGTTTCTGCACAACAGAAGAGTCGTGTCAAACAGGTGGATCTCCTCAGAACTCATCAGCATAATATCGGAAAGCTTGGGGATACTATAGCATCGGATATCCTTCTCAAAGCAGAACTTTAAGAGCAGATTCCGCTCATGGGAAGGCAGATCTGCCAGAACTACCGCATGATAGTTCAGAATTTCTTTCTGAATAGTATCTAGTCCCTCACTCAAGTGCATACTCTTTTTGACACTGTATTTGTCTTCCCTGCCAGAAATTTTCCGCACCAGATCCACGGGATTGTAGTCCCCATATATCAGAAGCATCTGTCTTGGCGGATAAATCCTCACATAAATCCACCGCACAAAAAACACCCATACCACCGTGATCAGAAGATCCACCGCCGTGATGGTAAACATAGGGGCCAAATGCTCCCCAAACTTCCACATGGCAATCAGGTTCATTTCCAGATAAATAAAAGCATTGGTGCAGAGCAATGAGATCACCTGGGAAAGGAGTACATCCATGATCCGTAAGTATCCCACTTTAAATGCTCCAAACACTTTATAAAACAGCAGCAGAATCAGCGCATACTGCGCAATCGCTACCACATTTCCCCAGAAATAATAATCCCGGCGTATTACTTCTTTCTGTCCGTAATACACAAACCAGCTATAAGCAAAAACTCCCGTCTGCGCCGCCAGAATAATGGTGGAAGCCAAAAACATGATCAATCTTTTATAACGTTCTCTTTTTTCCAATTTTCTACTTCTCCATCTGTGATTTTTCCTGCGCATTGCATGTATAGTCTACAACAAATCACCTGAAAAAGCAATATGAAAAGAATGGATGCCTTTTACTCTCCCTCCGTACTGTCCAGACGGTAAATGCCGTATTCATTGATCTGCCCAATCTTGACATATCCCATTTTCTGGAGAGCTGCATCCTGTTCACGGGTCTCCCCGTAGACCAGATATTCATATCCGTACTTTAAAGAAAGCCGTTTAATTTCCTTAAAATTTGGTTTTTCTGCTGTCATCTCGTTGTAAAGAATCTTGGTATTTTTTCCCGTAGGGCCCCATCTTCCAAAAGCGAGAATGATTTTCGGAGTATACTGCCGGACATATCCAACAAGGCTTTCTGCCATAACCACCTTTTTTTCACTTTCCGGGTCCTGATCCTGGAGAATCACTTCACAGACAGAGCACACCACTTCCGGAATTTTGTTGATGTTGGAAGCCTTTTCCAGACGTCCGCCAGTTCCAAGGTACATGTTGTTTCCCCCTGCAATCAGCACCACTGCCAGAAGGAGAAACACTCCTGCCTTTGCCGTCTTTTTCGAAAACTTCTGAACCAGCTGCACTCCTGCATAGGCCAGCACCAGAGGAATGGGCAGCAGCCACAGCATCCGCCAGTAGACCTGTTCTTCCACGCAGTATTTCATAATAATCTTTGCTGTCACCGGGCAGAAATAGAGAATAGCAAACAGAATCGAATATCCTGTAAAGAGTTTTTTATGTTCTTTTTCTTTTGTACCAAGCCACAAAAACACCAGAGCCAGCACAAAAAGGGCCACATGCCAGCCTTTTCCATTGTAATCTTTCAATTTTTCCAGCGCTGTATAAGTATAAGACATGGCCGCCCTCCTATCGTATCAGTATATAAACAGCGGCATAACACAGGCTTGGAATGCAGCAGGCCGCCAGAAATACCATTTTCTTCCACTGCCGGTACATGCAGGTGCTTATAATGCCAAGAAGCCCGATCATCATGGGCGCCAGCATAATTCCCATGGAAGATACCAGACAGGCAGACAGTGCCAATACCGCCAGCAGACCTCTTTCTGCCTTTCCTGCTGTCTTTTCATTCAAACACAGGACACTGTAAAAAATTCCCGGCAGCAGTACCGCTGCCAGAAAGGCCTTTCCCTGCCAGATCCGAAGGAGCAGAAAGGTTCCCTGGGTATAGATGGAATAATAAGAAAAAAGGTGTACCATGGACACCAGCATCAGAAACCATCCGTTTAATTCCCGGTCTTTCCGGAAAAATTTTTCTCCTAAAAGACTGTATACCCCGTAAGCCAGCCCCACAAAAAATACCGGCTCAATGGTATGGGCCATGACGCTGGGAGAAAATCCGGTAGCAGAGCTTAAAAATCCCAAAAGCATGGGAAAAGGAGACAAACAGTATCTGGCCGGAAGGGAGTTCACTGCTTTTCCGGTAAGGGCACTGATCGTATACATCTGATCCGTGTACTGGGCTGTCACTGTCGCCCCCACATACAGGGAATCATCCAGATCCGTCATCATGCCTGCCACGTAGGCTGCGGCCTGTACCAGAATCAGTACGCCTGCTGCCACTCCTGTCCAGGGCAGGTGTCTGAACACTTTTATGCGCTCCACACTGACTGCCAGGATCTGCCCTCTCCCAAGAGCCAGTCCCAGCACAGACAATGCCCCAAGGAGCACACCATAAATCAAAATCAGGCGGCTGTAGGGCTGTTTTGTTAGAATCATAGGCACTGCCAGAAGTTCGAAAAGCCCCATCATGGTACCGGCACCTGCCAGCATCGTATAAATAAACCGGCAGTCCTCTTTTTTTCTTCCTATTTGAAATGGCAGTCCCAGACAAAAGGGAACTGCCAGAAACCATACGAGCACCAGTGCTCCTTTTCCTGCAATCTGAATCACGACTCCTCCTTATCACAGCTGGTTGGATTTTTCACCGGCTGTATAAAAATGTTCCAGAAGCTTTGCCATGCTTTTTGGCCAGAATTTTAAAAAGAGGGCATAATCTTCCTGCCCCCGGCCTGTTTCTCCGATCACTTGGCTGGTCTCAGATCCTTCATGAATCCGGTGGGTCATCAGCGGCTGCTTCAAATACACAAACGAGCCTTTCTCCCTGCTGATCCTCTCCCAGGCTTCCCAGTCTGCATTGCTTCGGAAATATTCTGTGAACACCGGCTTTGGCAGGTTATGTACCACGTAAGTCACAGATGGACAGCAGATGGCATTGCCAAATCCAAGAATTCTTCTGCGCACCCAGATGCTTCTTGCAAACAGACGGATGCCAAGAGGGCTTAACAGCAGCCGTTTGACCTTTAACAGCCGGTTTTCTTTCACCAGTTTTTCTTCTCTTGTTTCATAATAATCGGTAAATGCAATCAGCGGACGGCTCTCTTTTTTCAGCGCCTTTAAAACTGTTTCCGTGTACTCCGGAAAATACCGGTCATCCTGATGGGCCAGCGTCACATATGGCGTCCTAGCACAGGAAAGGGCAAAATTCCAATCTCTGGATATCTGGGGGGGCTGCCCGCTGACTTTCAGCTCCAATCCATACTTTTCTGCAAGTTTCTCAATGTGCTTATTAGGTGTGGATGTAGCAATGAGAATCCTGCTTGAAACGGTCTGCTTTTTCAGAGAACAGATGCACGCCTCCAGATAAGGGCTTTCCTGATAGGCGCAGACCACAAAGGTATGGTCCGCTGCCTCTTTTTTCTTATTGAACACGTCTGTCATTTTAATATCCCAGCCATGCGCCGTCTTCTCCAAACGTATAGGACTGTCCCCGAATCACGGCTGTCCGTCCGGCAATCATCCGGCCGTTGGTTGGTTTGAAATAGTACATTTCTCCGTTTATGATCTTCCAACCTTTCTCCCGGTATCCTTCAGAATTTGCATAATACCAATAGTTTCCAGCCTGGAAAATGCCTTTCTGAAGAACGCCCTGGCTGTTAAAGTAATACCGTTTTCCACCGATGGTTTTCCAGCCTTTCACTGCTGCAAAAGTTCTTGGATCAAAATAATAGGTTTTTCCCTTGGAAGTTCTCCATCCGGTTTTCCGGATTCCGGTGTTGCTGAAGGAATATTTTTTTCCTTTGATCGTGGAAATTCCCTTTGCCAGGGTTCCGTCTGCTCTCCGGTAATACACTTTGTTGTCTTTCCGGAACCATCCTTTTTTGGTATCCGCATTGGGGGTGTCCGGTTTCTGTACGGAAGAACCCTTCTGCAGTCCGTAGTAAGCTGCCAGAGCCTTTGCGTCTGCCGTACCTACCGCCTTAATTTTTACATCACTGCTGTAATAATTCAGGCAGTCCGAATCGTTGCTGACAAATCCGTGTTCTACGATCATGCCTGGGAAACCAGCCAGCACGCTTCTGCGCACAATGGCATAATAGTCTGTCAGCTGTCCGTTTGGATAGGTATCTCCGGTCTCTGTCAGACGGTACACCAGACCTCGATTGGAAAAGCCGATGGTTCCAAGGCTTTCCAGAATTTTCAGAGCGATGGTCTTGGTCTCGTCTGCCTGGGACGGCTGATAATTTCCGCTGGATACCATAACCTCTGCGCCAGTAGCCGTGGTACTTTCCGTGCCGGTGGAATTGATGTGGACACTTACCAATACATCCGCTTTCATCCTTGCCGCATAATCCACCCGGTCTGCCAGTTCCACATACACATCTGTGGTACGGGTCATGTACACCCGGACTCCTGCGTATGTTTCCAGCTCTTCCTTGATAGCCTTTGCCATTTTCAGAGTAATCTCGCTCTCTTTGTAGGTCACTCCGTTCCAGGTACGGCTGGCGCCAATGTCATATCCGCCATGTCCCGGGTCTAACACAATCACAATGTCTCCATTTTTACTTCTTGCACGGACAGGCGCCATAGTCTGGGCAATCCGCAGCGAACTGCGGATCTGGGCGCTGTTTTCTGCGATCACACCGGACGGGATGGAAGAAACCTGCCCGCTGGTATTCTGATTCTGTGAAATCTTTACAGTATCTGTGTTCCCGGATTTTTTGAATTTCTGAAGATCAATCTCCCAGGTACTGCTGCCTTTTTTCACTTTCAGGGAAACCAGGTCACTTGACGAAACACCGCCGCCCTCTAACAGAAAGGCTGCGTTTCCATTCTTAATCTCCACTGCCTTCTGAGTCTGCTGACGGCCGTTCTGGCGGTAAGTCAGTACCGCTGACTTTATGGAATCTGTCATAGAAACCACCACTGCCTGGGTGCCTTCTGAAGATGGATCCACATAAATCCACGCAATCTGCGGCTGCGCTTCTGCCGCATCTCCGGTTGTTCTAAATGAAAATACACCTGCTGCTGCAACAAAAAAAGCCAGCAGAAGCAATTTCCAATTCCCTCTGGTTTTCATTTTCTTTTTTCCTCCTTCGTGCCTTTTGCGCACCTTCTCTGATTCAGTATAAAAACTTTTTTTTCTGCTGTCAACCTTTGTCATAAAAATCAACCACCCCATACATGAAAGTCAGCTGTTGCGCACCTTTGGTGCTTCCACAGCTGCGACCGTATTCGTAATTCGGGCTATCGCCCTACTTACTCATACGGTCTAGTCTGTCCGATATCCATGAATTCGCCCATGCAAGCATGGCTCTTTCATGGCTGCCGTCCAGGACTTTTATTCTAAATATTTTCTTAATCTTTCCTTAAAAACTCAGACCCCTGCCAAGAAAGGATTGAAACATTTTCCAGAATATAGTACGATGAATTTAAGCTTGTGTCTGCACACCGGCATCGTTGACAGCCAGTCCGTCTAACGGCATCTCCCCTGGTTTTGGCGCGTTGTCAGATCGTTCTGACACTTGGCTTTGTATTCTTAAAAAATATAACGGAAAAGAGAGGGAAATCTATGAAACCAAAAAAAATACTGCCAGCCCTCTGTCTTGGATTCTGTCTGCTGTCGGCAAGTTCTACCGCCGCCTTTGCAGCCAAGAATAGCAGCACGGCCGCATCCTCTGTTACTGTGGGCTTCCACAAGGACAAAAAAGGTACTTATTATGTAAAAAACAGCAGTGGTGACCGCGCATATGGCCCTTACAAAGTAAAAATAAACGGCACCACCGCTACCTATTATTTTAATCAGAAAACCGGCTACCTTACCACCGGAAAAGCCCGGATTGTTACATACAAAGGCCGGAAATACCTCATTGATTCCAATGGTGTGGTAAACACCACTGCCGGGCTGAAGTTTATGAAGAGCAGCGGCAAGATCTACTGTGTCATCTCTTCAAGCGGCGTTCTGGCCGCTAACCGGGCCGTTACCATCCAGAGAAACACTTACTGTTTTGACAAAAACGGCGTGATGTACACTTCCGGACTTCGCACTGTTGGCAAAAAAACCTATTATCTGAAAACCGTCACCACCACTTCCGGCTACCGCTTAGGCGTTGCCCAGACCGGATGGCAGACCGTCAACGGCACGAAACGTTATTTCAGTGCCACAGGCGTTCTGCAGACCAATAAAAAGATCAAAGATTCCAATGGAAATCTTTACTACACCAAGAAAAACGGCATCCTGCGTACCGGCGCTTTCAAGGTCGGTTCCAGCTCCTACTACGGCAATGAAAACGGAAAGCTTGTCACAGGCTGGTTCCAGCGTCCGGATAAAAAATACAACTGGTATTACTACTCTTCCAACGGCATTCTGAAAAAGAAATCCTTCATCCGTACCGGAAAGAATGTGTACTACGTGAATGCACTGGGCCGCCTGGTGAAAGGCTGGTACACCGTAAATGGAAAGCGTTACTACAGCACCACAGATACCGTGTCTGCTTCTTCCGGATCTCCCACCACTGGAGCCCGAGTCAAGGGATGGCAGATGATCGACGGAAAGAAATACTACTTCAACAGCAAAGGCGTCCTGCGCACCACTGTGGGATGGTTTGATACTTCCAAAACCGGTACCTATTACATTTCCGGCGATGCCAATGTTCTCACTGGATGGCAGAACATCAATGGTGCCTGGTACTATTTCAGCACCAACAGCGCTACGTTAGGACAGATGCTTACCGGATGGCAGACCATTGACGGAAAGAAATATTACTTCCGTCCTTCTACCACAAACTATGGCCGTAAAGGTTCCATGGTGACCGGACGTGTCTCCATCGACGGTACCATATACAACTTTGGTACCAACGGTGTTCTGGTGATGGATTACACCTACCTTGCCTACTGCGGCACTGCCGTATACCGGGAAAGTCCTTATTCCATCTCCGGAAGCTGGAGCATCACCGTGAACCGTCAGAAAAACATTGTGACTGTTTATAAAGGAAGCACACCGGTACGTGCCCTGTGGTGTTCCACCGGTTTAAACAACGCCACACCTCTTGGAACCACGTACATCCGTGACAAGCTGAGCACCTGGACGCTTAATGGTCCTTCATATGGTTTTTATTGTCACCATATCTGGAGTGACATCCTGTTCCATTCCATTCCGTATGAGAAGCAAAATGACCATTATTCTATGTACCTCGGCGCCTTCAACCAGCTTGGCCAGCAGGCTTCCCACGGATGCATCCGCCTCGCTTACGTGGATGCAAAATGGATTTACAACAACATTCCTACCGGCACACCGGTTACCGTCAGCGACACCTGTGCAACCCCTGTTACTCCTGGAGCCCTTACCAATATCGGTGCCCAGCGTTACGACCCCACAGACAACGAGAGATAATCGAAATTGATCCACTGGACCAATGATTGATATGCTTAGCAGCGAAAACAAAACCCGGGAAAGAATCTTGATTCATCGATTCTTTCCCGGGTTTTTTAATGTTTCACAATGCATGTTGTCTATGATTCCTGATAAGCAGATTCTTTTTCAGTTTTGCGTCAGCAAGCCTTGAGAGAATGCCCGCCCAAGCGCTCTCTGTCCAAGCGAAGCGGGTTTTACTCCTGCTCTTCTCCCAGGCCGCTTTCTATGGCCTTTACAATGGTCTTTAACGCTTCTTCTTCATCTTCCCCATTGCAGGTAAAGGTAACTTCGTCACCACACTGTACGCAGGCACTGAGCACGCTGAGTACACTTTTCGCATTTGCCGTCACATTATCAAAGGAAAATGTGATCTGAGACTTAAACTGAATTGCCTCTTTGCAAAGATTTCCCGCAGGTCTTAAATGCAGACCTGTCGGATTTTTGATAACCACTTTCTGACTAACCATATCTAATCCTCCAATACTGCTGTTTCTGTTGTACTTTCTGTTTCCGTACTCTCTGTTTGATCCAGATTTCCACCGGTTTCTGTCTCCAAAGCTGTTGTGCTTTCGGTTTCCTTGGGTTCCAGATTGACCACGATTGTCACATCGTTAACCAGGGAATACCCTTCTGGAAGTTCGATCTGCACTGGAACTACATAATTGCCCGCTTTCTGGTAATCCGTCAGATCCAGGGTTGCCTGAATATCTGCAGTCTGCAGAATGGTTGTGCTTCCTTCCGGATTCTGCACTTCAATGGACAATTTGTCGCCCGGCGTCAGAACCATATCCATATTCTGGGGCTGTCCTAGAATGTTCAGCTCCGAAATAGGCTTACTAATCGTGGTGGCATCAATCTTTTCCACCTGTACTTTTACAGAAACGGTGCTTGCCGCATCCTTTTCCAGTTTCAGACTCTCACCTGACGGAAGATAATCGGTAATCTCAATGCTCTTTTCCATACTGGAAGAAATGCCGGATACATTGACCGCATCTTCACATTCCAGAACACCGCCCAGTTTCTTCAATGCATTGGCACTTCCTGCCAGGCTGATGGTCTCCGGAGTCGTTGTGACGGCTGTGATATGATAGCCTTCTGCCACCTCTCCCACCAGGCCAATTTTCAGGCTGATGCCGTTCTTTACCTGCCAGATGTTTACTTTTACTTTCACCTGTCCATCTTTGAGTACTGCGCCGTCCGGCGTTTTGATCTCCAGATTGTCCAGGTTGGTCATCTCATCCCCGTTTTTATCGTAAATCTTCATGGTCTGCGTCAGTGTCTCGCTGGAAGAGAGGCCGCTTAAAGATACCGGAACGATGACTTTGTCAATTTTATTCAGCGTGGAAGAAGATCCTGCAATCACAACCGTGTCGCCCCGGATAATCTTCGTGCTGCCAAGCTCATAACCATTGGCTGCGTTTCCGTTGGTCACCACGGACATCACAAAAGTCTTCTCCACTTTATCTTCAATGGAAATCTTCATGGATGCCGGCTCACACCGCATGGCTTCCTGCTTGATGGAAACTCCCCGTTTGGTGCAGGATACCACCAGAGGAACGGAAGGCACCGTGGTATAATTGTTGATGCTCTGTAAATCTGCTGTCACAAAAAAATCAGAGGCGCTTAAGTAAGAAAGAACCGACCTTCTCGCTGTTACATAGACGGTGGTGTCATCTCCACTGACCACATCATATACTTTTCCTGCTTTCAGCATACTGTCTGCATTTTCTGCTGTCACTTTCACCGAAAAGGCCTTTGTCTGTTCCGGATCATCTCCATTTACCACTACGACCCAGATCAGAAAGGCAATCAATACGGAAATCAATTTGGTTCCAATATTATTTAGCAGTTTTTTCATGCTGTTTTCCTTTCCAGATTCTGAATTTCTTTGTGTCTACGGATTTATCCTGCAGGATCACCAGCTGCCTGCGCAGCTCTTCTGCCGTCACTTCCCGCTTCAGCTTTCCTTTTCTTGCAATGGAAATACCGCCAGTTTCCTCCGAAACAATGATGGTCATGGAGTCGGTGGCTTCGCTGATCCCAACGCCTGCCCGGTGCCTGGTGCCAAGCTCTTTGCTCAGTTCCATATTGTCCGACAGCGGAAGGTAGCAGGTAGCTGACACGATCCGGTCTCCCCGGATCAGAACCGCACCGTCATGAAGCGGTGTGTTGTGTTCGAAAATATTGATCAGAAGCTGGCTTGTAATGATGGAATCCAGAGCAATACCGGTTCTCTCATACTCTGCCAGCGGAGTATTCTGCTCAATTACAATCAGGGCACCTGTTTTGGCTTTGCTCATTTCCGCACATGCTTTTACCAGTTCATTGATGGTTTTGTCACTGAACCGCTCTTTGACTTCCTTTGTGGAATCAAATACCCCCAGCGATGAAAAGAATTTTTTTTCTCCAAGCTGCTCTAAGGCTCTTCGGAGCTCCGGCTGAAATACAATAATGGCAGCCATCACTGCCAGATCAATTCCTTTATTGATCAGGAACGTAATGGTATCCATCTGAAACAAATAGGCCATGGCAACGAAAATCACCATGATCAAAATTCCCTTCAACAGAGTCCAGGCCCTGGTGGCACGAATCCAGATCATCACATGGTATACCAGGAAAGACAGGATCACAATTTCCAGAATATCAGTCACAGTCATTCCTGCAACCGTCACAGAAGATGTGCGGATCCACGAAAAATAGGTATTGTAAAATGCTTTCAGATTTCCGAAAATACCTGGCATACCATCACATCCTTTCTGTCTCTTTTTCCTGTTCCAGATGCTGTTCCCTGCGCATTCTGCGTCGTTGTTCCCTGGAAAGCTCTTCTGGTTCTTCTGCTTCTTTCTGTACTTCTCTGTCCATACTTCGAAGCTTTGGTACCGCTCTTACGTAATAATAATAATCCTCGTCCTCAAACTGAACGGATTCTGTTCCTTTATAATCCGGCAGAAACACAAACAGCTGAACCACCGCCGTCACAAGCCCTGCCAGCGCAATGCCTCCTGCAAACCCTGCCGCATGAAATGGAAGATCCAGCACCGCGCTGCCTGCCGGAACAAGAATGGCAAATACCAGGGCTCCTGCCCCCGCTGCCATTGTCCAGGCATACCGCACTGCCATCTGTCTTCCCACAAAAACCACCAGCCATACGCCTGCGCACACGAAAAGCATCAGGATCATTTCTCTGCGCCGCAGAATCAGGTCTGTCAGTGCGCTGCACTGGGTAATCAATTCTTCCACATCCGATGCCCGCCGGATGCTGCCGCCTGCTGCCCTTAAAACCTCTGCCTGCCCCTGAATTGTGTTCAGGGTGTAATACCAGATCGTCCCAAACAAAACGCCTGCAAGGGAGGTTCCACTGCCTGTCAGTCCAAACACCACCGGAGCAGCGAAAGGAATCTGCACTCCGTAGAAAACCGGTGTAAGAAGAAAACTTTTGTCATTTTTTTCAGCGATGCCAAAATACAACAGCAGCAGAATCACCAGCACAGCTCCCCCTGTCACGGCCGCACACACGGATAAACTGTACAGCTGAAACAGTGCCAGGCCGGCTGTCAGAAGAAGACTCAGACTTTGCGGAAAAATCCCGTACAGCAGTGCCAGACCGGTAAGCAAAAACGGATTTCCAAGCAGCGCTGCATACCCGGTCTGTCCTTTTAGCACGGCCAATACACAGATGCCTGCCACTGCCTTTCCAAGGAAATGGCAAAGCCGTTCATGGCCTCTGTAAACCCTCTCCAATCTTTCTTTGAACCTGACTACCCTCATCTGCGGTCTTCCTCCGGCTTTCTGACTCTGTCTATGCGTCTTCCCTCTCTGGAATACTCTCTTTCCAGGGAAAGCAGCAGCTGTCCATATTCTTCCCGCTCTTTTTCGCACCTGGCATACCGCAGGGTGCTTACAAGATACGTAAGAAGAAGGTACACGGCTTCCAGGACTGCCCAGGCAGCCAAAAGCTTCCAGCCAATCCCTGCCACATCCAGCACTCCCAGCCGTTCTACCACATAATCCAAGTTCGCCAGAATCCACAATCCGGCACCAAGTAAAAATGCTGCCGTCATCCTGAAAAAGTTTTTGATCAGGCGGATGCCGATATAATCTCCCCGGAAATAACTTTCCACATCCTGCAGCTGTTTCCCCTTTTCTTTTTCGCAAATAGCCAGTCTGGTCATAAGCCTGACCCGTCGTTTGCTGATCATAAATGTCCCCTTTTATTCTTGTTGTTGAGCCTGCCCTCCGCACAGAGCCAGAAAAAATACGCTTTCCGCCCCTGCCTCCAGTAAAATCTGGGCAGCCGCATCCACGGTGCTTCCAGTAGTGTAAATATCATCTACCAATAAGACTCTCTTTAATTTTACATCATCCGGCCCGATTTTGAAAGCCCTTTTCAGATTTATTTGCCGTTTTTTCCTGTCCAGGTTTTTCTGTGGATCGGTCTTGGCTATACGGATCAAACCATGTTCCAGAACCGGAATCTGCGTCCATTCTCCTATGACTTCTGCCAGGAGAAATGCCTGATTATATCCTCTTTTTTTCAATCGTTCCTTATGCAGGGGAATGGGAATCACCACATCCGGCTGCCAGCTTTTCAGCTGTTTCTGGGCCTTTGCCGCCATCACTGTCCCGAAAAACCGTGCATAGCACCGTAGGTTTTGATATTTAAACCGCTGCACAGCCTTCCGCAGGTTTCCCTCATAAGGAAAGATGCACAATCCCCTAGAATACACATGGCTTCCCTTCCTGCAGTCTTTGCAGTATTCTTCTTCCGGATGCTCCATCAGTTTTCCGCATTTTTTGCAGCGGGTGCCTTTTATCTGCAGAAGGGCTTTTCTGCACTTCTGACATACCAGCTGATCCTTTTTCAAAATTTGGCCGCACAGCGGACATTTTTCCGGAAAACAGATTCTGACTGCCCTGTCTGTGAGGATCCGAGCCGCACTCCAAACACCCCCGCAGTGATCCTTCCCTGTCTTCTGACGCTTTATTTCTCTCATGCCATCTTTGCATTCTCTCCCGGAAGCTTTCTGGCTTTTTGCTTTATGCCGGTTCTGTTTCCTGTGTGCCTGCCAGCTCCTGTATTCTCTGTTTTAATGTGGTGTATCTTCTCTGCTGAGAACTGTTGTCAATCATCTGATTGAAGACTTCCGGGCTGCCCACAAGGGTAACACAGGATTTTGCCCTGGTCACTGCAGTATAGAGAAGATTTCGATTCATCAGCATCCTGGGGCCTGCCAGAAGGGGAATCACCACTGCAGGGTACTCGCTTCCCTGGGATTTGTGGATAGTCACCGCATAGGCCAGCTCCAGCTCATCCAGCTGTTTAAAAGAGTATTCCACAAACCGCCTCTCGTCAAACTCCACGGTAAGAATTTCTGCAAAGGTATTGATTTCCCGAACAATTCCCATGTCTCCATTAAAGACTCCAACACCTTTTTCTGCTGCGATTCCGTAGTTTCCCCGGATTTCCCACTCGATCTGATAATTGTTTTTGATCTGCATGACCTTGTCTCCCTCCCGGAACTTGCCAAGGCCATACTCCCGCTCCCTTTTTTTCGGTGAAGGGGGATTTAAGTATTCCTGAAGAATAGTATTTAAGCGCTCTACACCCAGAAGTCCTTTCCGCATAGGCGTCAGTACCTGGATATCCTCCGGCTTTGCCTGAATGTATTTTGGAAGCTTTTTCTGAATCAGTGTCAGCACCACGCTGATGATTACATTGGCATCGTCCCGCTTCAGGAAAAAGAAATCCCTGCTTTTATTGTCCAGAACCACATGCTCTCCCCGGTTGATCCGGTGGGCATTGACAATGATATCGCTTTCGGATGCCTGACGGAAAATTTTGGTCAGACGCACCACTGGAACCGCAGCAGAATCAATGATGTCTTTTAACACACAGCCAGGCCCAACGGAGGGCAGCTGATTTACATCTCCTACCAGAATCAGTCTGGTGCCAGGAACTATTGCGCACAGCAGGGCATACATTAGATAAATATCTACCATGGAAGTCTCATCAATGATGATCACATCTTCCTCCAGAGGATTCTGGGCATTTCTGCCAAACTCTCCTCTGGAATTTGCGCTGTCTCCTCCTCCGGAAATTTCCAGAAGCCGGTGAATGGTCTGGGCATCCCGGCCCGTAGTCTCTGTCATCCGCTTAGCTGCTCTTCCCGTGGGTGCTGCCAGGCGTACTTTCATGTCTTCAGATTCAAAATAGGAAATCAGCGCATTGATGGTAGTGGTTTTTCCGGTACCAGGTCCTCCGGTGATAATCAAAAGACCGCTCTCTGCCGCCCGAACAGCTGCTTCTTTCTGCATGGAATCTAAAGTTGTCTTCTGATGTTTTTCAATCTGAGCCAGCCTTGAGAGCACTGCCTTTTCATCGATTTCACACCGGATATTCAAATCACACAGCATTTTTGCTGCATTCAGCTCCAGATAATACGCCTGGGCGCTGTAGACGCAGACTCCTGTCTCAGAGGCGGCTCCTGCTTTGAGCACCAGCTTTTTATCAACTGCCAGATCCATCAGATGTTTGGAAATGCTCTCCTGGCTGACCCCAAGCAAATCCACTGCCCGGTGGATCAGCACTCTGTCCGGCAGATAAATGTGCCCTTCCATGGCTGCCTGCTGCAGCACATAGAGAATTCCACACCGGATTCGGAAATCGGAATCGGTATGGATGCCTGCCTTGGCTGCAATTTCGTCTGCAATCCGAAATCCCACGCCGTCAATGTCATCTGCCATTTTATATGGATTTTCTTTGATAATCTGATAGATGGACTGCCCATAAAAAGAATAGATCTTTGCTCCCAGTGTGGTGGAAATCCCATACTGCTGAAGAAAGATCATTGCTTTCCGCATATCTCTTTTTTCTTCTACCTGCTCGGAAATCTCTCTGGCTTTCCGCTCGCTGATTCCCTTGATCTCTGCCAGCCGCTCCGGCTCTTCTTCCATAATGCGGAAGGTGTCCTCTTTAAACCGCCGGACAATTCTGGCTGCCAGAGAAGTTCCGATACCTTTGATGGCACCGGAACCTAAATACCGTTCAATGGACAGGACATCTTCCGGTGTCTTTAAGGTCAGTGATTCAATCTGAAACTGGCGCCCATAAGTGGCATGTTCCGTATAATGCCCTTCTGCCTCGAAAACTTCCCCGTCGCCAATATAATTCAACACTCCTACACAGGTCAGCTCGTCCCCGTCACAGACCGCATTTAAAACCGTATATCCGTTGTCATTATTTCGAAATATGATATGCTCCACATATCCTTCGATTCGTTCCATGTATCTTTTCTAACTCCTTCTATCCGGCCGCCTTTCAGTCTCCCAGATTGGCCTTTCCTCCGGTCACTTCCATATACCGGCCTGTTCCGATGGCCACTGCAGTCATGGCATCTTCCGCGGTAACAGTATTAATTCCGGTTTTTAACTCAATCAGCTCTTCCAGTCCATTTAACAGGGCACCGCCGCCTGTGAGCACGATTCCTCTTGCTACTACATCAGAAGCCAGTTCCGGCGGAGTCCGCTCCAGAACCCCATGTACTGCTTCTACAATCTGGGAGGTGGTTTCTTTGAGTGCATCCCTGGTTTCTTCAGAAGTCACCCTCACCGTTTTGGGAAGACCTGTCACCAGATCTCTGCCCCGCACTTCCATCACTTTCTGGTCTGGCCGTTCAATCGCTGTTCCTATCGTAATCTTGATATCTTCTGCCGTCCGTTCTCCAATGAGCAGGTTATGTTTTTTTCGCACATACCGGATAATGGCCTCGTCGAAATCATCCCCTGCAATTTTTAAAGAAGAGCTGACAACAATTCCATCCAGAGAAATCACTGCCACATCACAGGTTCCTCCTCCGATATCCACAATCATGTTTCCGCAGGGTCTGGAAATATCAATGCCTGCTCCGATGGCTGCCGCAATGGGCTCGTCAATCAGGGTCACATCTCTGGCTCCTGCCTGATAGGTCGCATCTTCCACTGCTTTGCGTTCTACCTCTGTAATGCTCACCGGCACACAGATGCTGATTCTGGGCTTGCGGAAAGACATTCTTCCTGTTGCCTTCTGAATAAAATATTTCAACATCTGCTCTGTCACTGTATAATCGGAAATCACACCTTTGCGTAAAGGGCGGATCGCCACGATATTTCCCGGCGTCCTGCCAAGCATCATCCGCGCTTCCTCTCCAATTGCTTTGATTTTATTGGCGTCCCTGTCAAAAGCCACTACCGACGGCTCCTTGATCACAACGCCCTTTCCTTTTACATAAACCAGTATACTGGCTGTTCCAAGATCTATTCCAATATCCGTAGATGCCATTAAAAAACTCCTTTCTATCGAAGACATCCTGCTTCGCAGGATGCAACGGGTCCCGCCAACTACGCTTTGCTCCGTTTGCGTATCGAAGACATTCTGCTTCGCAGGATGTCTTCTCCATTATATACAACTGCAGGAAGATTGAAAAGCTTTTTCCTGAGTTTTTCAATTTTTCATAATGCTTTCTTTCGGAAGTTAAGATTTTCTTTATTTCAAGAACATACTTTGAACACAATTTCCATTTATACTATAGGAGTATCAACAAAGAGTTGATACTTTCATAACTCACACTTCGCAGACCCACACGCTGCGAAGTACTCCCTCAAAATATTTAATTTTTTCTCTTTCCTTTTAGCAGAAAGCGTCCGGTATCCCCCGGGCGCTTTTTGTCTGCTTTTTATTCTGAAAGTCCTGGACGACAGCCATAAAAGAGCCATCCTGCATGGGCGAATTCATGGATATCGGACAGGTTAGACCCTATGTGTAAGCAGGGCGACAGCCCGAATTACGAATGCGGCGGCAGCTGCGGGAGCGCCAAAGGGGCGCAGCAGCTGACTTTCCTGTATAGCTGTGTCGCCATCAGGCGGCATGTTCGTTTTACAGGCATATTTTTACCGCAAAAAATCCGGGACTGCCTGTTGGGGGCTTTGTCCCGGATTTCTATTTACGTGGAGCAGCAAGCTAAAGTCCGTGCCCGCACGAGACCTGGGCAGCTGCCGCAGTAACTAAATAATTCCTGTCTGTTATATTTCACGCTCTTGCGCTTATGCCTGGCATCTTTTGTAACGGATGGTATAGGTTCCAGAACCTGTCTGGGCAGCATACTCTCCATTCTCTTTTTCGAAGGTCAGTCCGTCTGCATCCAGTACCTCTTCTGCACCGTCCAGCACGATCGTGGCTGTGGCATTCACCGGTACTTCCACCGTCAGAACCACTTCATCCTGATCCCATTTCCAGCTGCTTCCCACTGTGCCATATACGGACTGATACCCGCCTTTTACCCAGCTTAAACCGCCGCCAAGTCTGGGGCTGATCACGGTATGGTGATATCCTGGCTCTTTTTCGCTGGTCTCCAGTCCTGCCATCACACGGAACATCCATTCGCCGATGGCTCCATATGCATAGTGATTGAAAGAGTTCATATCTGCACTCCACATGGTTCCATCCGGTTTCATACCGTCCCAGTGCTCCCAAACAGTGGTGGCCCCCATCTTCACCTGATACAGCCAGGAGGGGAAATCATCCTTTAATAACAGATCATAGGCTTCTTTTACACAGCCGTTCTGGCTTAACGCATGGCAGAAATAGGGCGTTCCCACAAATCCCGTTACCAGATGGCCATTTTCTTTTGCAAGAAGGCGTTTTAATCCTTCTACCGTTTTTTCTTTGTAAGCTTCCGGTGTCAGTCTGAAATACAGGGCAACAATGTGGGCGGTCTGTGTCTGGGCCGTCATGGTGCCATCTTCGTTAAAGAAGGTCTTCTGGAACTTATCAACGATCTTCTCATACAGTGCCTGGTATTCTTTTGCATCTTCGTCTTTTCCTAAGATCGCTGCCATCTTGACAAACAGTCCGGTAGAATATGCAAAATAAGCCGTACAGGTCAGGTCATTGGGGGTTGCTCCAAAGTAACTTCCTTCCTCAGCATCCAGTGCCACCCAGTCGCCAAACTGCAGCTTGTAGTTCCAGATATAATCTACCGCATGGTTTTTCATAAAGCCGATCCATGCTTTCATACTGTCATACTGGTCTTCTAGAATCTTGGTATCACCAAAGGTCAGATACATGGTCCAGGGATTGATGACTGCCACATCGCCCCAGGCTGCTGCGGAATGGGTTCCCTGAGAAAGCAGCCAGTCTGTCAGGGTATCTGCCACCGGAGTGATGGTATCCGGTACCACATGGCTGACACCTCCTTCCGGGGTCTGGTCAGCTGCCACATCCTTCAGCCATTTTCCAAAGAAGGTGTAGGTATTCATCAGATAGCTGGCTGTCCGGCAGAAAATCTGGGCATCTCCTGTCCAGCCCATGCGCTCGTCTCTCTGTGGGCAATCGGTAGGAACATCCAGGAAATTGCTCTTCATTCCCCAGAGAATGTTATGCCACAGCTGATTCAGATCCGGGTTGGAAGTTTCCAGAATGCCGGTGCGCTCCATCTTTGAGTGAACTGCATATGCCGTAAAGTTTTTCACATCCGGTGTTCCTGGGAATTCAACAATCTTTGCGTAACGGAAGCCCATAAAGGTAAAGGAGGGATGGTAGGTCACTTCCCCATCTTTTCCAAAGGTATAGGTCATTCTTTCTTTGGCACCTCGCAGGTTATCTAAGTAAACATTTCCTGCTGCGTCCAGCATCTCAAAGCAGTCCAGACGGATTACATCTCCTGTTTTTCCAGAAGCTGTCACATGAATCCAGCCAGTCATGTTCTGACCGAAATCAATAACCTGGTCTCCCTGGGGAGTAGTAAAGATACGGACAGCCGGAACTTCTGTCATCTCGGCAGGTTTCGCAGCTGCCTGGGCTGTCAGTGCTTTCTTGTCAAAGGCAACGATCTCGGTATCTCTCCAGCCGCTGTCATCAAAACCCGCTTCACACCAGCCTGAAATCTCCTTTCTGGCATCATACACTTCTCCATCGTAAATCTCAGCAAACAGAACCGGGCTGTCCATTCCTTTCCAGGAAGCATCAGTCACGACCTGCTCACAGGTACCATCTTCATAGCAAAGCTGAAGCTGTGCCAGAAGCGCGGTCTGTTTTCCATAATTGTTTCTCTTATGTAAAAATCCCATCAGTCCTTTGTACCAGCCAGCGCCTAACATGGCACCAATGGCATTGCCGCCTTGTTTGATCTGTCCGGTCACGTCATAAGTCTGATAGCACAGATGCTTGTTGTAGGAAGTCCATCCCGGTGTCAGCTCATCCTTTCCCACTTTCTGTCCGTTCAGGTACAGATTGTAAATACCAAGGGCTGTCACGGTCACATATGCATGTTTTACCGGTTTGGAAGCCTGGAACTCTTTCCGCACATAGGTGCCTTTGGAATTATCTGCATCTGCTTCGGTCTCTGCAGAGACAAATTCTGCTTTCCATTCCTCGGTCTTTAACAGTGCCGTCAGAAAATGGGCTGTGTCAGACCATCCGCTTACTTCTCCTGCTGCCTTTGCCTGTACCCGTACATAATAATCCGTCAGGGATTTCAGAGAAACACCTTTCACTTTGACATGGGCAGATTCTTCAGATTCCACCACGCCGCTGTCAAAAACAAGAATTTCAAAGGTCTCATCCTCTGCAATCTGCAGCTGATAAGCTTCCTGTTTCACATTTCTCTGATCGCTGGTTAAAACCCATCCAAAACCAGGCATATGGTCTGTACCACAAAGTTCTCGTTCATAATCCATGCGGATCTCTTTTACTTTCAGCATTCTGCTACCTCCATGTTCCATTCATTTTTCGTTTTCTATTTATGTTTCTGACAGTTTTTTTCTTTTGTCAGACCCCTCTACTATAGAATTTATCTAAAAAATGCTGGTTTTTCAATGACGCTTTTCCACTCGTTTACTGACCATTTTTCAGGTACTTCTGAACCATCGTCCGGTATTCCGCCGGTGTGCTTCCTATAGTTTTCCGGAACTTTTTGTAGAAAAAATTCTGGTTGGCATACCCACACAAGGCAACAATCTCCTGAATGGGCATCTGGGTATTTTCCAGAAGCATACATGCTTTTCTCATCTTCTGCTCCTGCACATGCTCCACAAAGCTTTTTCCTGTCCGTTCTTTCAGAAGTCCTGTGAGATAATTTCCATTAAACCCAAAATATTCTCCCATTTTCTTTAATGTACAGTCCTCAAAATTTTTTTCAATGTAGGAAAGGAGCTCCCAGACCTGGATTTGTGCTTTTCCGTCTTTGGTTTCCCCCTGGGATTCTTCCCGCATGGAGCGCAGCAGTTCCGTAAAAAGGATGACCATGTAACTCTCCAGAATCTGCCTGCTTCCCAGATCCTGCTCGGCATATTCCTCCAGAATCTGCTCCATCAAAAGCCGGACCTTTTCATTTCCATGGGTCCCAAAATACAGGTAATGCCTCTTTTTCCGGCTCCTGGTCACAGAATCCACCAGAAATTCTCCCAGAATCCCCTGACTGGAAAGTCGGGTCAGAAAGGCGGTATCAAAAAATTCCCGGCGCATCAGAATGTTCACCACGATATCATTTTCTCCGGTATAGCTGTAGGAGTGGACAGCCTGGGTATCGAAAATACACACATCCCCCTCGATGCTTTTCTGTTTGTGGCCTTCAATCTCCTGGGTACAGCTTCCAGACCACATATAGGCCAGCTCAATAAAGTCATGCCGGTGGGGCATTACAGCACTGAACCGGTCCTGCCGGTGGATTCCGATATTGTCTCCTGGCGGAATAAATTCATCCATTTTCAGCAGAATAGTATCTTCTTTTGCATGGCCGCAGTTTGCCGCCGCTGCAGGGCTTAACCGGCCGTTTAAAATCTGCTGCTCCACATCCGAGTATTCCCGCATTTTCCGGTAAAGCTCTTCTCTGTCCATGATTCTCCTTTATTGTTCCAGATATTTTTTCACATACTGACCCGTGTAGGAATTCGGACACGCTGCCACTTCCTCCGGTGTTCCTTTGGCAATGATTCTTCCGCCCTTTTCTCCACCTTCTGGTCCGATATCAATGAGATAATCCGCTGTCTTGATCACATCCAGATTATGCTCAATCACAACAACGGTATTTCCCCCTTCTGTCAGCCTCTGAAGAATCTCCACCAGCTTCTGGACATCTGCAAAATGCAGGCCGGTGGTTGGCTCATCCAAAATGTAAATGGTTTTTCCCGTACTGCGTCTGGAAAGCTCCGAAGCCAGCTTGATTCGCTGTGCCTCTCCTCCGGAAAGTTCGGTGGAGGGCTGCCCCAGACGGATGTAAGACAAGCCCACATCGTACAGAGTCTGAATCTTTCTCTTAATAGAAGGAATGGAATCAAAAAAGTCCAGTGCCTCCTCCACAGTCATATTCAGCACATCGTAGATGCTTTTTCCTTTGTATTTGACTTCCAGGGTCTCCCGGTTGTAGCGCTTTCCTCCGCACACTTCACAGGGAACGTACACATCCGGCAGGAAATGCATCTCGATCTTGATGATGCCGTCTCCGCTGCAGGCTTCGCAGCGTCCGCCCTTGACATTAAAACTGAAGCGGCCTTTCTTGTAGCCTCTGGCCTTGGCATCCCCCGTGGAAGCAAAGAGATCCCGAATCATGTCAAACACGCCGGTATAGGTAGCCGGGTTGGATCTTGGCGTTCTTCCAATGGGGGACTGGTCAATGTTGATCACTTTGTCCAGCTGGTCAATGCCCTCCATGCTCTTGTGGACTCCTGGGATGGTTCTGGCATGGTTCAAATCCATTGCCAGGCGCTTGTACAAAATCTCATTCACCAGAGAGCTTTTTCCAGAACCGGAAACTCCGGTGACGCAGGTAAAGACCCCCAGTGGAAATTCTGCTGTAATGTTTTTTAAGTTATTCTGGGCAGCTCCGGTGACTTTCAGCCAGCCTGTCGGTTTTCTTCTCTCTTTTGGAACTGGAATCTTCTTTCTTCCGCTTAAATAGGCTCCGGTGATGGAGTTTTCATTTTTCATCAGATCTTCTGCGGTTCCAGCAGCCACTACCCGTCCGCCGTGTTCGCCTGCTCCGGGTCCGATATCCACCACATAATCTGCCGCCCGCATGGTATCTTCATCGTGTTCTACCACAATCAGGGTATTTCCCAGATCTCTTAAGCTGCACAAAGTATTCAGAAGCTTGTCATTGTCTCTCTGGTGCAGGCCGATGCTGGGCTCGTCCAGAATGTAGGCTACGCCCACCAGACCAGAACCAATCTGGGTGGCCAGGCGGATTCTCTGGGCTTCTCCTCCGGAAAGAGTGCCGGTGGCTCTGGAAAGGGTGAGATAATCCAGGCCCACATCTGCCAGGAACCGGATTCTTGCCTTGATTTCTTTTAAGATCTGATGACCAATAAGCTCCTGCTGCTCCGTCAGCATCAAGTCATCCAGCCAGTTCTGGAGCTTTCTCACAGACAGATCTGTAACCTCTGCAATATTCTTTTCTCCTACGGTAACCGCCAGGGATTCTTTTTTCAGGCGCTGTCCTTTACAGGTCTTACAGGGAGTGATCTGCATAAAGGATTCATATTCCTGTTTCATATAGTCCGATCCGGTCTCCCGGTAACGGCGCTCCACGTTTTTAATCAGTCCCTCGAAAGCCACATCGTATACGCCCTCACCCCGCTGTCCGCGGTAATGCACTTTAACTTCCCGGCCGCCGGTACCATAGATCAGCATATCCTGAATTTCCTGAGGGAGCTCACAAAACGGCGTGCCAAGATCAAAGTGGTATGCTTCTGCCAGAGCATCCAGAATGGCTCTGGTAAAGCTCCCTTTGTCCGTACAGGACTGCCACCCCGTTACCTGGATCGCACCATCTAAAATGCTGATAGACTTATCCGGAATCATCAGATTCACGTCAAATTCCATTTTGTAGCCCAGTCCATAGCAGTCTGGGCAGGCGCCAAAAGGATTGTTAAAAGAAAAGCTTCTGGGCTCTATCTCATCTACGCTGATGCCGCAGTCCGGACAGGAAAAACTCTGACTGAACAGCATGGGCGGCCGGTCAGCCACATCCACCAGTGCTAACCCCTCTGCCAGTTCCAGTACGCTCTCTAAGGAATCCGTAAGACGTTTTTCAATCCCCGGACGGATCATCAGACGGTCTACCACAATTTCGATGTTGTGTTTTTTGTTTTTATCCAACGAAATCTCTTCCGAAAGCTCATAGAGATTTCCGTCCACCCGCACCCGCACGTAGCCGCTGCGTCTGGCCTGATCCAGGAGTTTGGTGTGTTCTCCTTTTCTTCCCCGCACGACCGGCGCCATCAGCTGAATTTTCGTCCGCTCCGGCAGCTGCATCAGCTGATCCACCATCTGATCCACGGTCTGTTTTTTGATCTCCCGGCCGCATTTCGGACAGTGGGGAATTCCAATTCTGGCATACAGAAGACGGAAATAATCATAGATCTCTGTCACCGTTCCAACGGTGGATCTGGGATTTCGGTTGGTGGATTTCTGATCAATGGAAATGGCAGGGGGAAGTCCTTCAATGCTCTCCACATCCGGCTTTTCCATCTGCCCTAAGAACTGTCTTGCATAGGAAGACAGAGATTCCATGTACCGCCTCTGTCCTTCTGCATAAATGGTATCAAAGGCCAGGGAGGATTTTCCAGAACCGCTCAATCCCGTAAATACCACAAATTCATTTCTTGGAATGTCCAGATCAATGTTTTTCAGATTATTTTCTCTGGCTCCTCTGATCCGGATCATTGGTTTTTCTTTTTTTATCTCAGTCATTCTTCTATCTCCTGTATCTGCTTCTTTAACAGAATCATCTGATCCCGCAGTCTGGCTGCCTCTTCAAAGTTCAGCTCTGCCGCTGCCTGCTTCATCTTCTTCTGAACCTCTGCAGCTGCTTTTTCCAGCTCTGTCCTGCTCATGGACTCCGGATCTTTTTCAAATATTTCTGGCTCTTCCTCGGTTTCTTTGGAAATGCTGATCAGATCCCGCACTGCTTTTTTGATGGTCTGTGGGGTAATGCCATGTTCTTTGTTGTAAGCCTCCTGGATTTCCCGGCGCCGCATGGTCTCATCAATGGCCAGCCGCATGGAATCCGTCATATTGTCTGCATACATAATGACATGGCCTTCTGCATTCCGCGCCGCACGTCCGATCGTCTGTACAAGGGAGGTCTCTGAACGCAGAAATCCTTCTTTGTCTGCATCCAGAATCGCCACCAGGGAAATCTCTGGAATGTCCAGTCCCTCTCTTAGAAGATTGATGCCCACCAGAACATCAAAGACATTCAGGCGCATATCCCGGATAATTTCTGTCCGCTCCAGCGTGTCAATGTCAGAATGAAGGTACCGTACCCGGATGCCAATTTCCCGCATATAATCTGTCAGGTCTTCCGCCATCCGCTTGGTCAGCGTGGTGATCAGGACTTTGTTTCCTTTTTCAATTTCTTTGTTGACTTCTCCTACCAGATCATCAATCTGACCATCCACAGGCCGCACTTCCACCATGGGATCCAGCAGTCCGGTGGGACGGATGATCTGCTCTGCCCGGAGAAGCTCATGCTCTTCTTCATACTCTCCTGGCGTTGCGGAAACAAAGAGCACTTGGTCAATCTTGCTTTCAAACTCTTCAAAATTCAGCGGCCGGTTGTCCTTTGCCGAGGGCAGACGGAAGCCGTAATCCACCAGGGTGGTTTTTCTGGACTGATCTCCTGCGTACATTCCCCGGATCTGGGGAATGGTCTTATGGGACTCATCAATCATCAGCAGAAATTCATCCGGAAAATAATCCAACAAAGTGTGTGGCGGCGCTCCCGGTTCCAGCCCTGCCAGATGCCTGGAATAGTTTTCAATGCCGGAACAAAAACCGGTTTCCCGCATCATCTCGATATCAAAATTTGTCCGCTCCGCAATTCTCTGGGCCTCCAACAGCTTGTCCTCGCTCTTGAACCATTTCACCCGCTCTTCCAGTTCTTCTTCAATGGCTTTGGCTGCCTCTTTGATCTTTTCCATAGGCACCACATAGTGGGAGGCCGGGAAAATTGCCACATGCTGCAGAGTGTTTTTGGCTGCTCCTGTTAGCACGTCAATCTCTGAAATCCGGTCAATCTCGTCTCCAAAAAATTCTACCCGCACTGCAGTATCCGTATTCATGGCCGGGAAAATTTCCAGCACATCTCCTCGTACCCGGAAAGTGCCTCTGTGAAAATCCATATCATTCCGGTCGTACTGAATGTCAATCAGACGGCGCATGACTTCATCCCGGTCTTTTTCCTGCCCCGGTCTTAAGGAAATTACCATGTTTTTGTAGTCCACCGGGCTGCCCAGACCGTAAATACAGGACACACTGGCCACGATGATCACGTCCTGACGCTCCGCCAGCGCTGTGGTGGCAGAAAGGCGTAGCTTATCAATCTCATCATTGATGGAGGAGTCTTTGGCAATATAGGTGTCTGAGGATGGCACATAAGCCTCCGGCTGATAATAGTCGTAATAGGAGACAAAATATTCCACTGCGTTTTCCGGGAAGAATTCCTTAAACTCACCGTACAGCTGAGCCGCAAGTGTTTTATTGTGCGCAAGTACCAAAGTTGGCTTATTAAGCTGGGCGATGACGTTCGCCATGGTGAAGGTCTTACCGGAACCGGTCACACCCAGCAAAGTCTCGAACTGGTTGCCTTCTTTGAAGCCTTTGACCAATTTCTCGATGGCCTGTGGCTGATCACCGGTAGGTTGGTATTCGGAGTGAAGTTTGAAGATTTGTTGTGAATTCTGCACAAAAGCACCTCCTGGTTTTTATATCAAAAAAGTTCGTCTATCAGTCAGAAATTC
>CAJMON010000005.1 GCA_905214955.1 uncultured bacterium
TCCATGGGCAAAACAAAATAACTTGTACTGGAGGAATAGTCTATGAAAGTTTATACAACTGACAGAATCCGTAACGTCGTAATCCTTGGGCATGGCGGAGCAGGAAAGACCAGCCTTGTGGAAGCGATGGCATACCTGGGCGGAATTACCAGCCGTATGGGAAGTATTGCAGAAGGAAATACCATCAGTGATTATGATAAAGAAGAGATCAAAAGAAAGTTTTCAATCAGTACCAGCCTGGTTCCTATTATTTGGGGCGATATCAAAGTAAATGTGCTGGACACTCCGGGATATTTTGATTTTGTAGGTGAAGCAGAAGAAGCAGCATCTGCAGCCGATGCAGCCATCATCGTAGTTTCAGGTAAGAACGGCGTAGAAGTGGGTACTCAGAAAGCATGGGAGCTGTGTGAAAAATATCAGCTGCCCCGTATGATCTACGTATCCGATATGGATGTGGACAACGCCAGCTTCCGTAAAGTCGTAGAAGACCTGACAGAGCTGTACGGAAAGAAGATCGCGCCGATCCATCTGCCGATCCGTGAAAACGAAGAGTTCGTAGGATATGCCAACATCGTAAAACAGGAAGGAAGACGCTGGACCGGAAAGGGCCAGAAAGTAGAGTGCGAGATTCCGGACTATTGCATGGAATATCTGGAGAAATACAGAGAGATCCTTCTGGAATCCGTTGCAGAGACCAGTGAAGAGTTCATGGACCGCTATTTTGGCGGAGAAGAGTTCTCTGTTCCGGAGATTCTCATGGCACTGACTGCAAACGTAGCAGACGGCAGCATGGTTCCGGTAACTTTAGGCGCCAGCGTTCAGTTAAAGGGCGCAGCCAATCTGTTAGACGACATTGTGCAGTATTTCCCAAGCCCGGACAAGAGAAAGAAAGCCGGTATTGATACCAAGACCAATGCAGTTTTTGAAGCCGATTATGATTTCGCAAAAGCAAAATCCGCACAGATCTTCAAGACCATTGTAGACCCCTTTATTGGAAAATATTCTCTGATCAAGGTGTGCTCCGGTGTTATTAAGAACGATGACAGCCTTTACAACATCAACAAAGACGTGGAAGAGCGCTTAAGCAAACTGTATGTATTTGAGGGAAGCAGACCCGTAGAAGTTCCAGAACTTCACGCAGGCGACATCGGTGCTATCGGCAAATTAAGTCATGCACGTACTGGTGACAGTCTTTCTGTAAAGACCCATCCGATTCAGTATGCAAAGCTGGATATTTCTGTTCCGTATACATATAAGAAATATACCGCAAAGAACAAAGGTGAAGAAGACAAGGTTGCACAGGCTCTGCAGAAGATGTCCCATGAAGATCTGACCATGAAGATTGTCAATGATGCAGAAAACCGTCAGACACTGCTGTACGGTATGGGTGACCAGCATCTGGAGATCATTCAGAGCAAGCTTCTTGCAAAATATAAAGTAGAAATCGTTCTGGAGAAACCCCAGGTGGCATTCCGTGAGACCATCCGTAAGAAATCCGATGTGGAAGCCAAATATAAGAAACAGTCTGGCGGACATGGCCAGTATGGCCACGTAAAGATGCGCTTCGAGCCGTCTGGTGATCTGGAGAAACCTTATGTATTTGAGCAGGAAGTGGTAGGAGGAGCTGTTCCGAAGAACTACTTCCCGGCAGTAGAAAAGGGTGTTCAGGAATCCGTCCTGAAAGGTCCTCTGGCAGCTTACCCGGTAGTGGGTGTGAAGGCCATTCTGTATGATGGATCTTACCATCCGGTAGACTCCTCTGAAATGGCATTCAAGACCGCAGCCATTCAGGCATTTAAGAAAGGTTTTATGGAAGCTTCTCCGGTACTGTTAGAGCCGATTTCTTCTCTGAAGGTAAAAGTGGCTGATAAGTACACCGGAGATGTGATGGGCGATCTGAACAAGCGCCGCGGCCGTGTGCTTGGCATGAACCCGGATCACAAGGGCAACCAGATCATTGAAGCAGACATCCCAACAATGGAGCTGTATGGATATTCTACCACCCTTCGTTCCATGACCGGCGGAAGCGGAGAATTCTCCTATGAATTTGCAAGATATGAGCAGGCACCGTCCGACATCCAGGAAAAACAGGTTCAGGAGAGAGCCAGCAAAGTAAATACTAACGAAGATTAACAAGATAGAAAAATATGATTTTAAGGGTCTGGCTAAAGCTAGGCCCTTTCGTATGGTGATGATAGGGGATCTTATGGAACGTCATACCTTTGCAATGGAAATCAAAGAACAACAGGTGGGAGATTACCGGAAAAGACTTGGCATGATCTGGCAGGAGCTGACCGGTTTTCTGGATCAGAACCAGATTTCGAATTTCAGCATCTGGAGCTGCGGAAGGCTGGTGTTCGGGTACTGTGAGACGGAAGAAAAAAGCAGTCT
The DNA here is from genome assembly GCA_905214955.1 of uncultured bacterium. Lineage (GTDB taxonomy): Bacteria > Bacillota > Clostridia > Lachnospirales > Lachnospiraceae > Limivivens. The sequence continues at coordinate 2,392 of CAJMON010000005.1, forward strand.
CTGGCAGGAACAGCAGAAGAAGATTCAGGCGCTGGTCAAAAAGATGGGCGATTCGTTTTCCTGGATTTCCGTGCCTGGAAAGCCTATGCGCCTGATGTATGAAAATATAGGAAGTGTAAGGAAGAATAAAGAGCTGATCCGCCACCGTGTTTTTATGACAAAACTAAAATCTGGCTGCGAGGAGATCTACAAAGCGCGTCACGATGCACTTATGGTTGAGAAAAATGGAAAAATGGAACCAGGACCGGACAGCAATTTTACAATCTGGAGTGCTGGAGGCTATATTTTCGGTTACGATGAGATTGACACTACCATGGAAAAAGAAGAGACAGACGAAGAAAAACAGGCATCTGCTGCCTGGGAAAGGCGTCAGCTGGAGATTATGGAATGGATTACCAACGACGTGGACGGACTGACAGGAGAACACCACCCTCCCTGTGTGCGCCTAGGATGGCATCAATAAAAACGTGTTTCGAGAACAGACTGAAAAAATCCCGCATTCCTGTAAAAATTCCAGAGTGCGGGATTTTCTTGCTGCGGCAGAATGGGAGTACAGATGAGACGATCACTGCCACGGCTGTTTACTGCAATGTCAGGTAGAGGATTCAGAAACGGACTCTGTTTCGGATGCAGTTTCGGTTTCAGTCTCAGATTCACTGTCTAAGGGCAGTTCCACGTCGGAGAGCACTTCCGTATCGGCGGTTTCTAAGTCCAGAACCAGCTCGTCCTCGGTGTCTTCTTCGGAAAAGTCTTCGTAATCTTCATCACTGCCATAGAGCTGTGCGTAATAGTCATCTTCGGAGATTTCGGTAATGGAAGCATTGTCCAGAAGGAAATCCTGGACTTTGGACTGGAGAAGCTCTTCCATTGTAGAATCCTTGGAATAATCGGATTCAAAATCTTCCACGGATTCATAGCCATAGTCTTCGTAAATGCTGTTGACGTAGTCGTTGTATTCGTCATCGGTGACTTTCAGCTTTTCCTTTTCTGCAATGGCAGTGACCACCATCTGCTCGTAAACCATCTGTTCCACGGCCTCTTTGGTCTCATCATCGTCCAGTGCCAGGTCTTCCGGGTCCATGCCGAAGATCTCTGCATACATGGCATTCATGTCATCGTATTCCTGCTTGCAGGCATCATAAAGCTCCTGGGGATATCCTTTAAAGGTGGCATTGGCAACGGCAGCAGTGAGGGCATCGGAGCCTGCCAGATAGCGGTTGTTTTCTTCCGCCTGGGATAAAAGGGTGGCCTTTAAGTCTGCCTCGTAATCGGCAGTGGTGGTAAAATCAGAGATACTGGCCACAAATTCATCATTGTATTCCGGGAGAATTTCCTGAGAAATGGAGTTTACGGTCACAGAAAAGACAGCTTCTTTCCCAGCCAGGTCTTCACTGTAATCCTCCGGAAATGTGACAGGGATCTCTTTGGTTTCACCGGTCTTCATGCCTACAATGCCTTCTTCCAGCTCGTCAATGAAGTAGCCTTCTCCAAGCTCCAAATCATAGTCTGTAGCAGAGCCGCCGTCAAATTCGGTGCCGTCAATGGTGCCGGTAAAGTCAATGTTCACCACATCGCCGTTTTCACAGGCCCGGTCTGTAATGGGGTCGTACTCAGCATGTTCCTGAATCGCGGAGTCGATCTCATCCTGGAGAGTATCGTCGGAAACTTCAGAACGAATCAGGTTGACAGAGAGCCCTTTGTACTCTCCAAGGGTGACATATTTTCCATAAGTTCCAGAAGAACCGCAGCTGGTGAGAAGAAGTGCTGCAGCAGCAGTAGCGAGAAATGGGGAAATGCGTTTTTCCATAAGTCGGATTCCTTTCTTTTTCAGATTAAAGTTGTATTATTATACCACGAAATCGTGAAGAATGTGTGAGAAAACGAAAAAAGATGATCGAAAAAAAGTGCTTTTAAAATAAGTATACCTATGCTATAATTAACAAAGTGAACAAAAAATGGAATAAGGAGGCAAAAACAATGAAGCATATCAAAACCCTGAATGCACAGACTCTTCAGAATACTCTGAAAAAGGGCGGATGCGGCGAGTGCCAGACTTCCTGTCAGTCAGCTTGCAAGACTTCCTGTACAGTAGGAAACCAGACCTGCGAGCACAGCAAATAAGCAGCGGCTACAGAGCTATTCAAAAAAAGGTAAGAATAAGCAGCGGACAGCTTGTTCGCTGCTTATTACATGTTACAGGAAAGGGGATTTATAGTGATCCATCAGTATAAAAACAACGGCTACAACATCGTACTGGACGTCAACAGCGGTGCTGTGCATGTGGTAGACGATGTGGTATATGACGTACTTCCGTATCTGGAGAAAAAAGAAACAGAAGCCACGATTCTGGAAGTATTAAACGGTTCCTATCCGGAAGCGGATATCAAAGGAGCCATTGAGGAGTGCCGGGAGCTGGAAAAAGCAGGCGTTCTCTTTACAGAGGATACCTATCAGCCGGCCATTGAGAATTTCAAAAAACGTTCCACCGTGGTAAAGGCATTGTGTCTTCATATTGCACATGACTGCAACCTTGCCTGTCGTTACTGCTTTGCAGAAGAGGGAGAGTACCATGGACGCCGGGCTCTGATGAGCTATGAGACCGGAAAACAGGCCTTAGATTTCCTCATTGCCAATTCCGGAAACCGCCGGAATCTGGAAGTGGATTTCTTTGGCGGCGAGCCGCTGATGAACTGGAAAGTAGTGAAAGATCTAGTTCGTTACGGCCGTGAGCAGGAAAAGATCCATGATAAGAACTTCCGCTTTACTCTGACAACCAATGGCGTGCTCTTAAATGACGAGATTATGGAGTTCTGCAACAAAGAGATGGCTAATGTGGTACTGAGTATCGACGGCAGAAAAGAAGTCAACGACAAAATGCGTCCGTTCCGGAAAGGAACCGGAAGCTACGATCTGATCGTACCCAAATTCCAGAAATTTGCAGACAGCCGGAATCAGGAACGCTACTATGCAAGAGGTACCTTTACCCATGAAAACCTGGATTTCTCCAACGACGTACTTCACTTGGCAGATTTAGGATTCAAACAGATTTCAGTGGAGCCAGTCGTGGCAAAGCCGGAAGAACCCTATGCATTAAGAGAAGAAGACCTTCCCAAGATCTTCGAAGAATATGACAAGCTGGCAAAGATCATGGTAGAGCGGGAGAAAAAAGGCGAAGGCTTTACTTTCTTCCATTTCATGATTGACCTGACAGGCGGTCCCTGTGTGTACAAGCGGCTTTCCGGGTGCGGTTCCGGAACCGAGTACCTGGCTGTGACTCCTTGGGGTGACCTGTATCCCTGCCACCAGTTTGTAGGAGAAGAACAGTTCCTCATGGGAAATGTCTGGGATGGCGTAAAGAATACCGAGATTCGGGACGAGTTCAAATGCTGCAACGTCTACACCAAAGAGAAATGCCGAAACTGCTTTGCAAGATTTTACTGCAGTGGCGGCTGTGCTGCAAATGCATGGAATTTCCATGGAAACATCAACGATGCTTATGATATCGGATGCGAACTGCAGCGCAAGCGTGTGGAATGTGCAATTATGATCAAGGCAGCGCTGGCTGACCAGGAAGAATCCTGATTGGCTTTGCCCTGAAATAATAAAGGAGAGAACGATCATGAAAAAGAACAAAGCGATTGCGGTTCTGGTATGCATGGCCCTGTTATTAGGGCTTTTGACCTTTACCGCAGCAGTAGGCTTTGGTCCCACCGGAACAGGTTCAGCGAAAAATATCATTACTGGACTGGACTTGGCAGGCGGTGTGAGCATTACCTACCAGGCAGTGGGAGATGAGGCTCCTTCTGCAGAGGACATGGCAGACACCATTTACAAACTGCAGCAGCGTGTGGACGGCTACAGCACTGAGGCACAGGTTTATCAGGAAGGCGATGACCGGATCAATATTGAGATCCCGGGCGTATCAGACGCCAATCAGATTCTGGAAGAGCTTGGAAAGCCGGGGTCCCTGGAGTTTCAGCTGACAGACGGCACCGTTGTAATGGACGGTTCCATGATTGAGTCTGCAGAGGCAGCAGCTACACAGAACCAGATGAAAAACACCGAGTATGTGGTAGAACTGGTTCTCACAGATGAGGGAAAGGAAGCTTTTGCAGAAGCGACCAAGAACAACGTCGGAAAACAGATCCTCATCGTGTATGATGGAGAAACCATCAGTGCACCGACTGTAAACGAAGCTATTACCGATGGAAAAGCACAGATTTCAGGTATGAGAGACATGGAAGAGGCAAGAAACCTGGCATCTTCCATCCGAATCGGTTCTCTGTCTGTAGAGCTGGAAGAGATCCGTTCCAACGTAGTAGGCGCACAGCTGGGTGAGGAAGCCATTTCCACCAGCCTGATTGCCGGAGCGGTTGGTCTTGTACTGGTAATCCTGTTTATGGCAGTGGTATATCGGGTGCCGGGACTGGTTGCAGGATTTTCTCTGCTGATGTATACCGCACTGATGCTGGTATCCTTAAATGCCTTTGACATCACCCTGACACTTCCCGGTATTGCAGGTATCATCCTTGGTATTGGTATGGCAGTGGATGCAAATGTTATCATTTATGCACGTATCCAGGAGGAGATCGCTTCCGGCATGAGCGTTAAAGGCGCCATCAAGAGCGGTTTCCAGAAAGCCTTGTCCGCCATCGTGGACGGCAACGTCACCACTCTGATCGCAGCATTCGTTTTGGCTATGATGGGCACCGGAAGTGTGAAAGGGTTCGCATATACCCTGGCAATGGGTATTGTGATCTCCATGTTTACCGCCCTGGTGATCTCCCGTCTGGTGGTAAATGCACTGTATACCCTGGGTGTACAGGATCTCAAATTCTTCGGAAAAGCCAAAGAGCGCAAAGCCATCGACTTTGTTGGAAAGAAAAAGATCTTCTTTGTGATTTCCATTGTACTTGTGATCTCCGGACCGGTTGCTATGACAGTGTTCCACGGTACCAGCGGAAAGGCATTAAACTACAGCCTTGAGTTTATGGGCGGTACTTCCACCAATGTAACCTTTAATGAGGATCTTTCCATTGCAGATATTGATGCAGAAGTCAAACCGGTAGTTCAGAGTATTACCGGAGACGCAGATATTCAGACACAGAAAGTAACCGGAACCAATCAGGTCATCATCAAGACCAGAGCTCTGGACCTGGATGAGAGAAATGCACTGAATGAAGCACTGGTAGAAAAATTTAATGTGGATGAGAGCCTGATTTCTGCAGAAAGCATTTCTTCTACCGTTTCCGGTGAAATGCGCAAAGATGCCATTGTTTCTGTGGTCATTGCCACCATCTGTATGCTGATCTACATTTGGTTCCGTTTCAGCAACATTCGCTTCGCAGGAAGTGCTGTTATGGCATTGGTACATGATGTTCTGGTGGTTCTGGCATTCTATGCCATTGCCAGAGTATCCGTGGGAAATACCTTTATCGCCTGCATGTTGACCATTGTGGGATATTCCATTAATGCTACCATCGTTATTTTCGACCGTATCCGGGAGAATTTAAAGAGCATGGGCAAAAAAGAAACCGTGGCAGATGTGGTGAACAAGAGTATTACCCAGACACTGACCAGAAGTATTTATACATCTGTGACAACCTTTATTATGGTAGCAGTGCTGTTTATCTTAGGTGTTGCTTCCATCCGTGAGTTTGCACTGCCGCTGATGGTAGGTATCGCCTGCGGAGGATATTCTTCTGTATGCATTACCGGTCCGTTGTGGTATGTACTTCAGGGTCTGAAAAAAGACAAAAATTAAACATATACAAAGAGCCAGAGAGAAGAGGCTGTCCTGCGGGGCAGCTTTTCTCTTTCTGAAGAAGAAAGGAAGAAACCGTGCCAATGGAAAAATGGGTGGTTGCTGCAAAACGGGCAGACTTTGCGCAGATTGCTGCAAAATTTGGAATTGATCCGGTGACTGCCAGGCTGATCCGCAACCGGGATGTGGTGGGAGACGAGGCAATCCGGCTGTACCTTTACGGAGGGCTGGAACAGCTTTACAATCCTCATCTGCTAAAAGGAGCGGATGAGGCAGCAGCACTTATAAAAAGGAAAATTCAGGAGAAAAAGAAAATCCGGATCATCGGAGATTATGATATTGATGGAGTGAATGCCACTTACATTCTGTACAAAGGGCTGAAACGCTGTCAGGCTTTGGTAGACTATGAAATTCCGGACCGGATGAAGGACGGATATGGCATTAATGAGCATCTGATCCAATACGCCTATGAGGAAGGGGTGGATACCATCCTGACCTGCGACAATGGAATTGCGGCGGTGGATCAGATCGGATATGCAAAAGACCACGGAATGACGGTGATTGTGACAGACCATCATGAGCCCCAGGACCGGATTCCCCCTGCGGATGTGATCGTCAATCCCAAGCAGGAAGGGTGCCCCTATCCCTTTAAAAATCTGTGCGGGGCAGCGGTGGCGTGGAAAGTAGTGCAGTGTCTGTATGAGCTTTTTGACATTGGGTGGGAAGCATCCCTGGAGTTTTTGGAGCAGACTGCCATTGCCACGGTCGGCGATGTGATGGACCTTACGGAAGAAAATCGGATTCTGGTAAAAGAAGGATTGAAGAAATTAAATCACACCACCAATCCGGGACTTCATGCTCTGATTCAGGCAAATGGCCTGGAACAGGCACAGCTCAATGCCTATCACATCGGATTTGTCTTAGGCCCCTGCATCAATGCCAGCGGAAGACTGGACACGGCCAAACGGGCGTTGTCTCTTTTGCTGGAAGAAAATGCGGAAAAAGCAGCTGCTCTGGCCCAGGAGCTGAAGGAGTTAAACGATGAGCGTAAAGATATGACAGCCAAAGGGGTGGAGCAGGCTGTGGAGCTGATTGAAAACGGCCCCTTAAAAGAGGATAAAGTGCTGGTGGTGTATCTGCCGGGATGCCATGAAAGTCTGGCCGGGATCATTGCAGGAAGGCTTCGGGAACGGTATTACCGTCCTACCATTGTGATCACGGATTCTGCAGAAGGAATCAAAGGGTCCGGCCGTTCCATTGAAACTTACAATATGTTTGAAGAGCTGATGAAATGCAAAGAGCTGTTTACCAAATTTGGAGGACATCCCATGGCAGCAGGCCTTTCCATGGAAAAGGGAATGGCAGGGGTGCTGCGAAAGCGCCTCAATGAACAGACAACATTGACTTCGGAAGATCTGACGGAAAAAGTAGTCATTGATGTACCCATGCCCATTGACTATATTACGGAACATCTGGTGGAAGAGCTGTCCGTGCTGGAGCCATTTGGAAAGGCCAACACCAAGCCAGTGTTTGCAGAAAAAAAACTGCAGATTTTAAACGCCAGGATCCTGGGACAGAACCGAAACGTTTTAAAAATGCAGGTGAGAAATGCCAGAGGCGCTGTCTTAGAGGCCCTGTACTTTGGGGATATCCAAGGATTTCAGGAGTATCTGGAGAAAAAATTCGGTTCCGTTGAAATGGAAAAGCTGTTTCAGGGAAGAGAAAATCGGGTGTCCCTTTCTGTAGTGTATTATCCTTCCATCAATGAATTCCGAGATAGAAGAACTCTCCAGATTGTGATTCAGAAATATCAGTAATCCGCAGGTCATGCGGGGCGCTTTCTGGAAAATTTCCAGTAAAGCAGACCACAGAGCTGGGTGAAGATCAGAAGCAGAAGTACAATGCACACCAGACAGCGGAAAAAATAAGAATCTGGCAGAAGATCAATAATGGGATCTGTGGCAGGGTCAAACAGCCAGTAGTCGTTGCGGAAAACCAGTTGGTGAAAGGCCACGAAGAGCCAGTCCCAGAAAAAGAAGGCAATGGTTCCTACCACAAGAGGAAGAAGGCTTCCCACAATCCAGGTGATTTTTAAAAACAGAGGATTTTTCTGCTTTTTCAAAAGATAGAAGGCGGCAAGAAAAAACAGGGGTCCCGAAATCAGGCAGGTATCCTGAAGAAGGACAAAAATCTGCTTGACTTCCTGAAAATGGATATGGCCTTCTTCGGACTGCGGAAGATTGGGAAACACCAGGTCCTCGTGATGGAAAAACAAATTGTAATCAATGAGGGTGTCGTAGTCTTCCTGAATGGCTTCCTTGGAAAGACCAGTGGAAGCGGACAAGGCATCCAGATCCTGATAATAAAGGAAACGGGCGTTTAAAACAACAGTAACACTTAAGGAAAGAAGAAACAGAATCCCAAGAAGTCCTACAGGATAAGAAAGAAAAGTATGGTTTGATTTCATAGGAAAACCTCCGTAAACGCGATCTTTTTTTAAGTATACCCCATCTATTGACAAATGCAAGGGAAATGGGTAAAATGAAAACCAGTGATAAATTGGCAGTGATGGATCAAAAAGTCAGAAACTGCCCCATGAAATGCAAAGTACCAGGAGGAAAAGATAATGGCAGTTCCTTATAATCATAAGGCGATTGAACAAAAGTGGAGAAAAATCTGGGAGGAACATCCAGTAAATGTAGATGACGGCAAAAAACCGAAATACTACTGCCTGGATATGTTCCCGTACCCGTCAGGAAACGGTCTGCACGTAGGACACTGGAGAGGTTACGTCATCTCTGATGTGTGGAGCCGTTATAAAATGCTGCAGGGATATTTCCTGATTCATCCCATGGGCTGGGATGCATTTGGACTTCCTGCAGAGAACTATGCAATCAAGACAGGACAGCATCCGGCCATTTCTACAGAGAAAAATATTTCCAACATCAAACGTCAGATCAATGAGATCGCATCCATCTATGACTGGGACAGAGAAGTAAACACCACCGATCCCAAGTTCTACAAATGGACTCAGTGGATCTTTGTGAAGATGTTCAAAGAGGGCCTGGCTTATGAGAAGGAGTTCCCCATCAACTGGTGTCCTTCCTGTAAGACCGGACTGGCAAACGAGGAAGTTGTCAACGGCGTATGCGAGCGCTGCGGCACCCCGGTTACCAAGAAAAATCTGCGTCAGTGGATGCTTCGGATCACCAAATATGCAGACCGTCTGTTAAATGATCTGGACAAGCTGGACTGGCCGGAAAAAGTAAAGAAGATGCAGACAGACTGGATCGGCAAATCCTACGGTGCAGAAGTAGACTTCCCCATTGATGGAAGAGACGAGAAAATTACTGTATATACCACCAGACCGGATACTCTGCATGGAGCCACCTTTATGGTACTGGCACCGGAGCATGCTCTAGCAGCATCTTTGGCTACCCCGGAGACCAAAGAAGAAGTAGAAAAATATATCTACGATTCTTCCATGAAGTCCAACGTAGACCGTCTGCAGGACAAAGAAAAGACCGGAGTCTTCACCGGAAGTTATGCCATCAACCCCTTAAATGGCAAGAAGGTTCCTATCTGGCTGTCCGATTATGTACTGGCTGATTACGGAGCTGGTGCCATCATGTGCGTTCCGGCTCATGATGACCGTGACTTTGCATTTGCTACCAAGTTTGGCCTGCCTATTATCCAGGTTATTTCTCAGGATGGCAAAGAGATTGAGAACATGACGGAAGCTTACTGCGCACCTTCAGGCGTGCTGATCAATTCCGGTGACTGGAACGGTATGAAGTCCGAAGTCCTGAAAAAAGAAGCTCCGGACATCATCGAGAAGATGGGGATTGGACGCAAGACGGTCAATTACAAACTGCGTGACTGGGTATTCTCCCGTCAGCGTTACTGGGGCGAGCCGATTCCCATTGTACACTGCCCGAAGTGCGGAAATGTTCCGGTTCCGGAAGAAGAGCTTCCTCTGGAGTTGCCGGAAGTGGAATCCTACGAGCCGACGGGTACTGGAGAATCTCCTCTGGCAGCCATCACCGACTGGGTAAACTGCAAGTGCCCGGCCTGCGGCGGCCCTGCAAAGAGAGAGACCAATACCATGCCTCAGTGGGCAGGTTCTTCCTGGTATTTCCTGCGTTATGTGGATCCCCACAATGACAAAGAGCTGGTTTCCAAGGAAAAAGCAGACAAATATCTGCCGGTAGATATGTACATCGGCGGTGTAGAACATGCCGTGCTGCATCTGCTGTATTCTCGTTTCTATACCAAGTTCCTGTATGATATCGGAGCCATTGATTTTGATGAACCCTTCCACAAACTGTTCAACCAAGGTATGATCACCGGAAAGAACGGTATCAAGATGAGTAAGTCCAAAGGAAATGTCATTTCCCCGGATGATCTGGTACGTGATTATGGCTGTGATTCCCTGCGTATGTATGAGCTGTTCGTAGGTCCGCCTGAACTGGATGCAGAGTGGGACGACAGAGGAATCGACGGTGTATACCGCTTCCTGAACAAGTTCTGGAACCTGGTTATGGACAACAAGGATAAGAATGTTGAGCCGACCAAAGAGATGATCAAACTGCGTCACAAGATGGTACATCTGATCACCCAGCGTCTGGAAAGTTTCAGCCTGAATACGGTAATTTCCGGATTCATGGAGTATAACAACAAAATGATCGAGATGGCCAAGAATGGCGGCATTGATAAAGAGACCCTGAAAACTGCAGTAATTCTGCTGGCACCCTTTGCACCTCACTTAAGTGAAGAATTGTGGCAGGAGCTTGGCGGAAACGAGAGCGTCTTTAACAACACATGGCCGGAGCATGATGAGGAAGCCATGAAAGATGATGAAGTGGAAGTTCCGGTTCAGATCAACGGAAAGACCAAGGTTATCATCAGCATTCCAGTGGACATTTCCAAGGAAGATGCCATTGCAAAAGGAAAAGAAGCTCTGGGCGACCGTTTAAGCGGCACCGTTGTAAAAGAGATTTATGTTCCCAAGAAGATTGTGAACATTGTTGTAAAACCGTGATAAAAAAGAACTTAGGCAATAGATCTTAAGTTCCGGATAAAAATCCGTACTCTGAAAAGAGTGCGGATTTTTTGATTTACAGAAATTGCTTTCCTGCCAAGTGAGAAAAGTCCTCATCCTGGAAACGTTGACGGGGTTTTCCCACTCTGCTATAATCATGCATAGTATGAATAGGAAAGTGTGTCAGGGGGGAGTCTTTCTGGCAGGAAAAGGAGAGGCCCGTAGGCCGAAGAAAATCATGGATCGTGTGTGGATGACAACTGCAGGAGGAACTCTGATTCCGTTTGTGGGGACAACGCTGGGAGCAGCATGCGTCCTTTTTATGAAAAATGCATTAAATGAGATGGTGCAGAGGGTGCTTACCGGATTTGCAGCAGGTGTGATGGTGGCGGCTTCTGTGTGGAGCCTTTTAATTCCAGCTATGGAGCAGTCCAGCCAGATGGGAAAGTTGTCCTTTGTTCCGGCAGTGGCAGGCTTCTGGGTGGGCATTTTGTTCCTGCTGCTCTTGGATCGGGTAATTCCCCATCTCCATGCCGGCAGTGAGGAGGCAGAAGGTCCCAAAGTAGCCCTGAAGCGAACCACCATGCTGGTACTGGCAGTGACCCTGCATAACATTCCGGAAGGTATGGCGGTAGGTGTGGTGTTTGCCGGATGGCTGGCAGGAAATCAGACACTGACCATCAGCGGGGCGCTGGCGCTTTCTATTGGAATTGCCATTCAGAATTTCCCGGAAGGGGCCATTATTTCCTTGCCGCTTCAGGCAGAAGGTATGAAAAAATCCAAAGCTTTTCTATATGGAACCCTTTCGGGTGTGGTGGAGCCTGTGGCGGCTTGGCTTACGATCCTACTGTCCGGATTTATTATTCCACTGCTTCCTTATCTGTTAAGTTTTGCGGCAGGTGCCATGATGTACGTGGTGGTAGAAGAACTGATTCCGGAAATGTCAGCAGGAAAACATTCCAACTTAGGGACACTTTTCTTTGCAGTGGGATTTACACTGATGCTGGCGCTGGATGTGGCTCTTGGATGAAAAAAGAAAGCAGGTAAAGCATGTACCGGATTTTAATTGTAGAAGATGACCTGGAAATTGCAGAAGGCTTGAAAGAACAGTTGGGCACCTGGGGAATGGAAGCACGGGCATCCAAAAATTTCCAGAATATTATAGGAGAATTTCAAAGTGCCAGCCCGGATCTGGTGCTGATGGATATTGGACTTCCTTATTATAATGGATATTACTGGTGTCAGGAGATTCGGAAAATTTCCAAGGTTCCCATTTTGTTTCTGTCTTCTGCCTCTGATAATATGAATATTGTCATGGCAATCAACATGGGCGGTGATGATTTTGTGGCAAAGCCCTTTGATATGAGTGTGCTGGTGGCAAAGATCCAGGCGATTCTGCGGCGCACTTATGAGTTTGGGCAGGCGGCGGTTTCTGCGCTGGAACACAGGGGAGCTGTGTTGAATCTGGGGGATCATACCCTGTCTTATCAGGGAGAAACCATTGCCCTGACCAAAAATGAATACGGCATTTTGAAAATCCTCATGGAGCACAAAGGACAAATCGTTTCCAGGGAGCAGCTGTTTAAGCAGCTGTGGGAGACGGATACCTTCATTGATGACAACACACTGACGGTGAATGTGAACCGTTTGCGCAGAAAGCTGGAGCAGGCAGGCCTGGAGGAGTTTATCGTGACAAAATTTGGCGTAGGCTATCTGGTAGAGTAGGGGGAAGCCATGGAATTTTGGAAAGGATGGGTGCAGAGCCGAAAGCTGGGGCTTCTGGCTTTTACAGTTTCTTTTGGAATCTGGCCGGTGTTTTTTGCGATTTACCATTTTCCGATGGAGGCACTGGAGTATCCCTGCATTCTTCAGGCAGCTGCAGGAGCGGCGTTTTTTGGAATGGATGCGTGGAAAGAAAAGGAAAAGGAACAGGCGTTAAAGCGGATCCGGGAGCTGACCGGGGAGGAAATGAACCAGTTTCCAAAGGCGGATGACAGCATTGAAAAAAACTATCAGGAGATTATCGAGAAACTGTTCCTGGAAGAAAAAGAATTGTTGGATGAGCAGAATGCCCGATATGAAGAAATGGCAGATTATTATACCACCTGGGTTCATCAGATCAAAACACCTATTGCAGCCATGCATCTGCAATTAGGGCTTGGCGGGCAGGACGCAGAGCTTACCGGAAAAATGGAAGGGGAGCTGCAGCGGATTGAACAATATGTGGAAATGGCCCTGTGCTATGTCCGGCTTTCCGGGGAGGCAAACGATTATGTGATCCGCAGGTGTTCCCTGGATAAAATTGTGGGGCAGGTGTTAAAGAAACTGTCTGGTCAGTTTTTTCGAAGAAAACTGGAATTGGATTATACGCCCTCTGGAAAGCAGGTGCTGACAGATGAAAAGTGGCTGGCTTTTGTGGTGGAACAGGTGCTGACCAATGCCCTGAAGTACACGCCTTCCGGGAAAATCCGCATTTTTGCAGAAGAACCGGAAACACTGTGCATTCAGGATACCGGTATTGGAATCCTTCCGGAAGATCTTCCCATAATCTGCGAGAAAGGGTATACGGGATGTAACGGACGTGCAGATAAAAAAGCCAGCGGAATCGGTCTGTACCTGTGCAGACGGATCTGTCGGAAATTAGGCCATGAGATGAAGATTTCTTCTGTTCCAGGGAAAGGGACGGTGGTGCGGCTTTTCCTGGAAGAAAAAAAGTTGGAAGTGGAATAAATGTGATATCAAATCTTACAGGATTGTAAGAACCCAAAAAGGAAATGTAAGTCCATTCGATGGAAGTACATTTCCTTTTCTGATATAGTAATGATACCAGGGTCAAAAGCCATAAGCCACGGTATGCTTGCACATAAGGGGCTTTATGGATTTATGACCCGCCCTGACATGAGGATAAAAGTGGGGAGCTTTCCCCACGATATCCGAATGGCGGGTAGGATTGGAAGAGTGCGAAGCACGAAGCAATCCGTATGGCATCATTGAAGAAGAAGGAGCCAGGGTCAAAAGCTCTGGCTCACGAAACCAGACATAAGGAGGAAGAAACGTTGAGTATATTGGAGGTCCGCGGCTTGCGGAAAATTTATACCACCCGCCTTGGAGGAAACAAGGTGGAAGCATTAAAAAATGTAAACTTTGAGGTAGAAGAGGGTGAATACGCTGCCATCATGGGAGAATCCGGTTCCGGAAAAACTACTCTGTTAAATATTTTAGCTGCTTTAGACCGTCCTACTGGAGGAAGCGTAAAGCTGTCTGGAAAAGATCTGACTAAAATCCGGGAAGCAGAGTTGTCTACCTTCCGAAGAGAAAACTTAGGATTTGTGTTCCAGGATTTTAACCTGCTGGATACGTTTACTCTGGAAGACAACATTTATCTGCCCCTGGTACTGGCTGGAAAACCCTATAACTACATGAAAGAAAAGTTAGAGCCTCTGGCAGCGCAGCTTGGCATCCTGGGACTTCTGAAAAAGTATCCCTATGAGGTATCTGGCGGACAAAAACAGAGGGCAGCCGTTGCGAGAGCTCTGATCACCGATCCGAAGCTTCTTCTGGCAGACGAACCTACTGGCGCCCTGGATTCCAAGGCAACGGATGAACTGCTGCGGCTGTTTAAAGAAGTCAACGAAAAGGGACAGACGATTCTGATGGTGACGCATTCTGTGAAAGCGGCCAGCCACGCAGGAAGGGTACTGTTTATCCGGGACGGAGAAGTGTTCCACCAGCTGTACCGCGGGGATCTGACAGATCAGCAGTTTTATACCAGGATTTCTGATACCCTGACCCTGCTGGCATCCGGAGGTGTCCGTGAATGAAAAAAGGATTTTATGCAAAAATTGCCTGGCAGGGAATTCAGAAAAATAAAAATCTGTATACTCCCTACCTGTTTACCTGCATCGGTATGGTGATGATGTATTATATCATTGCATTTCTGGGAGAAAATAAGCTGGTGTCCACCATCCGGGGAGGCGCGACTGTCCAGATGATACTGGGACTTGGAGCTGTGGTTCTTCGGGTCTTTTCCCTGATTTTCTTATTCTACACCAATTCCTTTCTGATGAAACGAAGGAAAAAAGAATTTGGACTATACCATGTGTTGGGAATGGGAAAAGGAAATCTGACCAGAATTTTGGTCTGGGAAACTCTGATGATCGGCGGCATTTCCCTTGGAGCGGGATTGGTATCTGGTATTTTGTTTTCTAAGCTGGCAGAGCTGGGACTTCTGAATCTCATTGGTTCGGACATCGCCTATTCTCTGCGCATTGAAACATCTTCCATTTGGGAAACCTTTCTGTGCTTTGCCGTGATCTTTGTCCTGCTTTTGTTAAATTCCATTCGGCAGATTTGGTTTTCCAGTTCCATTGATCTTCTTCGCAGTGAAAATACAGGAGAGAAGCCGCCAAAGGCAAACTGGCTGCTGGCGCTTGCGGGAGCTTTGATCCTGGGAACCGCTTACTGGCTGGCACTTTCCATTCAGGATCCCTTGTCTGCCATGATGTGGTTTATTGTGGCAGTGATCCTGGTCATTGTGGCCACTTATCTGCTGTTTGTGGCAGGTTCTGTGGTGTTATGCCGTCTCTTACAGAAAAACAAAACATACTACTATAAAACCAATCATTTTGTGTCCGTTTCTTCCATGATTTACCGGATGAAACGAAACGGAGGCGGTCTGGCATCCATCTGTATTTTATCGACCATGGTGCTGGTGATGCTCTCTGCAGTGACCTGCTTATATGGCGGAAAAGAGAACGTTTTGTCTGACCGGTATCCAAGAGATCTGATCGTTCAGATCACAGAACCCGTATTTGACGAGGGCCAGGTGTTCGATGAAGAGCGGGAAGAAATCCGGAAGGATTTTGAAAACATTGTAAAAGAAAATAACAGAGAGACGGAGAACATCTTAGATTATCAGTGGGTCTATTTCCGGGCTTACCGAAATGGAGAGACCATAGGAACGAATCCAGGCATGGAGAATGGAAATTTCACCGACTGTCAGGTGATGCTGGTAGATCTGGCAGAGTACAACGCCATGATGAATGCCTCCGAAAATTTGGAGCCGGATGAAGCACTGGCGTATGTGAATCAAAATGACAGTGTGGGAACGACACTGGCCATGGATGGCGGAAAAACCTACCATGTAAAAAAAATCCTGGATCAGTTTATGGGAAATGGGATGGCAGCTTACAGTGCGACTGTTACGGTGATTCTGGTGGTGCCGGATTTGAAAGAGGCAGTGGAAAGCATTCCGGAAGGAGTGAACGCTGGCTGGACCTGGTATTATGGATTTGACCTTTCCGGGAAAAAAGATGCGGACAGCGAAGAAAGCATCGAAAAGGGAATGTTCAACAAACTGACAGAATTAACTGGACAGACATCTAGGGAAACCGCTTTGAGATATCAGATCGAAAGCAGGGAAGTAAACCGTGCAGATTTTTACGGGCTGTATGGGGGAATCTTTTTCCTGGGCATTCTCCTGGGCATTGTCTTCTTATTTGCCACTGTGCTGATTATGTACTATAAACAGATTTCTGAAGGGTATGAAGACCAGTCCCGGTTTGAAATTATGCAGAAAGTGGGAATGACGAAAAAAGACATTCAGAAAAGCATTCATTCCCAGATTCTGACGGTATTTTTCATGCCTCTTTTGGGAGCAGGACTCCACTTATGCTTTGCATTTCCTATGGTAGAAAAAATTCTGCTGATTTTTGGAATTGATAACCGCGTCCTCCTGATACAAATTTGTCTTGGATGTTTTGGTATCTTTGGCCTATTTTATGTGCTGGTCTACCAGATCACATCCGGAGCCTATTACCGGATTGTCAGCGGGAAAAGGGAAAAACAGTAAGTCATGCTGGTTCATTGAAAGGATTTTTGGGAAGCACCACAGTAAAGATGGTTTCCTCCAGGGTGCTTTCTACGGAAATGGTTCCGTGGTGTGCCTCTACAATATCCTTTGCAATGGCAAGTCCCAAGCCGGAGCCGCCGGTTCTGGTAGAACGGGAGCCGTCTAAGCGGTAGAATTTTTCAAAAATAGTATCTTTTGCATGGGCAGGGATGGGATCACCTTGATTGGAAAAACAGATCAGCACCTGGGGATTTTTGCCAGGAAAGGTTTCTTCACAGGCGGTGGCCCGGATGACCGTATTCTGGTAGCTGTAGGCAGCCGCATTTTTCAGAATGTTGTTAAAGACTCTGGCCAGTTTGTCGGCATCGCCGATGAATTCCAGGTCTGCGGGAACATCCACCTGAATCTGCTTTCCTTCCGGTTCCAGCATGGGATAAAATTCATCCGCCATCTGCAGCAGCATAGTGCGCAGATGCACCCGGCCGGGAGTCACCACGATTGCGTGGAGATTGTACCGGGTAATCTCAAAAAATTCATTGATGAGCTGTTCCAGACGGTAAGATTTTTCCAGAGTAATGCCGATGTACTGTTCCCGGAGTTCTTCTGGGAGAGATGGGCTCTCATCTAACAGACACAGATAGCCGATGACAGAAGCCAGAGGGGTTTTCAGATCGTGGGCCAAGTAGGCGATGAGGTCATTCTTCTGCTGCATTTCCTGCTTTAAGAGAAGTTCTTTCTGGGCAGCCAGATTTTTTAAGGTCAGAATTTTCAGACCCAGAGTGGAAAATTCTCCGGAAAACACAGAAGGATCGGTTTCTGGGGCTGCAAGGGAGGTTTCCACCTGGGCGGCAAAACGGGTGATGGTTTCTTCCGCCAGTTTTTTCGCTTTCCGGCGGGAGAGAAGATGAATGGCAAGACTGCCAAGAAAAAGAAGCAGAAACAGAGCAAAAAATGAAAAACGCCGGAACGAAGAGCGGATGAAAACGGTGTAATACACAGCGTCGGATTGGGAAAACTCGGTCCGGATAAAGGTTCCTTCAAACCAGTCTAAAAAGACGCCGTTAAACACTTCATCTGCAAGAAAAAAGAATACACAGGTAATGAGAAAGGCACCTGCCGCAAATTTCAAAGCGGACAGGTCCTTTTTCTTGCCTGGCTGCTTTTCTTTTCTGGATCTTTTACTCATCGATGCGATACCCCACTCCCCAGACCGTTTTGATGTATTTTGGATGTTCTGCAGAATCTTTCATTTTGGAACGAAGATGCCGGATATGTACCATCACGGTATTTCCGGAATTTTCATAGTATTTTTCTTTCCACACCTGAAAAAACAGATCCTCGGAGCTCACCACTTTTCCAAGATTCTGGCATAGAATCTGGAGAATGGAAAATTCCGTGGGAGTCAGGGAAAGCTCTCGCTCATTTAAGGTGCATTCGTGCCGGGCAGTATCCAGGGTAAGCCCCCGGATGGTGATGACTGGGTCCGGATCGTCCTCTTTGGCAGAAGCAATCCGGTCATACCGGTTGGTGCGGCGTAAGTTTGCCTTGATTCTGGCCATCAGTTCTAAGGGGCGGAAAGGCTTGGTAATGTAGTCATCGGCACCCATGGTAAATCCGGTGATCTGGTCGGTTTCACTGTCTCTGGCGGTAAGCATGAGAATGGGAAAGGTGTAAACTTCCCGGATTTTCCGGCAGATGGCAAAGCCATCCATGTCCGGAAGCATGATGTCCAGCACAGCCAGGTCAATGCGGGTGTTCTTTAAGCAGGAGAGAGCATCCTTTCCATTATAAAACTTATAGACCTGAAAATTTTCATTCTTCAGGTACACTTCAATCAGGTCGGTAATGGACTTCTCATCGTCAACAACAAGGATGTTTGGCATGGAGGGGATCCTTTCTGTACGCTGTACTAGTCAATCCGGGAAATTCCGGAAATGTCGGAGTCAATCACCATGGAATAATTGGTATGGTAAATGACAAATCCCGGCGCACCACCATTGGCTTTTTTTACGTGTTTCTTTTCTACATAATCAATCTCGACTTTGTCGCCGCCCCGGTTTTTGGAATACCAGGCAGCAAGCCTTGCTGCTTCTTCAAAGGTGGTATCCGGAAGCTCAGCTCCACCGGATTTTACAATAACGTGAGAGCCAGGGCAGCCTTTTGCGTGGAACCACCAGTCATTTCCCACTGCAAATTTAAAGGTCAGTTCTTCGTTCTGAAGATTGTTTTTTCCAACATAGATATCAAATCCATCACTGGAAACATAGTGGAAGGGTTTAGAGGTGATTTTTACTTTTTTGCCGGTACCTTTGCGGCGGATGTAACCGTACTGGATCATCTCCTCCTTGATCTGTACCAGGTCAGCCTCTGACAGGGCAATGTCCAGGGCAGTGCTGATGGACTCTAAGTGGTCGATTTCCGCCTTAGTCTGAGTAATCAGCTCGGATAAAGCTTCATAGGTACGTTTTAATTTGTTGTACCGGTCAAAGTTTTTCTGGGCATTTTCACGGGCAGAGAGGGTGGGATCCAGAGGAATGGTGACCATTTCATTGGTGTAATAGTTTAAGGCTTCCAGCTTTTTGGCACCTTCATCCAGACCGTATCCATAGGTGTTGATGAGTTCGCCGTACACCCGGTATTTGTCCCGCTTTTCCGTATCCTTTAACTGGCGCAGCTGCAGGTCGTATTTTTTCCGGTTCCGGTCTAAGGCAGTGCCAACAATCCGGCGCAGGTCTGTAGAGCGCTGGCGGATCCGGGTGATGGTGTTTTTCATGGCGTAGTATTCTTCCAGGGTGCTGGAGATACTGGAAAATTCTTTGGAAACAAGATCCTGGTACTGAGTCAGCTCCACGCAGGAAAACTCGATGGGTTCTTTTCCTTTATAGATAATATTAGGATGAAAGTTCCCGGCTTTGACTTCTTCTATCAGACGGGAGAAGGTGTGGTAAAGATGCACCTGCTCTAAGTCCGAAAAGCTTAAAGCACTCTGGGAGGACTCCAGGGAACAGCGGTGGCAGATCTCTTCTGCAATGAGAGGGCTGATGCCAGTGAGGGTCATGTACAGAGCCTTGGCAAGAGGAAGAGGCTTCTGGCAGACAGTGGCACGGAAGCGCTCCTCCGTAATCGTCAAGGGATCTTCCTTATCCTGGGTGTGGGGAATGAAATACTGCCGTCCCGGAAGCACTTCACGGACAGAACTCATCTGCAGGGAAACGTGCTTGATACTGTCTAAAATCATGCCGTCCTCTGTGCAGAAGATGAGATTGCTGTGCTTTCCCATGATTTCCAAGATCAGAAGCTTGCGGCAGGTGTCCCCCAGCTCGTTTAAATGCTCGATTTCAAAATTGATGATGCGCTCCAAGCCTGGCTGCCAGATACGTAAAATTTTGCCGCTGCCGATGTGCTTGCGAAGCAGCATACAGAAATTGGGGGCAGTCAAAGGACCCTGCTTATTGCTCTGGGTCAGGTAGATCAGAGGAAGGCTTGCGTCTGCGGAAAGCAGCAGGCGGTACTGGGTCCGCTGGTTTTTTATAGTAATCATCAGCTCGTCGTTTTCGGGCTGTGCGATTTTGTTGATTTTTCCGCCTTCGATGGTATCTTTTAATTCTTTCACCATGCCGGCGATCATAATTCCGTCAAGTGCCATAGTCGTTACTCCTGTTCTGTAAAAGTGGCTCCTGCTATTATAGCACGTTCCGAAAGGATGAGCAACAAAGAAAGGATTGTTGCTTGACGGAGCACTTGATTTGCACTATAATGTTTTTAATGTGGCATACCATGCGGCAAATCTGAAAAAGCGAGAGAGTAATCTTATGATAAAAAGTATGACAGGCTTTGGAAGAAGTGAGATCCAGCAGGGAGCTCACAAGTTTACGGTAGAGATGAAATCCGTAAACCACCGGTATTTCGATGTGAATATTCGAATGCCGAAAAAGCTGAATTTTTTTGAAGCAGCCATCCGCGGTATCCTGAAGGAGTATATCCAGAGGGGAAAAGTGGATGTCTTTATTTCTTATGAAGATCTGACAGAAACAAACGTGTCGTTAAAGTACAACGAGGCAGTGGCAGCCCAGTATGTGCGGTACCATAAGCAGATGGCAGAGACTTTTGGAATTCCCTTTGACCTGACAGTATCCGGTCTTGGACGCTGCCCGGAGGTCTTTACCATGGAAGAAGAAGCCGTGGATGAAGACGAGATCTGGACGGTTTTGGAGAAGGCCCTGCGGGAGGCCTGCATTTCCTTCTCAGAAACCAGACAGCGGGAAGGCAGCCACTTAGCAGAAGACCTGTTAGACAAGCTTCAGGGCATGGAAGAGCAGGTTCAGGCAGTGGAAGAGCGGTATCCGGCGATTATGGCAGAGTACCGGGAAAAGCTGGAGACCAAGGTAGCGGAGCTTTTGGGGGATACCCAGGCAGAGGAAGGACGGATCGCAGCGGAAGTGGTGCTGTATGCAGATAAGATCTGCACAGACGAGGAGACGGTGCGGTTAAGGAGCCATATCCAGTCCGCCAGAAAAGAGCTGACCCAGGGGGGCGCTGTGGGGCGCAAGCTGGATTTTATTGCCCAGGAGATGAACCGGGAGGCCAATACCATTTTATCAAAAGCAAACGATCTGTTTACTTCTGATACGGCCATCAATCTGAAAACAGAAATTGAGAAGGTCCGGGAGCAGATCCAGAATATTGAATAAGATGCCGGGAGGAGCACATGGCGTTTGTTAATATCGGTTTTGGAAATATGGTAAATTCTGACAAGATCGTCGCAATCGTAAGTCCGGACGCGGCCCCCATCAAACGGCTGGTGCAGCACGCAAAGGAAGCGGGCACTGCCATTGATGCTACCCAGGGGCGCAGGACCAAGTCTGTGATGATTACAGAAGGAGACCATGTGGTTTTATCGGCGCTTCAGCCGGATACAATACAAAAACGGTTTCAGATTGTGGGTGAGCCGGTTCAGAAAGGTGAGGAAAATGAAGAATAAAGGGATTCTGACAGTGATTTCCGGGTTTTCCGGAGCTGGAAAGGGGACGCTGATGAAGCGGCTTTTGACCCTGCATCCGCAGGAGTATGCGCTTTCCATTTCTGCGACTACCAGAGCACCGCGTCCTGGAGAAGAAGAGGGAAGAGAGTATTTTTTCAAGACAAAAGAAGCCTTTGAAGAGATGATTGCCCAGGATGCATTTATCGAATACGCCTGTTATGTAGAAAATTACTACGGCACGCCGCAGAATTTTGTGGATAAGAACCTGGAGGCAGGGAAAAATGTCCTCCTTGAAATTGAAATCCAGGGTGCTATGAAGATCCGGGAAAAACGTCCGGATGCAGTCCTTCTCTTTGTGACGCCGCCGGATGCGGATACGTTAAGGGCGCGCCTGGAAGGCAGACAGACGGAGACTAAGGAAGTTGTAGAAGCCCGTCTTGCAAGAGCTGCCCAGGAATCAGAGGGCATGGATCAATATGACTATCTGGTCGTCAATGACGATCTGGATACCTGTGTGGAGGAGATGCATCAGATCATCCGGTCTGAGCGTTTCCGTACCAAACGAAACACACAGTTTATAGAAAAAATTCAGAAAGATGTTCAGAAATTTTCGAAAGGAGAAAACTAAATTATGCTGCATCCATCTTACACAGACTTAATGAAAATCGTAAACAGTGAGGTAGAAGAGGGAGATACTCCGGTTGTCAACAGCCGTTATTCCATCGTTATGGCAACTGCAAAACGCGCAAGACAGATCATTGACGGAGCAGAGCCCCTGGTTTACAGTGCAGGAAAGAAACCGCTTTCCATTGCAGTGGAAGAACTGGCAAAAGGAAAAATGAAGATCCTCGGTGAAAGAGAAGAGGATGAAAACGAGGAAGAAGAGATCCAGATCACCGAGTAATACCGGATGGAGGAAGACTATGGAGCAGTTAAGAGGCTATAGTAAGGGGTATTATTTCAGCGCAGTGGCCAGCATGATCTTGGGAGCAGCTCTTCTGGTGTGGCCGGAGACGTCCATGCAGACATTCTGCTATACCCTGGGAGCTGTCAGTGTAATTTTCGGCCTGGTAAAGATTATTATGTATTTTACCAGAGACCGGATGGAGTCCCTGATGGAGCCGGATCTGGTGGTTGGAATCAGTGTGCTGGCATTCGGCGCATTTGTTCTGCTGAAATCGCAGTTTGTTCTCTCAGTGCTTCCGTTCTTTACCGGTGTATTTCTGCTGATTGGCGGTGTGGTAAAGCTTCAGGGCGCCTTGGATTTGAAGCGTCTGGGCTTTGGTGCATGGTGGCTGATTCTTCTGATCGCTCTGGCCATGTTTGTCCTGGGAGGTGTTCTGGTAGCTAATCCTTTTGAGGCGGCCAGGGTTGTGGTGATTTTAATCGGCACAGGCCTTTTGGCAGACGGGCTGGCCAATTTATTCAACCTTCTTATGATCACCCATCTGTTCAAAAAAGCCAAACAGAAAAAGGCAGAGCAGGAGGCTGTGATTGTGGAGGCCCATGAAGTGGTTTCAAGGGAAGACCGGAAAGAATTTCCTGCGAAAAAGTAAGAAAAGACATAAGGAGTTTACATGAAAATACTGTTTATATCCCTGGGATGTGACAAAAACCTGGTGGATTCTGAAGTGATGCTGGGACTTCTGGAAAAAAGAGGGTACAGTATGACAGACGATGAGGCGGAGGCAGACATCATCATTGTGAATACCTGCTGCTTTATCGGTGATGCAAAAGAAGAAAGTGTCAATACCATTCTTGATATGTCCGAGTACAAAAAACAAGGCAGCTGCAAAGCACTGATTGTGACCGGCTGTATGGCTCAGCGTTACAAAAAGGAGATCCAGGAAGAGATTCCGGAGGTGGATGCCATTCTTGGAACCAACTCCTACGACAAGATCTTGGATGCCGTGGACGAAGCACTGGCGGGACATCAGATGTTAGACTGTGCAGACCTTGTGGGACTTCCAGAGGTGGATACAGACCGGATTCTCACCACAGGCGGACACTACGCATACTTAAAGATCGCAGAAGGCTGCAACAAACGCTGCACCTACTGCATCATTCCTTCCCTTCGGGGAAATTACCGGAGCTTCCCCATGGAAAAACTGGTGGAGCAGGCACAGAAACTTGCAGAAAAAGGAGTCAAAGAGCTGATTTTAGTAGCTCAGGAGACTACCCTTTACGGAATTGATCTCTATGGAAAGAAATCTCTTCATGAGCTGTTAAACCGGCTGTGTGAGATTCCGGAAATTTACTGGATCCGCATTCTCTACTGCTATCCGGAAGAGATCTATCCGGAGCTGATTGAAATCATGAAAAAGCAGCCAAAGGTCTGCCATTATCTGGATCTTCCCATTCAGCACTGCAGCGACCGCATTTTAAAGCGCATGGGACGGCGCACCACAAAAGCAGATCTGGTTTCCATTATCGAAAATCTTCGGAAAGAGATTCCGGATATCTGTCTTCGTACCACGTTGATTACCGGATTCCCTGGAGAGACCGAAGAAGAACACAAAGAGCTTCTGGAATTTATTGATACCATGGAGTTTGACCGCTTAGGAGTCTTTACGTATTCTCCGGAGGAGGATACTCCTGCCGCTTCCTTTGAAAACCAGATTCCGGAAGAGGTAAAGCTGGACCGGAAGGATGAGCTGATGGAGATGCAGCAGGAAGTGGCATTTGATCTTGCCAAAGAGATGGAAGGCCGGGAACTGGCTGTTATGGTAGAGGGAAAAGTAGCTGATGAAAATGCCTATGTTGCCCGTACCTACAAAGATGCACCTGGTGTGGACGGCTATTTGTTTATCAACACGGACGAGACCCTGGTTTCCGGTGATTTTGTGCGTGTCCGAGTCACAGGCGCCCATGAATATGATCTGACAGGAGAGATAATCAAATGAATACACCAAATAAACTGACGATTCTGCGTGTGATTATGATTCCGTTTTTCGTGTTTTTCATGCTGGCAGATATGGGGAATGCCGGAAAATATACCGCACTGGTTTTGTTCATTGCAGCCAGTCTGACAGACACCCTGGACGGTTATCTTGCCAGAAAATACAACCAGGTGACCAACTTTGGAAAATTTATGGATCCTCTGGCAGACAAACTTCTGGTATGTTCTGCGTTAATCTGTCTGATGGATGTTGGAAAACTTCCAAGCTGGGCAGTGATTGTGATTATCAGCCGGGAGTTTATCATCAGCGGATTCCGTCTGGTGGCATCTGACAACGGCATTGTCATTGCAGCAAGCTGGTGGGGAAAGAGCAAGACCATTTCACAGATGGTAATGATCATTCTGATGATTGCAGACTTTGGCGGAGTCTTTGGTACTCTGGAAACCATTCTTCTGTATGTGGCAGTGATCCTTACCGTGGTATCCATGATTGATTATATCTGGAAGAACAGACAGGTTCTGTCCATGCAGAACTAAGGGGGTAAAAGTATGGTTGTTGAGCTGATTTCAGTTGGTACTGAGCTGCTTCTTGGAAACATTGTCAACACAAACGCAGCGTATCTGGCCCAGAAATGTGCTATTTTAGGACTGTCCCTGTATCATCAGACCGTGGTGGGGGACAATGAGGAGCGGTTAAGTGAGACACTTCAGACGGCTCTTGGCAGAGCAGATGTGGTGATTTTATCCGGAGGTCTTGGACCCACACAGGACGATCTGACTAAGGAGACAGCAGCATCGGTTCTGGAGATGCCCCTTGTAGAAGATGCCCATTCCAGAGAACGGATTGAGGAATATTTTAAGAACAGCCAGTTTAAGATCATTACGGACAACAACTGGAAACAGGCCATGGTGCCAAAGGGAGCCATTGTGGTGGACAATGACAATGGAACTGCACCGGGTCTGATTATGGAGAAGAAAGGAAAATCCGTGATTCTCCTTCCGGGACCGCCAAATGAGCTGGTTCCCATGTTTGAAAAGAGTATCATGCCTTATCTTCGGAAGCTTCAGCCGGAGACCATCAGTTCTGTGATGGTAAAAATCTGCGGACTTGGGGAAAGCTATGTGGAGACACAGATTGCAGACCTCATTGAAAATCAGTCCAATCCCACCATTGCCACCTATGCCAAAACCGGAGAAGTCCATCTGCGTGTGACAGCCAAGGCAGCTGATGAAAAGGAAGCTAAGAAGCTGATCAAACCCATGGTGAAAGAGCTGAAAAACCGTTTTGGAAACAGCATCTACACCACGGATGAGAATGTGACCCTGGAAGAGACGGTGGTAAACCTCTTAAAAGAAAAAGAGCTGACCCTGACCACTGCGGAATCCTGCACAGGAGGCATGTTGGGAGCAAGGCTGACAAACGTTCCGGGAGTTTCTGATGTCTACAAGCAGGGATTTATCACCTACTCCAACAGATCCAAGAGAAAGATGCTGGATGTAAAGAAAAATACCCTGAAAGATTACGGTGCAGTCAGTGATAAGACAGCCAAGGAAATGGCGAAAAACGGTGCCTTTATTACAGGTTCCGATGCCTGTGTGTCCATCACTGGCATTGCAGGTCCAGGAGGCGGCACACCGGAAAAACCAGTAGGTCTGGTGTACATTGCCTGCTGCTATCATGACAACATCACGGTAAATGAGTACCACTTCAAAGGGGAGCGGGAAAAAGTCCGTGAAAATACGGTTGTCCGGGCGCTGACCCTTTTACGGGAATGCATTCTGGAGAACAGTCCCAGCTAAGGTTTACAAAGCTGCGGCGGCATGAATGTGCCGCCGCTTTGTGCGTTTTGCGAAGCATAGTTTTTGTCAGTGTTTCTGTCTGCCCATGAACTTCATCATGGAAATAACCTTTTCCATGCGTTGTACTTCTTCCGGTGATTTTCCCTGTTTCAGTACCTGAATCACGGCATCTGCTTCTTCCTGGGAAAAGGAAGTGCCCTGGCGTTTCAGGTTTCCAGTCATGGCAAGAAGGGCAGGAAGGAGTTCTTTGGGGGATTTTCCTTTGCTGGATTCTGCTATGGAAAGCAGAGCCTCCAGTTTTTGCGGGTCAATGCCTTTTAAAGAAGGATCGCGGGTCCAGCTGGTATCAGACATGGTCATTCCTTTCTCCGCCTTCCTCTTTCGGAGGGGCGGCAGCAAACATGGAACTGAAAAGATCTTCCGGGTTAAACTCTCCTGGCATCTGTTCAAAGAGCTGTATGGTTTCCAAGAGAGTGAAACAGTCATCCAGGGAAGACTGCTGATTAGGAGGCAGGTAGGCACGGACGGCAGAAAGAATATCCGTGGCAGAAGGGCTGGCATCCGGTGTCCAAAGGCCTGCCCTGGAGTGTCCGAAAAGCAGGAGAAGATTCTTCAGTTCCATACATTTTAAGGCAACTGCAAAGGCTTTCTGCATGGAAGGAGGCAGAAATGGCACCAGTGCTTTTAAAACGGCCAAAAAACCGCCGCCGGCGATGGCGTCAAGGGAAGTCATGGGTGGATTTGGTTCGTTCATGAAATTCCTGCCTCTGCCTTTTGAAAGTATCCTATGCGCCAAAGAAAGAGGCTATGCATATAGTGAAATGTCGGAGGAAAAAAGAAAGGAGCCATGGGATATGAAAGTCATTCTGGATGGAAATGCCTTTTACGAAATTGATGAAGAGTGTATGAGACAAAAAGAAGCAGAGAAAGCAGAAGAAGCAAAAAAAGAGGCGGAAAAGATGCCGAAAAAAGAAACATCTTAAAAGCATTCGAAAAAACAGGAGCTGCTGGTCAGGCAGCTCCTGTTGCGTTTGATGGGCATTATCCACAGATGCCGCATCCACAGCCGTTGTTATTGCCGCAACCGCCGCAGCAAAGAAGCAGAATCAGAATCAGCAGGCAGGAGTTGTCACCGCCGCAGTTTCCAAAGCCGCCGCATCCGCCACAGCAGCACAGGATCAGGATGATCCAGATGAGGCTGTTGTTTCCAAAACCACATCCACAGCTATTGCCGCCGCATCCGCCGTTGTTTCCATCACATCCGCATCCACAGTTTGTTGCAGCCAAATCACTCATGTTTGTTATCCTCCGATTTTGGATTACAGTTTATACTATGCATCATGGGAAAATGAGTTCCACATTTCAGCGGATATTTTGAAAAATTCCATACAGATCCAGAGCACCGTATCCCCAGGCCCGGTTGGGATAGGACAGGGCGGTGCTGCGGGAAGCACCAAGAATCAGAAGGTTTTTAAGCTCTGCCGCCGTGGGGGTCATTGGATTAGGACGGGTTCTCAACCATCCAGCAAGAAGAGCAGCGCTTCCTGCGGTGATGGCAGCTGCTACGGAAGAGCCGGAAGCGGTGGTGTAGCGAAATCCCTGCAAGCCGGATGCCGGGCGCAGGCCCGTAACAGACACGCCAGGGGCAGCAAGATCCGGCTTGATGGCTCCGGTTCGAGTGTAGCCTCGGCTGGAGTGGATGTACAAGCTCCCGTCATAGGCATTATAGGTGCTGGCAGTGATGCACCCGGAAGCGTCCCCAGGATCCGTAAGAGTGGTATCCGGGTCCGGGGCAAGAAATTGGGTTCCAGAAGGAAGAAACCCGGCAATGGGAAGCCAGATATGAAACTGCCCATTAATTTGGGAAGTGTTCCGGACATGAATCTGCCAGATCCCGGGGGTGGGCAGGGAAAACCGCAGCAAAATCAGCTGGTTTCCGCTCTGGGTTTCTGCCAGCTCGTAGTTAATAGAAAGAATGGTGCGCTCCAGGGCAAAGGAGTAAAAGGCCTGCTGGCGCAGCCTTGGAAAAAGTTCCGGAATGGTTTCTCCAAGAGGGGAGGTGACAGAAAGAGCGAAGCGCTCCGGCGTCTGCCCCCAAAGCTCCATGGAAAATCCTAAAGTGTCCTCAGAAACCAGAAGCTCTGCGGTGACAGGCGTATTTTCTGAGGATACTTGGCCATAAAAATGATGGCCAAGACCCGCCTCGTTTCCGGCGGCCGCCACTGGGAAAAATCCGGCTTTTCTGGCAGCTTCGTTGAGCACAGTATTTAAGGGAGATCCACCTGCGTGATCGCCCTGGGCGGTACCAAGGCCGATACAGAGTACCAGGGGAAGCCGCAGGCTGGCAGCCAGAGACTGGAGATAGGAAATCCCGGTAAGAAGGTCAGTTTCCTGAAAAGCCAGGGCTGTATCCGGCACCAGAAAGAACTGTTTCAGATATTTTTTGGCAGGCTTTAGCCGGACCATGGCCAGGCGGCAGCCAGGAGCAGCCCCGGTAAATCCAGAAGCAGGGTCAGGGCTTCCCCCTGCAATGGAAGCCAGAAGTGTGCCGTGGCCGTCCAGGTCTTCGGTGGGAAGAAGTTCCAAAGAATTGGAAGAAAACAGAGCCTGGTTGATCTGTTCTTCAGTATAGACGGTGCCGTAATTTAAAAACCAGGAGGCAGGGTCTTCAGCCTGAATGGTCTGATCCCAGATTCCTGCAATCCGGGTGGTTCCGTCTGGATTTCGAAAGGCAGGCGCCTGCCAGGCAATGCCGGTGTCCAAAAAGCCGATCAGCACCTGTTCTCTCTGGATGTCCAGGGAAGAAAGGGAGAGCACCTGGGTGATGCCGGAGCGTTCCAGGCTGGTGGTATCCAAGGTGGTGTACAGCTTTGGAATGTTGTAGTAGCCAAGGACGGACAGCAGATCGCCTGGCAGGTTCGACAAAGGAACGTGGAACATGACAAACTGAGAAGTGATGCTTTGGGCACCAAAGGAAGCATATTCCTGTTGGATGTCCTGTCTGGGAAGCTCCCTGGCGGCTAAGATGTCTGCATAGGATTCTGAAAGAATCCGTTCATGAGTCAGCTGATTATCCATAAAAATCCTTTTTTTTCAGAATATGAAAAAGGAGGCAGGGAGATTCTTTCGATTGCTATTATGTGGAAGCTGAGATACAATAGAAAAAAGGTATCGTGAGGAGGCTGACGATATGAAAAAACATTATACGGTAGGGGTATTGATTGGAAATGCCAATTCGCCTCATACCATGAAATTTATGGAGGGGAT
Organism: uncultured bacterium; assembly: GCA_905214955.1. GTDB lineage: Bacteria > Bacillota > Clostridia > Lachnospirales > Lachnospiraceae > Limivivens. Next base: position 31,995 of record CAJMON010000005.1, read on the forward strand.
TTACCAGTGTGCGGCGTCTATGAATGTAAATGTGGTGTATCTTCTGGGTATCCATAGCAGCTTTTACTATCGGTCTTATTTTGGGGAGGATACCAGGGACGATTTTGATTATCAGTTTAACGTGGTGTATGATTATGCAGATCTTACAGATGCAGACGCCCTGATCATTGCTTACGGAACCCTTCACATTTTTCTGGAAAACCAGAAAAAGACAGACTTTTTGAAAAAGTTCCGGAACAAGCCCTGCATTCTCATGGAGGACCGGGACGAAGAAGGAAAGGCTGCTTCAGTAATTACAGACAACTATCATGGAATGTATGCCTTAGCAGAGCATCTGGTGAAAGACCATGGGTACCGGCAGATCGGCTATCTGTCGGGCCCAAAAGGGAATACCGATGCAGAGGAACGGTTAAAAGCAGTCCGTGATGTGATGCAGACGTATCAGGTGCCATTTGATGAGTCCCACATTGCCTATGGGGATTTTTCGCCCTGCGTGGAGGGACAGATTCAGGAACTGTTTATGAGAATGCCCGGCATGGATGCTCTGATCTGCGCCAATGACGTGATGGCCTATACTGCTTATCAGAAATGTGCCCAAAGGGGGCTGACACCAGGCCACGACCTTGCTATTACCGGCTATGATGACTGGGAGCAGGCAGAGAATATGAATCCGCCCCTGACTACGGTGGTTCAGAATTCCTATGATATGGGCTGGATGGCAGTGATTGGTGCTGTGGAATTATGCAGAGGCGGAAAAATCCACAATGTAGTGGTGCCAGCCCAGGTAAAGATTCGGGAATCCTGTGGCTGCAGCAGGGAACAGCGCTCTTTGGGAGGCTTTACCCAGGAGATGTCCGATGATTGGAAAAAGGCGGCAGGACAGTATCTGGAAGCTTTTGTGGAATCCGTGCTTCCGGAAAATGCAGGGGTAGACCTGCGAAGCCGCACCAGAGAACAGCTTCGGACGCTTCTCATGGAAGATTTCCGCAGGGAAGATACGGGAGACTATTTAAAACGCCGTCTTCAGAAACTGTTAAACAGCCGGATTCAGAAGCAGATTTCCATGAACAGCCTGATCCGCTCTTTTGACCGGTATTTGGACGGCTGGATTCAAAAAGAATTGATAAAAGACTGCATTTCCAGGGAAGCCATACAGAATCTTCTCCTTCGGAAACGGCAGATTCATGAAACCGTGCTGGCCTATATGGTGCGCAGCGAAAAAGACCGGTTTTCCACCTTCCAGCAGGAAAGCTGGTTTCTGCCCCTGATTTCCAGGGATATGCTGTGCCAGATGGATAGTGAAATGGGCCTGTACAAAAATGCCCTGATAAAGCTTCAGGCACTGGATGCGAAAAACTCTTTCCTCTATATTTTTGAGGAGCCCTGTGTCCACAGGCCGGGAGATACCTGGAAATGTCCGGAAAAAATGTACCTGGCAGCCATCCAGGAAGGAAAAGAGGTACGGGCCTTTGAAGAAGGAGGGCGGCCCTGGATTTCTGCTGAGCATCCACACAGCCAGGAAACCCTTCACTTAACCAGAAGAGAAGAACACTATGCATCCAGTGTCTTCTGTCTGTTTTCCGGGGAGATTCAGTACGGGGTGCTGGTGACAGAGATTCCGCCGGAGAAAATCTCTTTGTTTTATCTCATCAGCCGCCAGATTGGAAACATGCTCCGGCTGCACCAGATGTCGGTAGAACAGCAGAAGCTGCAGAAAAAGCTGGAGGCCCTGGTGGGCGAGGTGGAAGAAAAGAATAAGGTGCTGAATTTTATTTCCGTTTCCGATCCTCTTACCGGCTGCTTAAACCGCAGGGGATTTATGGAAAAGGCCCTGGAGCTGGACAAGGAATATGCAGGACAAACTGCATGGATTCTGTTAGGAGACCTAGATCATTTAAAGGAGATCAACGATACCTTTGGACATACAGAAGGGGATTTTGCCATCAGACGGTGCGCCAGTGTTTTAAAAGAAATTGCGGGAGAGAAAGGCCTTGCCGGGCGCATCGGCGGAGATGAATTCTGTGTCATGATGGTGCCAGGTAAAGAGGTATCCGGGGAAGCAGATACCTTAGAGAAGATTCGAAAACGAATCCAGGCTTTAAACGAGACATTTAACCAGGAGTCCGGGAAACCCTACTATGTGGAATTGTCCATTGGAGGCGTGCAGATGGTATGCGGCAGCAGCCTGGCGCTTGACAAAGTATTAAGCGGTGCAGATGAAAAGCTGTATGAAGCAAAGAGCAGGAGAAGACCGTCCAGCATAAAATAAAAGAAAAAGGAAATCAGTATGGACCGGGTTCGTCAGGCTGTACATGCAGAAGAAGCCGTAAGAAGAGGCCTTTCCGGAAAAGGGGTGACGGTGGCAGTGCTGGATACCGGGCTGTCGCCGGGCCCCGATTTTTATGGCCGGATCGTAAAGTTCGTGGATCTGGTAAATGGCCGGAAGGCCTGCTATGATGACAGCTCCCACGGAACCCATGTGTGCGGAATCCTTGGAGGAAGCGGGAAGCTTTCCAGGGGAAGGTATGCGGGGATTGCGCCGGGATGTCTGCTTGTGCCGGTAAAAGTGCTGGATAGGGATGGCGGCGGAGCATTTGCAGATGTCCGGGAGGGAATCTGGTGGGTCATTGAGAACCGGAAGCGGTACAAAATCCGGATTTTAAACCTGTCGGTAGGAACGGTAAGGGAAGAAAAAGAAGAGGGAGACGAAGCAGAAGAGGCATTGATTTTAGAAGCTGCGGAAGCTGCATGGGACGCAGGAATAGTGGTGGTGGCTGCCAGCGGAAACAAAGGACCGGCAGATAAAAGCATTACGGTGCCGGGAAGCAGCCGGAAAGTTATTACCGTGGGAGCTTATGATGACTGTGGAAAAGTCTGTTATTCCGGAAGAGGGCCCACCAGGGAATGCATCTGTAAGCCGGATCTGTGTGCTCCAGGTTCCGGAATTCTTTCGACGGCCCCCCTGGGGGCAGGCCGGGGATTGGTTTACCAGCGAAAAAGCGGGACCTCCATGGCAGCACCTGTGGTGTCCGGGGCAGCGGCCCTGCTTTTGGAAAAATATCCGGATCTGACCAATGTGGAAGTGAAAATCCGGATGAAAGAAAGTGCTGAAGATCTGGGCCTTCCTAAGAACTGGCAGGGTTGGGGAAGAATCCATATCGGAAGACTGACCAGGTAAACAAAAAGGAAAGGCTTGACTTCAATTCTGGAATTGGATAAAATGACACCAATGCAGGGACTGCAGGAGAGCATGTATGAGGAGGATACCGAAGATGGGAAAAATAAAAATGACCACTCCCTTAGTGGAGATGGATGGAGATGAAATGACCAGGATTCTCTGGAAACTGATCAAGGAAGAACTTCTCCTTCCGTTTGTGGATCTGAAGACAGAATACTATGATCTTGGCCTTGAACACCGGGATGAGACTAATGACCAGGTGACGTATGACAGTGCGTATGCGGCAAAAAAATACGGTGTTGCAGTTAAATGTGCCACCATTACCCCCAATGCGGCACGGGTAAAGGAATATCATCTGAAAGAAATGTGGAAGAGCCCAAATGGTACCATCCGGGCCATTATGGACGGTACGGTGTTCCGTGCTCCCATCGTTGTAAAAGGAATTGAGCCCTGCGTAAAGAACTGGAAAAAACCCATCACCCTGGCAAGGCATGCATATGGGGATGTGTACAAAGCTTCAGAGATGAAAGTACCAGGTCCTGGAAAGGCAGAGCTGGTCTTTACTGCGGAGGACGGCACTGAAACCAGAGAGCTGATCCATGAATTTAAAGGCCCGGGCATTCTTCAGGGAATGCACAACCTGAATAATTCCATTGAAAGCTTTGCCAGAAGCTGTTTCCAGTATGCCCTCAGTACTGGACAGGATCTGTGGTTTGCTACCAAAGATACCATTTCCAAGAAATACGACCATACCTTTAAGGATATTTTCCAGGAAATGTACGACAAAGAATACAAAGAAGCTTTTGAAAAGGCAGGCATCACCTATTTCTATACCCTGATTGACGATGCAGTGGCAAGACTGATGAAATCCGAAGGCGGCTTTATCTGGGCTTGCAAAAATTATGACGGCGATGTGATGAGTGATATGGTTTCCTCTGCTTTTGGATCTCTTGCCATGATGACCTCTGTGCTGGTATCTCCGGAAGGCAAATATGAATACGAAGCTGCCCACGGCACCGTACAGCGCCATTATTACAAATATCTGGCAGGTGAAGAGACTTCCACCAACTCTGTCGCCACTATCTTTGCCTGGAGCGGAGCACTCAGAAAGAGAGGCGAATTAGACGGTCTTGCTGATCTGTCTGCCTTTGCAGATAAACTGGAAAAAGCGGTGATTACCACCATTGAAAGCGGAAAAATGACCAAGGATCTGGCACTGATCACCACCCATCCTTCACCGGTGGTATTAAACAGCCAGGAATTCATTCAGGCAGTACGTCTGGAACTGGAAAAGAATTTATGAAACGGCAGGTAAGCCTGGAAGAGATCTCAGACGGAAAGCTTTATGGAGGAGCTGATCTGGTAAAGGCGGACTGTCAGGACTGCAAAGGCTGCAGCGCCTGCTGCTATGGGATGGGGGAGTCCATTGTCTTAGACCCCAGAGATGTGTTTGATCTGTGCAGAGGACTGTCTGTCCGGTTTGAGGATCTTTTAGCAAGTACCGTCGCGCTTCATGTGGTGGATGGAGTGATTCTTCCAAACCTTCAGATGACAGGAAAAGATGAGAGCTGCCGGTTTTTAAATGAACTTGGACGGTGCAGCATCCATGCTTTCCGGCCTGGGATCTGCCGCCTGTTTCCTCTGGGGCGGTACTATGAAAATGGCAGTTTTCAGTATTTTCTCCAGACTCATGAGTGCAGAAAAGAAAACCGGACAAAGGTGAAAGTGCGAAAATGGATTGGCCTTGGAGATTTTAAGACGTATGAGGAGTTTGTAAAAGACTGGCATTATTTTCTGGAAAAGCTGGAGACGGCTTTAGAGGGGCAGGAGAGTGATTCACCTTTTTCCCGAAACGTCAGCCTCTATGTGCTGAAAAGTTTTTATCAGACCCCTTATGATCTGGAAAAAGATTTTTACCCTCAGTTTTATGAAAGACTGGGGGAGGCGAAAAAAATATTTGGATAAGAAATGGGAAGAGCTGCTGAGGATTAATCCTCAGCCAGTTCTTCCCATTTTTCGTAAAGCTGTTCCAGTTCTTCTAAAATGGCGGCTTTCTCGGTATTTAATTTCATGCATTCAGAAACCTGGGTAAAGATTTCCTCCTTGGAGAGGGCTTCGTCAATAGTTTTGTCCCGTTCCTCTAATTCGGCGATGCGTTCTTCCGTCTTTTTTAAGTCATTCTGGCGTTTCCGGATGCGGGCCTGCTCTTCTTTCTGCTGTTTCCAGTCCAGCTTGGTGGCGGTATCCGTCTGAGGAGCAGCTTCTGGCTGGGCAGCAGAGGAAGGTGCGTAGATGGCGGTGAGGGCTTCTTTTTTTTCTAGATAGTAGTCATAATTACCCACATAATTTACCAGGGTATTTCCGGTCAGCTCCAGGATCCGGGTGGCAGTCTGGTTGATGAAATACCGGTCATGGGAGACGTAAAGGAGAGTGCCGGTGTAGTTGTTTAAGGCTTCTTCCAGAATCTCCTTGGAGGTGATATCTAAGTGGTTGGTAGGCTCATCTAAGATAATGAAGTTGGCTTCCGAGAGCATCAGCTTGGCAAGGGAAACCCGGCCCCGCTCGCCGCCGCTTAAATCGCTGATCCGCTTAAATACATCATCCCCGGTAAAGAGGAAAGCAGCCAGGCAGCTGCGGATTTCCGTATTGCTTAAGTTTGGATAATCGTCGGAAATTTCCTGGAATAGATTTTTTTCCATGTGGAGCACGTGATGTTCCTGGTCGTAATAGCCGATGTGAACCTTGCTTCCTAAGGCGCAGGTACCGGCATCCGGCTCTAACAGGCCGTTGATGATTTTTAAAATGGTGGTTTTTCCAGTGCCATTGTTTCCGATGATGGCCACCCGCTCGCCGCGTTTTACCTGGAAATCCAGGTTTTCAAAGAGGGTATGGCCGTCAAAGGATTTGGAAAGGCCTTCCACGGTGAGAACGTCATTTCCGCTGACCGTTCTGGGGGAGAGGGTGATGTGCATGTCAGCGCTGACCTCAGAAGGTTTTTCTATACGGTCCAGCTTGTCTAACATCTTTTCCCGGCTTTCCGCCCGTTTGATAGATTTTTCCCGGTTAAAGGATTTTAATTTGGCAATGACTTCTTCCTGGTGGTGGATTTCCTGCTGCTGGTTTAAATAGGCCTTTAACTGGGCATCCCGGATCTGTGCTCGTTTGGCAGCATAATCAGAGTAATTGCCAAGGTAGGTGGTGACATTTCCGTTGTCAATCTCGATGATTTTGGTGACAACCCGGTTTAGAAAGTACCGGTCATGGGCAACGATAAGGACAGCTCCTGGATAATTCAAAAGATAATTCTCCAGCCAGGCAATGGACTGCATGTCCAGGTGGTTGGTAGGCTCGTCCAGAAGAATGATATCCGGTGCGGTAAGGAGAAGCTTGCCAAGAGCCACACGGGTTTTCTGGCCGCCGGAGAGTGTGCTCACCTTTTTGGAAAATTCATCCTCCTGAAAGCCAAGGCCTTTTAACACGCCGGTGACTTCACTTTGGCAGGCATAGCCGTTGCGGTGCTCAAATTCGGTGTTTAAACGGTTGTAGGTCTCCAGGACGGCTGTTAAGGCTTCCCCTTCTAAGGTTTTCATTTCCTGTTCCAGGGAGCGGATCTTCTTCTCCATATCCAGAATGTCCTGTTTGACGGAGAGAAGCTCTTCGTAAATGGTATTTTCCGAAGAAACGGCGTCATGCTGGGCTAAGTACCCCAGGGTTTTTCCTTTGGAGAGGATCACTTCTCCGCCGTCTGCGTCCATCTGATGGACAATGATTTTTAAAAGGGTGGATTTTCCGGCACCGTTGATGCCCACAATGGCGGCTTTCTCCCGGTCTTCAATGTGGAAGGACGCATTTTTTAAGATTACGTCTGTTCCAAAGCTTTTCTGTATATTCTGACAGGCTAAAATCATATCTGTTCATTCCTCTATGTTCTCAAATCTTTCACGTTCCAGCCTATTTTATCACAGGAAGTGGGAATGCACCAGAGGTTTTTTGTGCAAAAAGACACTGGACGAAGCGGGGGTTTTGAGGTACTATAAGGAAATACAAAACGGACGATAAAAGACAGATGTCTGTGTTTGGAAGTACATGAGGAGGATGCCAGAGATTATGAAAAAGGTAGTAAAATTCGGAGGAAGCTCCCTGGCCAGCGCGGAGCAGTTTAAAAAAGTAGGGGACATTATCCGGTCAGATGAAGGACGCCGCTATGTGATCCCTTCCGCACCTGGAAAGCGGTTTTCAGAGGATACCAAGGTAACTGATATGCTGTACGGATGCTATGCAAAGGCAGAAGCAGGGAAGAATTTTGATGCGGAGCTTACAGCCATTGCGGACAGATATCAGCAGATCATTGACGGCCTGGGTCTTTCCCTGGATCTTTCCGGAGAGTTTGAGGAGATTGGCAGACGTTTTGCAGCAAAAGAGGGCAAAGATTATGCCGCTTCCAGAGGGGAATACTTAAACGGCAAAGTCATGGCAGAGTATCTGGGGTATGAATTCGTAGATCCTGCAGAGGGGATTTATTTTTATGAGGACGGCACCTTCAATGCCGAAAAAACAAACGTGGAACTGGCAGCCAGATTAAAACAGATTGAAAGAGCCGTAATTCCCGGATTTTATGGCGCATATGATGATGGACGGATCTGCACCTTTTCAAGAGGCGGTTCCGATGTGACCGGTTCCATTGTGGCAAAGGCCATTTCTGCAGACATGTATGAGAACTGGACCGATGTATCCGGCTTCCTGGTGACAGACCCTAGAATCATCAAAGATCCGGAAGTCATTGAGACCATCACCTACCGGGAGCTTCGGGAGCTGTCCTACATGGGGGCCACTGTTCTTCATGAAGATGCTATTTTCCCGGTGCGCAAAGAAGGCATCCCCATCAATATCCGAAACACCAACAAGCCGGAAGACAGGGGAACCCTTATTGTAGAAAGCACCTGCCGCAGACCCAAGTTTACCATTACTGGTATTGCAGGAAAGAAAGGCTTTGCAGCGTTAAACATTGAAAAAGACATGATGAATGCAGAAATCGGTTTTGGCCGGAAAGTGCTTCAGGTGTTTGAAGAAAACCATGTATCTTTCGAGCATATGCCCTCCGGCATTGATACCATGACCATCTTTGTACACCAGAGCGAATTTGAAGAGCATGAGCAGAAGATCATGGCAGGCATCCACCGGGCAGTGGAACCGGATTCTCTGGAGCTGGAGGCAGACCTGGCACTGATTGCGGTAGTTGGACGGGGAATGCGTTCTACCAGAGGAACTGCAGGAAGAATTTTTGCAGCACTGGCCCATGCCAACATCAACATCAAGATGATTGACCAGGGCTCCAGTGAGTTAAACATCATCATTGGTGTAAGAAACGAAGATTTTGAAAATGCCATTCGTGCAATCTACGATATTTTCGTAACAGCCAGATTATAAAGCGTGTAAGATTGGTTGGTTTTCTTTTTGATTTATGCGGTTTCCAGGAGGTTTCTTTGACATTTATTTGACATTCCGGCGGCAATCTATTATAATAAAATTACTTATTATTTGCGGAAGGAATGACTTTGAAATGGAGGGAAAAGAGATCTCAAGAGCTGTCATCAAGCGGCTTCCCCGGTATTACCGGTATCTGGGTGAGCTTTTGGAAAGCGGCGTTGAACGGATTTCATCCAATGAATTAAGCGATCAGATGAAGGTAACAGCATCCCAGATTCGTCAGGATTTAAACAATTTCGGCGGATTTGGCCAGCAGGGATATGGGTACAATGTCAAATATCTGTATTCTGAGATTGCCAAGATTCTGGGACTGGACAGAACATACCACGTGATCATTGTAGGCGTTGGAAACTTAGGACAGGCACTTGCCAATTACGTACAGTTTGAAAAACGCGGCTTTATGATCATTGGACTTTTTGATGTAAACCCGGTTCTGCGGGGCGTGACGGTGAGAGGCATCCCTATCCGGATGGCGGATGAGCTCCCAGAATTTTTAAAAGAAAACCATGTGGATATTGCAGCACTTACCCTGCCAAAGGCTAACGCCAGCGAGATGGCAGACATTCTGGTGGAAAACGGAGTGCCGGCGATCTGGAATTTTGCACACACAGACCTGCATCTGCCGGATCATGTGATCGTGGAGAATGTGCATCTTTCTGAGAGCCTGATGCAGCTTTCTTATAATCTGAACCGCTACAATCAGCAGCATAAGAAGTAGACATGTGGAACATATAGAGCCAAAGAAAACAACGTGTGTCCCAAAGATGGCAGAGATACACGTTGTTTTTGCGTAAAATCCATGAAAACCAGCGAGGGAGATGAGAAACATGGAGTATCTGCTGAATTCTGAAGAAATGCGTTCCTGCGACAGAAGGACAGAAGAAGTATTTGGGGTGCCGTCCATTGTCTTGATGGAGAGGGCGGCCCTGTCCTGCGTGGAGGCCCTTTTGGATCTGGCAAACGGGTTTGATGCGGGCCGCGTCCTGGTACTGTGCGGAAGCGGCAACAATGGAGGAGATGGATTTGCCATTGCCAGAATTTTAAAAGAGCGGGGAGCTGGTACGGAGATCCTTTTTGTTGGAAAAGAAGAGAAACTGACGAAAAATGCCAGAATCCAGAAAACGATTTGTGAACATTATGGGATTGTTTTCCGCAGAAATCCGTCTCTTACAGAATATACTTGTATTGTGGATGCGCTTTTTGGCGTGGGGCTTTCCAGGGAGATTACCGGAGAGTACCGGGAATGGATTGAAAAGGTGAATCGCAGCGGGAAAAAGGTGCTTGCCGTGGACATCCCTTCCGGTGTCAGCGCAGATACCGGAAAAATTTTAGGAACCGCAGTCAGGGCAGATCTGACTGTCACCTTTGCATTTCGAAAAGTGGGCCAGGTGCTGTATCCGGGAGCGGATTTCTGCGGCCGGGTTTTGGTAAGACAGATTGGAATCACACCAAGAAGTCTGGAACATGAGCCGCCCATTCAGGCATTGACAGAAGAGATCTTAACGCACCTGCCAAAGCGAAAGGCAGACAGCAACAAGGGAACCTACGGAAAAATTCTTGTGGCAGCCGGAAGTAAGAATATGTGCGGCGCTGCATTTCTGGCAGGAAAAGCCGCGTATCACACAGGCAGCGGCCTGGTGCGGGTTCTCACAGAAGCATGTAACCGGATCTGCATGCAGACCCTTTTGCCGGAAGCAGTGTTGGATACCCTGGAAACGGGAGAGCAGGAAGAAGCAGTCCATGTGACAGAAAAAGACTTGGAAAGTGCCGACAGGGCCATCCGGTGGGCATCATCCATCTGTATTGGGCCTGGCTTTGGTATGAAGCCCTGGAAAAAGGAACTGCTGGATGCAATGCTGCAGGAAGCAGGGGTGCCGCTGGTGGTTGATGCGGATGGATTGAATCTGATTGCAGAAGAAGAAAGACGTGGAACAGATCCATTTGGAAAGCTTCAGACGCCCTGCGTGGTGACACCTCATCCAGGGGAAATGGCCAGGCTGTGCGGCATTTCCATAGGGGAAGTGCTGGAAGATCCAATAGAACTTTGCAAAAGCTTTGCAGCCACACACCATGTGGTGTGCGTGTTAAAAGGCGCAAGAACGGTGATTTCTGACGGAGAGAAAGTCTGGATTAACGAAACTGGAAATGACGGCATGGCATCAGGGGGCTCCGGGGATATTTTGGCAGGGATGATTGCCGGATGGTTAGGCCAGGGCTGTGCTCCGCTTGACGCGGCACTTCTTGGGGTGTATCTTCACGGAAAAGCAGGAGATGCAGCAAGAAACCGGAAGAGTGCAAGAACCATGCTGGCAGGAGATCTCTTAGAAGCAATGCAGGAAGTTCTCTGAAGAGACGAAGGAGTGAAAAATATGGAACATTACAGCAGAGTTCATGCAGCTATCCATATGGATGCTGTTTTGGATAACATGGAAAAGATGCGGGCGAACATCAAAGAAGATACCCAGATGATTGCCGTGGTAAAGACGGATGGGTACGGACACGGCGCAGAGGAGATTGCCAGACAGACGGAAGGTCTCCCCTATCTGTGGGGCTATGCGGTGGCCACAGCAGAAGAAGCTTTTCTTCTTCGAAAAAAGGGCATCCACAAACCCATTCTGATTTTAGGATATACCTTTGCAGAAAGCTTTGAGAAACTGATTTTGCAGGACATCCGCCCGGTGGTCTTTACGTATGAGACTGCAAAAGAGCTGTCAGATACGGCACTGCGCCTTGGCAGAACGGCAAAGGTGCATTTGGGGGTGGATACGGGAATGTCACGGATCGGCGTCCGTGCAGATGCCTCCAGTGTGGAAGAAGTGGTGAACATGGCCAGCCTTCCCGGAATCCATATGGAAGGAATTTTCACTCATTTTGCAAGGGCGGATGAAAAGGACAAATCTGCAGCCCGTCTGCAGATGCAGCGGTTTCAGCATTATATCGGGCTGCTTGAAGATGCAGGAGTTTCCATTCCCATTCACCACTGCTCTAACAGTGCAGGAATCCTGGAAATGCCGGAAGCCAATTTTGACATTGTACGGGCAGGCATCACCCTGTATGGCATTTACCCCTCCGATGAGGTGGGAAGGGAAATGGGGCTGACTCCGGTGATGGAGTTAAAGAGCCGCATTGTGTACATAAAAGAACTGGAAGAAGGGGCAGCCATCAGCTATGGAGGTACATTCAAAGTGTCTCACACTATGCGGGTGGCGACCATCCCGGTGGGTTATGGGGACGGTTATCCAAGAAGCCTTTCCAACAAAGGCTGGGTGCTGATTCATGGAAAGAAAGCTCCCATCCTGGGAAGAATCTGTATGGACCAGATGATGGTGGATGTCAGCGGCATTCCAGAAGCCAAAGAGTTAGATGAAGTGACGCTGATGGGAAAAGATGGAGAAGAGGAACTTTCCGTGGATACCCTGGGAGCCCTTTCCGGAAGATTTCCCTACGAATTTGTGTGTGACATTGGAAAGCGTGTGCCAAGAGTCTACGATAAGGGCGGGCAGGTTTACCTGGTAGAAAACAGCCTCACAAAATAAAAGATCGGTTTTTTCTATGCATACCCTGATAAAATCCTGGAGATGATAAGTACGAAAGAGTACCGCAAGGTATTGACGAAAGGACAGAAAATCGGAGTGTGAAATGTGTGATCATTAAAAGAGGCGATATTTTCTATGCGGATTTAAGGCCGGTGGTAGGCTCGGAACAGGGAGGCGTCCGCCCGGTATTAATTATCCAGAACGATGTGGGAAACCGGCACAGCCCAACGGTGATCTGTGCGGCCATCACATCCAAAATGAACAAAGCCAAGCTTCCCACCCACGTAGAACTGGAGGCGGGGAGATTTCAGCTGGTGAAAGATTCCGTGATTCTTTTGGAACAGCTGCGCACCATTGATAAAAAGCGTTTAAAAGACCGTGTCTGCCACCTGGACGGAGAAATTCTGGACCAGGTGGATAAAGCACTGAAAGTCAGTCTGGAACTCATTACATAAATATGCTGTTTTGGACTGCATTTTTGTAAAAGAAAAAGGATTGAAAAATGTCCGAAATCCTGCTATATTAGAAATAGTATGGCCGGATGTTGATTTCGGACTAAAAAAGTACAAGAGAATAAATACAAAGGAGTTTAGATTTATGTCAGGACATTCAAAATTTGCAAATATTAAACATAAGAAGGAAAAAAACGATGCTGCAAAGGGTAAAATTTTTACCATCATCGGACGTGAGATTGCAGTCGCTGTAAAAGAGGGCGGCCCGGATCCGGCAAACAACAGCAAACTGCGTGATGTCATTGCAAAAGCAAAAGCAAACAACATGCCCAACGATACCATTGACAGAGGTATCAAAAAAGCAGCAGGCGATGCAAACTCTGTAAACTACGAGTACGTTACCTATGAAGGATACGGCCCCAACGGAATTGCCATTATCGTAGAGGCTCTGACAGACAACAAGAACCGTACTGCAGCCAATGTCCGCAGTGCCTTCACCAAAGGAAATGGAAGCATTGGTACCAAAGGATGTGTGTCCTACAGCTTTGATCAGAAAGGTCAGATCGTGATTTCCAAGGAAGACTGCGAGATGGATGCGGATGATCTGATGATGATTGCACTGGATGCCGGCGCAGAGGATTTCTCTGAGGAAGAAGACAGCTATGAAGTTCTGACAGCACCGGATGATTTCTCCGCAGTCAGAGAAGCACTGGAAAAAGAAGGAATCCCCATGGCACAGGCAGAAGTGACCATGATTCCTCAGAACTATGTAAGCCTTACTGATGAAAATGCAGTCAACAGCCTGCAGCGTACCCTGGATCTTCTGGATGGAGATGACGATGTACAGGCCGTATACACCAACTGGGACGAAGAGTAAGGACTTCCTTTTACCAAAGACAGGGGGAACTGCCCATGAATTATTATACCACAGCCATCGAAGGGCTTCCGAAGATGCTTTTTGAGATGGAAAAGCCGCTGGAGAGTTTCAAGAGAAATGTATATCCGGGAGAGTTTGAAAAATACTGCGAGAGGCATCAGGCTGTTCTGGAAGCGTTAGAGAACGGTTACCAGATGGTGATAGACAAGGAGCAGTATTTGACTAACATGGCACAGGCAGTCGCCAAAGAGGCGAAAAAGAACCTGGATGCCATCCCCAAAAAAGGAAAACGGGAAGCCGTTTTGATGGATTACAACTTTGTCCTGGCGGTCTACATGATCCCAGGCATTGTACATTTCCCAGGCGAGTCCGGGAAGAAGTTAAGTGAAAAGCTTTTGGCAGCCTGGAAGGAGACATTTCCCTCCACCAATGTCCAGGCATCCGACTTTGAGACCATCAATGCCGGATTTAAAAGAAAATACTGTTATATCACCACTGCCGTATGTGAAACCTTTGGAAAGCCGGATAACTGCTATGAGCTGAATCTGTTCCGCACATTTCGGGATACTTACCTGGCTTCCTCCACGGAAGGGGAAGCGGTGATTGATGAATACTATAACGTGGCACCCACCATTGTCAAGCATATCAGCCGCCGGAAGGATTCCAGGGAGATCTACCAGAAGATCTGGGATACTTACTTAGATCCCTGTATGCATATGATTGAGCAGGGTGAGGATGAGGCCTGTCAGAAGCTTTATACACAAATGGTAAAAGATCTGGAAAAAGAATACTTTTTCCTTCAGTAAAAAACAAAAGCTGCATATCAGAAATGGTATGCAGTTTTTCCTTTCTGGGTATACTGCCTTGTAGGAAGGCTGGATCACTGCCAGTCGGAAAACAGGAGGCATACGTATGGCAGAACAGGAAGAAAAAAAGCAGGGAAATATTTCGGCAGAAGGACAGAAGCTTGTAAAAGAAGGAGAAGCGGTGAAAGAATACGGGCAGATGCTTTTGGAGGACAAGATCCATCTGCTCTCGGTGATCGGGGAGATTGAAGGACATGAGTGCCTGTCTTCCAATGCCAAGACCACAAAGTATGAACATGTCCTTCCCCAGCTGGCGGCCATTGAGGACAGCAGAGAGACCAGAGGACTTCTGATCTTATTAAATACCGTCGGGGGAGATGTGGAGGCAGGGCTTGCCATTGCAGAGATGATTGCGTCTTTAAGCAAACCTACCGTTTCCCTGGTCCTTGGGGGAAGCCATTCCATCGGAGTGCCCATTGCTGTTTCAGCAGATTATTCTTTTATTGTAGAAACTGGCACTATGGTCATCCATCCGGTGCGGATGAACGGCACGGTGATCGGGGCACCTCAGACCTATGATTACTTTAAGCAGATGCAGGACCGGATTCTGGGATTTATTTCCAGCCACTGCCAGGCAAAAAGGGAGCGTTTAGAGGAGCTGATGCTGGATACGGGAATCCTGACCAAAGACCTTGGTACCATTCTGGTGGGTACTCAGGCAGTGGAAGAGGGGATTATCAATGAAGTGGGAGGCATCAGCCAGGCAGTAGCAAAGCTCCATGAATTGATTTGCAAAACAAGAGAAGGTGTGGTAAAATAAACCCGGATCTGAAAGGTATGACAGAGCATGTGCCGGTGAAAATACTGGCCTTTCTCTGTCTTTCTATGGTTATAAAGAAGCGGGAAGAGAGGAATGGATATGTCAGTTCTGCAGGCGATTTTTCTGGGAATTGTGCAGGGAATCACAGAATTTCTGCCGGTGAGCAGCTCCGGTCATTTGGTGATTATCAAGCAGCTGTTTGGAATGGAGACGGAGGGAGGACTGCTCTTTGATGTGATGCTTCATGTTGGCACCCTGGCAGCAGTCTTTGTGGTCTATTGGAAAGACATCCGCAGAATGATCCTGGAGACCCTTCTGATCTGCAGAGACATTGTGGAAAATATCCGGATTTTCCTGCAGAACAAAAAGCATCATGATGCACTGCGCTACCGGAAAATCATACATAACAATTACCGGAAATTTGTGGTACTGGTGCTGGTATCCACCATTCCTACCGGCATCATCGGATACGCCGGGCAGAGTCTGGTAACGGCAGCTGGAAAAACCCTTCTGGTACCTGGTGTCTGCCTGCTTTTATCCGGAATTCTTCTGATTGTCGCCCAGGTATCGGAAGATGGACACAAGATTCCAAGAGATGTCAGCTACGGCAATGCATTTTTAATCGGAATTGCCCAGGGACTTGCCACACTTCCCGGACTTTCCCGCTCCGGCACTACCATTACCGCATGTCTGTTAAGCGGCTTTGAACGGCGCTTTGCAGTAAAATATTCGTTTATTATGTCCATTCCTGCCATTGTTGGTGCAGCGATTCTGGAGCTGAAGGATCTGGGGGGAGAGCAGGTCAGTGCGGGACTTGTGGGAAACTGTGTGGTCGGCGGCATTGTGGCAGCTGTGACAGGGTTTATCTGCATGAAAACCATGCTGGCAGCAGTGCGCCACAAGAGTTTCAAAGGATTTGCCACCTACTGTATCGCAGTGGGCATTGTGGCAATCGTCATGAATTTTCTGATTTAGTGTAAGACAGAAAGGAAATAAGGAGAGATACATGGCTGCAGACGCAAAAAAGAAACAGATTCAGACAGCAGAGGAGAAAAAGCCATCCGGCCAGAGAAAAGCTGCTTCTGCCAAACGGACACAGCAGGCAGCAGAGAAGAAATCGGGAGAACGAAAAAATACAGCGAAAAAAGAGACTTCTGCAAAACCAGCTTCTGGCAGAGCCGATGCAAAGAAGCGGGCAGCTTCCAAACGGACATCTGACAAACCGGTAAACATCAAACTTACAGAAAAAGAACTGCTGGATTTTCCAATCCTGGATGAAGTGCTGATCTGGGCAAGCCTTGCAGTATGCGTGATTCTGATGTTCAGCATGTTTGGCTTCGGAGGAAAGATCGGAACAGCCATTGGAGAATTCTTTTTTGGAATTTTCGGATTTATGGCGTATCTGGCGCCATTTCTGTTGTTTTTCTTAATCGCATTTCTGATTTCCAATGAGGGAAGTCTGTTAGCATGGATCAAGGGAGCCAGCATGGTTCTTTTGTACATGTGCCTGTGCGGATTTACAGAGCTTTTAAGCAACCGCTACTTATCCAGCAGAAAGCTGGTGGATTATTATACAGATAGTGTAAATTATAAAAATGGCGGAGGATTAACAGGAGGCTTCCTTGGAAGCATTCTCTGCCCGGCTGTGGGAGTGGCAGGCGCTTATGTAGTGCTGGTAATTCTCATGATTATCTGCGTGATTATGATTACAGAGCGTTCCCTTTTAAACGGGGTCAAGATAGGCGGTCGAAAGGTCGTAAAAACGGCCATGGATGACGCATCTGTCCGAATGGAACGGGCAGAGCTGCGAAGAGAACGTCAGAGAGTGCGAAGAGAACAGCTGCGCCAGGAAGAGCGGAGAAAGCTGGAGCAGGAACGAAAACAGCTGGAAGAACTGCGAAGAGAACAGACGGGAGGTCCTAAAGTGGTCACAGATTTTCTGCTCACCAGGCCCTCAGAGGATCATTCCGGCAATTTAAAAGAAGTGATGGCGCCTGTTCCGGAGCATAAAACAGAAGGACCCCGGTATGTGTTTGGAAAACAGGAGAAGCCGGAAATTTCAAGTGCAAGACCCAGCTTCCAGCCAGAGCCTTTGAATTTGGAACCGGTGGAGGCAGAAGATCTGGATGTCCACCTGGGACTGACAGAAGAGCCAAAGAAGGAAGAACCTGCCATGGAAGATGATTTCCCCATTCAGAGAGGGGAGATCCATCCGACTTTAGACGGGGGATTTGGAAGTGAGCTGCTGCGCATGGGGAAAGAACAGGAACGCTCTATGCAGGAAAACAGAGAGGAACTTCCCTATGAAGACATTCCGGTATCGGAAGATTTAAAAGAGTCGGAAAGACCTGTTGTGGAAGAGGTACGGGAGAAACATCTGGATTTCTTTGAACGGCAGGAGATGGATGTGCTGGAAGTGCAGGAAAAAGCAGCGGCTGTACCCGCAGAAAACACAAAAACAGCAGAAAATGCTGGCATGACCGAACATATGGCAAAAAATCCTCGGTCTTCCAGAGAAGAACAGGAAAAAAGTATCGCAGAAGTGGTTGCAGAAATCGAGGAACAGGAAGCAGATGCAAAACCGGTTTATGAATTTCCACCTCTGGACCTTTTAAAACCGCCTTCCAGAACCAGAACAGGAGATTCTGATGAAACCCTGCGCAGCACCGCCAGAAAGCTTCAGCAGACCCTCCACAATTTCGGTGTGGAAGTCACTGTCAGTAATGTCAGCTGCGGTCCCTCTGTAACTCGGTATGAACTGACTCCGGAGCAGGGAGTCCGGGTCAGCAAAATTGTGAATCTGGCAGATGATATCAAACTGAACCTGGCAGCAGCGGACATCCGTATTGAGGCCCCCATTCCAGGAAAAATGGCAGTGGGTATTGAGGTTCCTAATAAAGAAAACAGTGCCGTGCCTCTGAGGGAGCTTTTAGAGTCCAGAGAGTTCCAGGAGCATCCTTCCAACTTAGCGTTTGCAGTGGGAAAAGACATTGCAGGCAAGGTGGTGGTGACTGACATTGCCAAAATGCCTCATCTTCTGATTGCAGGTGCTACGGGTTCTGGTAAATCCGTGTGCATCAACACCATTATTATGAGCCTTCTTTACAAAGCCAGCCCGGAAGATGTAAAGATCATCATGATTGACCCAAAGGTGGTGGAGTTAAGTGTCTACAACGGCATTCCCCACCTGTTTATTCCGGTGGTTACTGATCCGAAGAAGGCAGCAGGCGCCTTAAACTGGGCAGTGTCAGAGATGACTGACCGTTACAATAAATTTGCCGAGGTCAATGTCCGGGACCTGAAAGGTTACAATGCCAAAATCGAAGCCCTGGATGGCGTGGAAGGCATTGATGAAAAAGAAAAGCCGAAAAAACTGCCCCAGATTGTAATTATTGTAGACGAGCTGGCAGATCTGATGATGGTGGCTCCGGGGGAAGTAGAAGATGCCATCTGCCGTCTGGCCCAGCTGGCAAGAGCAGCGGGACTGCATCTGATTATTGCCACTCAGCGTCCCTCCGTCAACGTCATCACCGGTCTGATTAAGGCAAATATGCCATCCAGAATCGCATTTTCTGTTTCTTCTGGTGTGGATTCCCGGACGATCATTGATATGAACGGCGCGGAAAAGCTCCTTGGAAAAGGAGATATGCTGTTTTATCCCCAGGGCTATCAGAAACCTGCCAGAGTCCAGGGGGCCTTTGTCTCCGACGACGAGGTGGGAAAAGTGGTGGATTTTCTGGCAGGCCAGGTACCTGTGATTTCCTACAGCAAAGACATTGAGGCACAGATCAGCAAAGCAGCTTCCTCCGCTGACAGTGGAGGGGAAGCTTCCGAAGTGGATGCGCTTTTTAAAGAAGCCGGGAAGTTTATCATTGAAAAAGACAAGGCTTCCATTGGAATGCTGCAGAGAATGTTTAAAATTGGATTTAACCGTGCGGCAAGGATTATGGACCAGCTTTCTGATGCCGGAGTGGTAGGCCCGGAAGAAGGAACCAAGCCCAGAAAGATTCTGATGAGCATGGAAGAATTCGAGAATTATATTGAGGAATCCATTTAGGGGATTGTTTTTTTTCAGACAATGTCTTATACTTAGTTCGATTGTATGTATGGGAGCTGCGGCCATTTCCCGCCTGCAGCGGGAAGAAACGCTGTGAAAGAATAGGAGGAAAAGAATCTATGTACAGTATCTTAAAAGCAGAGGCTCTGGCAAGCAACATCTATTCGATGGTTGTAAAAGCGCCTAGAGTTGCAAAGCATTGCCTGCCTGGACAGTTTGTTATTGTCAAGTCAGATGAAGTGGGAGAGAGAATTCCCCTGACAATTTGCGATTATGACAGAGAAGAAGGAACCATCACCATTGTATTCCAGCCCATCGGAGCGTCTACAGAGAAGTTTGCACGTCTGAAAGCCGGAGATGCATTTGAAGATTTTGTAGGCCCGCTGGGACATCCCTCCGAGCTGTGCAGCGAAGATCTGGAAGAATTAAAGAAAAAGAAAATCCTGTTTGTAGCAGGCGGTGTGGGAACCGCACCGGTATATCCCCAGGTAAAATGGCTTCATGAGCATGGCATTACAGCAGATGCCATCGTTGGAGCAAAGACCAAAGACCTTGTGATCTTAGAGGAGCAGATGTCCAAAGTCTGTAATCTTTACGTAACCACAGATGACGGTTCTTACGGACGCCACGGCATGGTTACAAAGGTGATCGAAGATCTGGTAGGAGAAGGAAAACAGTATGATTTAGCCGTTGTGATCGGCCCCATGATCATGATGAAATTCTGCTGCCTGACCACAAAGAAGTTTAACATTCCCACGATTGTCAGCATGAACCCCATCATGGTAGACGGAACTGGCATGTGCGGTGCCTGCCGTCTGATGGTAGGCGATGAAGTAAAATTTGCCTGTGTAGACGGACCGGAGTTTGACGGACATCTCATCGACTTTGATGCCTGTATGAAGAGACAGCAGTTATATAAAACAGAAGAGGGCCGTGCCCTGTTAAAATTCCGTGAGGGTGATACTCATCACGGCGGATGCGGAAATTGCGGAGGTGACAAATAATGGCAGCAGATGTATTAAAGAGAGTGCCGGTAAGAGAGCAGGCACCGAAGGTAAGAGCAGCAAACTTCGAGGAAGTATGTCTTGGATACAATAAGGAAGAGGCTATGGAAGAAGCCAGCCGCTGCCTGAACTGCAAGAAAGCAAAATGTGTCGGCGGATGTCCGGTAAATATTAACATTCCGGCATTTATTCATGAAGTAAAAGAAGGCAACTTTGAGGCTGCTTATCAGGTAATCTCACAGTCCAGCGCACTGCCTGCAATCTGCGGACGTGTCTGCCCGCAGGAGAGTCAGTGTGAAGGCCAGTGCATCAGAGGTATCAAAGGCGATCCGGTATCCATCGGAAAACTGGAGCGTTTTGTGGCTGACTGGGCAAGAGAAAACAACATCAAACCGGCTGTAACCGCAGAAAAGAATGGTAAGAAAGTCGCTGTGATCGGTTCCGGTCCTTCCGGACTGACCTGCGCAGGTGACCTGGCAAAACTTGGCTACGATGTAACCATCTTTGAGGCACTGCACAAGGCCGGCGGTGTTCTGGTATATGGTATCCCGGAGTTCCGTCTTCCCAAAGACAAGGTTGTTGCCGCTGAAGTTGAAAACGTAAAAGCACTTGGCGTAAAGATTGAGACCAACGTCATCATCGGAAAATCCATCACGATTGATGAGCTGATGGAAGAAGAAGGATTTGAAGCAGTCTTCATCGGTTCTGGTGCAGGGCTTCCTATGTTCATGGGCATTCCGGGCGAGCAGGCAAACGGTGTGTTCTCTGCAAATGAGTTCCTGACTAGAAATAACCTGATGCACGCATTTGATGAAAATTATGATACACCGATTGTACACGGAAAGAAAGTTGCTGTTATCGGCGGCGGAAACGTTGCAATGGATGCAGCCAGAACCGCTCTTCGTCTTGGCGGAGAAGTACATATCGTATATCGACGCAGCGAGGCAGAGCTTCCGGCACGAGCTGAGGAAGTGCATCATGCAAAAGAAGAGGGCGTTATCTTCGACCTTCTGACCAATCCGGTAGAGATTCTGGTAGATGAAAACGACTGTGTAAAAGGCCTGAAACTGGTAAAAATGGAACTTGGCGAGCCGGATGCATCCGGAAGAAGACGTCCGGTTGTCATTCCTGGATCTGAGTATGAGATCGAGGTGGATACTGTAATCATGTCTCTGGGTACTTCCCCGAACCCGCTGATTTCTTCTACCACCATCGGACTGGATACCAACAAGAGAAAATGCATCATTGCAGACGAGACCACTGGAAAGACTTCCAAAGAGGGCGTTTATGCAGGTGGTGACGCAGTCACCGGAGCAGCTACCGTTATCCTGGCTATGGGTGCCGGAAAAGCAGCTGCAAAGGGCATCCATGAGTTCCTTAGCAACAAATAAAAAAACTGCAGGGTATTTATGAGAATTACACTGGTAACGGTAGGAAAGATCAAGGAAACTTACTTTACGGGAGCTATCAAGGAATACAGCAAACGCCTTGGACGCTACTGTAAACTGGAGATCCTGGAAGCAGCAGATGAAAAGACACCGGATGGTGCCAGCCCAGTCTTGGAAGAACAGATCAAGGCAAAAGAGGGCGAGCGCATCCGGAAGCTGATTCCGGAAGGGGCTTATATCATTGCACTGGCCATTGAGGGAAAGAAGCTTACGAGCGAAAAGCTGGCTTCCCGGATTGAACAGCTGGGAGTGAGCGGAGAAAGCCACCTGTGTTTTGTGATCGGGGGGTCTTTGGGACTGGATCCACAGGTTTTAAAGCAGGCGGATTTTCTTCTGAGTTTTTCAGATATGACGTTTCCCCATCAGCTGATGCGGGTGATTTTGCTGGAGCAGATTTATAGAAGTTTTCGGATCATTCATCATGAACCCTATCATAAGTAGAACGATACAGGAGAGCATGACAGATCATTGTCATGCTTTCTGTATGCCAGAACATGCTTGAAAAATCATTCCTGCAATCTGCACGCCCCAGTTTGCGTGAGATTTTGCTTTCATTCGATTGACGCGGTTCACTATGCCACCATCATTCAGACAAAATCTTTCACAAATTGTGACGTACATTTTACAGAAAGCATTTTTCAAACACGCTCTAAAAAAATATGGATACAGAAATAAAAAAGGAGACTGAGAGAAATGCGGTATCACAATATCACAAAGGATGACATGCTCAACGGAGATGGGCTCAGAGTAGTTTTATGGGTTTCCGGCTGTTCCCATTGCTGTGAAGACTGTCAGAATCCTCTGACCTGGGACCCCAATGGCGGCCTTCCTTTTGATGAAGCTGCAAAGGAAGAAGTCTTTGCAGAACTTGAAAAAAATTATATTTCTGGGATCACTTTAAGCGGAGGAGACCCTTTATACCCAGGAAACCGGATGGACATCCGAAACCTTGTAAAAGAGATCCGGGAAAAATATCCGAAAAAAACGATCTGGATGTATACCGGCTATGAATGGGAGATCGTGCGCAGTTTTGATATTCTGAAATACGTTGACGTGCTGGTAGACGGAGAGTACGAAAAGGATAAGCGTGATACACAGCTTCACTGGAGAGGCAGCTCCAATCAGCGGGTGATTGATGTTCAGGAATCTCTAAAGACAGGAAACGTTGTACTGCACAGTTCATAAGGGAGGAAAAAGATGAAGAGAATCGCAAAATTTCACAAAGTAAGTCTGGAACAGTTCTTAGAAGGATGGATGGGAGAATTTCCAGAGTCTTCTAAGAGAGAAGCAGAAGAAATCTACGAATCCATCCAGCTTCCAAGAAGAGCCACCAGAGGCTCTGCAGGATATGACTTTTTCAGCCCGGTAGAGTTTTCACTGAAACCGGGAGAAACTATCAAAATCCCAACAGGCATCCGTGTGGAAATGGAAGAGGACTGGGTGCTTCAGTGCTATCCCAGAAGCGGCCTTGGATTTAAGTACCGTCTTCAGCTGAACAACACGGTGGGAATCATTGACAGCGACTATTTCTATTCCGACAACGAAGGCCACATTTTTGCAAAGATCACCAATGATTCCAATGAAGGAAAAACCGTGACGGTGGCTTCAGGCACCGGCTTTATGCAGGGAATTTTTCTGGAATACGGCATTACTACTGATGATGATACTGAAGGAATCCGAAACGGTGGTCTTGGAAGCACTACAAAAGCATAAAGGTTTTAAGAAAGATTTTCCTCTTTCTGGAGGGCATAAATTTCCTCCTTCAAGGCGGCTTCACGGCTGCCAAAGAGCAGGCGGGAGCACCATCTGTGAAAGGGAAGATTTGGAAAGCGGCTGAGAAATTCTGCAGCCGTTTTTTGTTTGGTCAAATCAGTGGTAAGAGACAAAACCGGAAGCTCGTCTGGAAGGGCTTTTTCTTCCAGCTCATAGGCAAGGGCCAGAGAAGCGAGAATGGCATGTTCCAAATCGGAGAGCGCGTCCTGTTCTTTTACAAAAATTTCTTCTAAAACCGAATAATAATCCTCAAAAGACTCCTTATGATCCGCCAGCGGGTTTTGGAGCCCTTTTTTTAAGGTGAGAAAAAGAGCTTTGTCCCGCTCATAGTCTACAAGGGAGAGAATTCCGCTGGCTTTTTTGACGTCAAGGGCTTCTTCCTGCCGGTCAAGGTAGGCATTTGCCGTGGAAAGGGCCATGTGCTGCTCTTTTATGGGAGAAGCAAGAGACCTAAGGGATGTCAGGTGTTCCTGATTTTGGCGGAAGGTTTCCAGCATGTGGGAAAGCTTGGAAGAAATCAGGGTGGTAACGGCCAGCTGTTCTTCTTGCGCAGCATGAGAAAAATGTGCAAAGAAGGCCTCTTTTTCAGAACTCGAAAGCCTTCCCTCCAGAAATTTTTCCATGGGGTAATGCTGTTTCCAGGAAAGGAAAAGCTGATAATACAGTGCAGTGCTTCTGGCAGTCTCTTCCTCATGGAGATACTGAAAAAACAGAGATTCAGTGACTGGCTCCTGAAGAGCCTCTAAGGCAAGAATCATGCAGGAAAGGTCTTCCCAGCCTCTGGCAGTGACAAAAGAAGCGCAAGGCTGTTCCGATACCTTGTAAAAACGGTCCGGATGAAGAGAAAGGTAAGATAAAAGGGCAGGGTGGATGCCTTTTTCTACTGCATAATCCCGCCATACCGTATAATCAGCTTCTACGGTTATATATTTGACACGGTCCAGGGTAACGGTATCAAAGCTTCTCACAGACCGATTGTATTCCGGAGGATTTCCGGCAGCGGCGATGATCCAGCCATCTGGCACTTTGTGACTGCCAAACATTTTTTCCTGGAGAAACTGAAGCATCACCGGCACCAGGGTTTCGGACACGCAGTTGATTTCATCAATGAAGAGGATGCCCTGTTCCTTTCCTGTCTGATTCATGTACCGGTAAATAGATGCAAGAATTTCGCTCATCGTATATTCTGTTGCAGAAAAATTTTCTCCGTGGAAAGTTTCTTCCCGGATAAAGGGAAGACCGATGGCACTTTGACGGGTATGATGGGTCATAGTATAAGAGACCAGGCCAATGTGGCATTCTTCTGCAATCTGTTCCATAATGGCCGTTTTCCCAATACCCGGAGGCCCCATCAGAAGGATGGGACGTTGGCGGTTTGGAGGGATACGGTAAGGACTGTCAGGGGGAAGAAACAGGTAGGCTTTCAGGGTCCGCTTAATTTCTTCTTTCGCTTCTTGAATGTTCATAGGTGAGTACCTCATTTCCTTCTCCCTGAAGATCCAGACACAGTGGGATAATCCAGGAAGGAATTTTGTATTGAAAAAACTGATAATCGGTAAAAACAAACGCCGTTTCGTAATCCGGGCGGATGGAAGGATAAATGCCGTTTCCATCCGTAAAGTAAAAAAGACCTTTGAGATTTTTCAGCTTTTTTTCCCTGCGTAATTTTTCTACAAAAGAAAAAACGGGAGTAAAATCCGTGCCGCCGCGCCCGGAAATGGTGATGGAAGAGGCGTAAGCCTTCCAGTCCTCCGGGCAGGTGATGATGGTGTGCTCCTGGATCATGGAGTCACACTGGAGAATGTGGACGTTCATCCGGGAAAAGAAATTTTCATGGTCTGTGAGAATGGAGCAGGTTTCTTCCAGAAAGCGCTGGACAACAGGTAGAGAACAGGAACCGGAGGTGTCAATGGCAATGACCAGTTCCTGGACTTTGGCAGCTTCGCTGGTTTCCGAAGGTTCTATAAAGGGCATGTTGTGATAGTGGGTTATGCCATAATAGTAGGGAATATAATCAAAAGCGCCAGGATCTGCCAGAAGCTCTTCATGAGTGGTGGCAAAGCGTTTTAAATACTGTCGGAAATCATAGCGGCCTTTCTTTTCCAGAAGCAGGGCTTCTAAGCGGCTTCCAGGAGAAATCCCGGAAAGGGGACGTTTCAGGCTGGCAGGGGGCGTGGATGCGTGCAAAAGCCAGTGCTTCCGGATGGATTCTAAGTGCTGGAGGCGGGAAGAGGGATTCTGGGAAACTGTCTTTAAACTGCCGCTGCCTCCCATTCCCTGGTTCCCATCACAGGAGGAAAGACATCTGCCATCTGTCTCATCCGGCGTGTCCGGATACCAGAATTTATGGAAATCTCCCTGGTAAAGGGCAGGATCAACGGATGCCAAAAATTCCGGGGTTGTCTGCAGCTTCCAGTAAATTTTTTCTGCAGAATCAGAAACTTCACGAAAAACAGATGTTTCAAAAAATATGTTCCGTTTCCGAAAGGCATCGTCTGAACCAGGAAACATCCGGTCCAGGAGCCTGGTGACAAACAGGTCGCAGGCAAGGTTCCACAGGTTTGGATCTGCCTTAGAATCCGGCAGGGTATGCAGGTACAGGCAGTGAAACAGCATGTGGAGAAAACAGCGGTGAAGGCAGCCATCCAAAAATTCGGAAAACAATCTGGAAGGAGCAAAGAACAGAGACATTCCATCGGTTCCAGTTCCCGCCTTGGCAGAGGGAGAACATACCGGTTTTAAGTCAAAGGCTGCAAAAGATAAAGAAGGCAGCTGTTCATACAGCCGAATGCGCTCCAGATCCAGAATTTTTAAGGAGGTCTGAAGCTTTTTTTCAAAAAGAGAGGAAGGGCTGCCAGAAATCTGTTTTACAGGAGCCTGACGATTGGAGGAGCCGGCCTTGCTCTGGAGCAGAAAGGCTGTCATTTCCGTATGTCCCAGATCAGCGGATAGGCGGAGGGCTTCCAGGCGCAGGAAATCGTCCATCCATCCAGTTTTTGCAAAGGCACGCAAAACCGAAAGATTTCCTGTTTTTACAAGAAACAGCAGGGCAGGGCGTTTCCGCAGAGAAAGGTAGGAGGCGTATTTGGCCTCCATGGAAGGAGACACGGGCTCCTCCCCAAAAAAGCGGGACAGCGCAATTTCCAGCCTCTTAGATTCCTGCTTTGAATCCAGAAATACCTGATCAAGAGGGGATGGCACAGATATGGTTTCCTTCATAAAGCATTTCTCCTAGTTATGATTCTTCTTAAAGGGTATTATATCCCATCCAAAAAGCAGAGACAAGAAGGATGTCGAAAAGATTTCATTGACAGAAATGGAATGGGGCGTTACACTTGGTTGCATAGCAGGGAAGGCCTGTGGATATCTTTTTTCTAAATTTCAAATAATTATTTTTTAAACAAATCAAACTTCTTTTTATCACAAAATCCCAAACTTTTTATTTTTCAAATCGTTTCCATCAGAACTTTTGCGGACTGCGTATTTGGCTTTCGAAAACGGCAAAAAGCAAAAGAATATCTAGTACAGTGAATATTTAGTAACCGCCATATTGACTTGTCTGATTTTTCATCTGCTGCATTGTCGTCAATCGGCGCAGCCACCGCTATGCCTCATTCCTCCGCCTTGCATATGAAGAAATCATCCTGTGCCAATATAGCAGATACTTAATTTTCATTGTACTAGTACATCGTCCTGCAAATAGCTGTATCAATAACTTGCCTGAATTTCCATCTGCGGCATCAGAAAAATTTGACGTAGCCCGCTACGCCTGCGTTTTTCTTCTTTGCAAATGAAAATTTATTCTGCATGATTGGTCCAGTTGATTTTTGTACGCTGTACTAGTATTCACAAAGAAAAGGAGAACTCATGGAGTATCTGTCACGTCTGCCGCCAGGGTATATCTGGAAGAAAAAGAAATAGACAGGCCAGAAGAAAAAGTGCCTGCTTGAAGAAGAAAGGAGATTTATGTATCGAAAAACAAAACAGAGAGTGGTATCAGCGATTTTAGCAGGAATTCTTGCCATGGGAGCGGCAGCGCAGCCCTGGCTTGACAATGGGAAAAATGTCCAGGTACAGGCAGAGTCTGTCATGGAAACAGAGGCTGAGACAGAGACGCAGCTGGAGATGGATTCTGCAGGACAGACGGAGAGCTTCTATGCGGAGACAACAGGGGAGACAGCGGCAGAAACTTTAGAATCTGTAGAATTTTCGGAAGAAGAGACGCTGTCCGAAGTTCCAGAAAGTTTGGAATCTGAAAAATCTTCCGGGAAAGAAGAGACGGAAGAACAGACCGAATTATCGGAAGTGACTAAAGAAACTGGAACGATGGAATCATCTGAGGAGAAAGAGTCCGAGGATTTAACAGAATTGACAGAGGTTCTTGAAAGCGAAGAACCAGCAGAAACAGAAAAAGTGGAAGTGACAGAAACCACTGTTTTTGAAGAAGAGAGTGAATTGCTACAGGAAGCGTCGGAACCAGAGCAGAAGTTTGAAAATTTCCTGGGGCTGTGGGAGGCAGAAGATCTCCAGGTTCTGCTAAAGGAAGATGGAACTGCCACATACCTGAAACAGAAACAGCTGTATCATGGAAGCTGGAGAAAGACAGAGAAAGGACTGGAGGCAGAAGTCCTTTCCAAAGAGCAGAATCTGGTTTTGCTGGAGATTTGTTATGAAAACGGAAGTCTTCTGTTAAAAGACGGACCAGGTACCTTTTTGCTGGTGAAGGCAGCAAAAACGACAGAACTAGAGGAATTTTTGGAGGAACAGACTGAGAAAAGACAAGAAACGGAGTCTTTCAAAGAGACTGAAAACATAGAAGAAACGGAAATCCTTGAGGCGGCAGTGGAAACAGAAGCCCTTCAGATGGTTGTGGAGACAGAGACAGGTCTTGCAGAATTTGCAGAGGAAAGGAAAGAAACTGAAACCTGGGAGAAAGTATTTCGTGTGGATTCTCAAGGCGGCACCTTATTCATTTACGGAAAAAACGGGCAGCTCCTTGGAAAAGCGTCCAAAGATGAAGGAGATTTTACTGTAAAAGCAAGTGCACAGATGCCGGAAAATCTGGCAGATGTGACCATAAAGGCAGAAGCAGATCAGGGGTATGTGGTGCAGGACTATGAAGCAGTAGTGGTGACAGATGGCAAGACCATTGTATCACCGGCATCTGCTTATGGCATCGGCCAGAGGGAATATACCAGAGCCCATTACCTGGCACAGCTGCAGCAGGTGGAAACCTTTACAGTGACATTTGTAAAGGAAAATGAAGGAGAAACCAAAAGAGAAATCTTTGCAGCTGGGACTGCGGGAAACATTGATGCACCGGAGGAAGGAATGGTCTTTACCGGAAGAGCACAGCTTACCTCCATCAATTCCCCGGCTGGAAAAGCCTACAACGGTACCGGCGTGATTACCTGCAGCAGCGGAGATTTTGAGGGAGACAGCTTTTCCATGGGCGGCTGTGCATCCGGCCATACTCACGCCATTCCTCTTGTAAGATCCGAAGGTACGTATACACTTACCATTACAGGAACTGATAAGGTAAATGGAAAGGTGTCCTATTACCTTTACTGGAACAATGACCAGGAACCTTCCGGGTATCAGGATCTGCATACCTATGGAAGTTATGACCACTCCTTTACTGCCAGAATCAAAGTCACTAAAACGGCGAAAGGAAATTTTGACGCGGGTGTCAGCAGCGAATATTCCCTGAAAGGCGCTGAATTCACACTTTATGAACAGTATGATGCAGGTACAGGAAAGGTTTCTGGAAAGATTGGAGTAATGGTGACAGGGGCATCTGGAAAGACAACCGTGGCATCTGCCCAGAAGGTGACAGCAGGAAAGACCTACTATGTAAAAGAGACAAAGGCACCCAAAGGATTTTTATTGAATGAAACCGTGTACCCGGTGACTGCTTCCGAAAGCACCAATGTGATTACCATTTCAGAAGAACCAAAGAAAGGAAAGATCCGGATTAAAAAGATCAACGGAGAGACAGGAAAGACTGACAAAAGTCTGACTGGGGCGAAGTTCAAAATTTCAAAAGATGCGGATATGAGCACCACGGTCCAGACCATAACGGTGGATGGGACCGGGTATGGGGAATCTGCCAGCTATTATCTTCTGGGACGGACTTACTATGTTCAGGAAAGCAGTGCGCCTTCTGGATGGGAAAGAGATGACACCGTTTATGAAGTGGTGATTAAAGACAATGGAAAGCAGGTTCCAGAAGTGGTTTTGACGGTATCCAACTTCCCGGAGGAGCCGGACAAAGCAGCACTTGCCGTTCAGAAGGTGGATGCAGTGACAGGAAAAACAGCTCCCCTGTCAGAAGAGTATCAGTTCTTTGGAGCAGTATATACGATTTACACGGATGAAAAGTGCCAGAAAAAAGCAGGAACCATTACGACCAACGAAAAGGGATATGGGAAAAAGGACGGACTGGATCTGGGAATTTATTATCTGAAAGAGACCACAGCGCCCAAAGGGGGCCATTATGAGTTGGACGAAACTGTATACAAGGCAGTGCTGAATGAAACGAAAACCGTAAAAATAAAATCCAAAGAGACTCCGGAAAGAACGCACCTGGAAATTGTAAAAGTAGATGCAAAAACAGGAAAGACGGATGCACGCCTGGCCGGCACCGTGTTTGGCATTTATACTGATGCATCGGCAAAAGCATCTTCGTTAAAGGAGAAGGTAACAGCAGGAGCCAATGGAAAAGCAGTGACCAAAGACCAGTATTATTACGGAGTTACTTATTATATAAAAGAAGAAAACACACCCTCTGAGTGGGAAAAGAATACAGAGATTTTTGAAGCAACCCCCACTAGTACTGTGAAAATTCCATCCATTCAGATTGCAAACATAAAACGGGAAGGCAGTCTTTGCGTTCAGAAAACAGTACAGAATGCGGCTTATCTGGCAAAACATCCCATCCAGGGTGCAGTGTACACGATTTATAAGGATCAGGCCTGCACCAGTGTTTATGACAAAATTACAACAGATAAAAACGGATATGGAGAAAAGAGCGGCATTCCCTTTGGCAATTATTATGTAAAGGAAACGGTGGTGCCTACAGGCGGAGGATATGAATTGGACAGAACTGTTTATCCGGTGAGCATTCATGCACAGAACTATGCAGAAAAAATTACAGTGACTTCTGTGGAGCCAATCCTTGGAAGCATTGAGCTGGAAAAGCATGACTCGGAAACTGGCACCTCGACTCCGGCAAATGCCAGTTATTCCATGGATGGGGCAGTGTATTCTGTTTATCAGGATGCAGCCTGTCAGAAGCTTTTTGCTGCCATGGAAGTAAAAAATGGAAAGGCCAGCTGTACTGGTCTGCCACTTGGCACCTATTACGTGAAGGAAACAAAGGAGCCTTCCTCTGGCACTTACTGGCTGGATCCACAGGTGTACACGGCGAAAGTAGACGGAGAGCCGGTAAAGATTGTATCTACAGACCCGGTGCGAAAAGGAAAGCTTGCAGTACAGAAAGTGGATGCCGAGACTGGGAAAAAGGCACCGTTTTCCAAAGGACTGACGTTTGAGGGGGCCAAGTTTGGTATTTACACAGACAGCACCTGTCAGACATTGATTCAGACATTGACAACCGGAAAAGATGGAAAAGCGGTTTCCGAAGAACTGCTGATTGACACGTATTACATTAAGGAACTGGAAGCGCCCAAGGGATATCAAAAAAATGAGGAAGTCTTTCCCATAACGGCCAGCCAGATGAAGCAGGGAGTTTTAGAAAATGCGGCAGTAGAAATCTCCATTGCCGATCAGGTCATCCGGGGAGACGTGGTGTTTCTAAAATATATCAATACGGATGAAAACAGTGCCGCTCAGCTTCCAGAAAAACCGAATCTGGCGGGAATTCGTTTTACCTTTACGTATCTGGAAGATTCTTCTGTAAAATTTGATGTCAGTGGGGAAGAAAATACCATTGTCACAGATGAAAATGGAGCGGCTTCTACGGTAGATAAGGAAAAATATCCGAAAGGAACTCTGTTATTTGGCCGGTGGTCGGTTTCCGAAACGGCAAATTCCAAGCTTCTGGTGCCCATTGCAGATTTTGAAATTCAGGTGACAGAGCATGGGGCAGTGTATCCCTATGTGATCCAAAATGATACGGTGCAGGCAAGAATCGAAATCCGAAAACAGGATGCAGATACTGGAGCCCAGCTTCCCATTTCCGGTGTAAGTTTCCAGATCTTGAATGAAGAAGGAAATCCCGTGCGTATGTGGGACCCGGCATCTGGAAGGTATCTGGAAACCTTTGTGACGGATTCCACAGGAACCGTGCATCTTCCCAATACGCTGTTGTATGGAAACTATATGCTGAAGGAAATTTCCGAGCCGGAAGGATATCTTCTCTCAGAACCCATTCCATTTCAGGTAGACAAAGCCTATCCAGATTCGCATAATCCACTGGTGATTGTGTGCAAGGACAAGCCCCAGAAAGGAAGAATTCAGATTGAAAAGCTGAATGAAGCAGATGGAAATCCAGCAGGAGAGGGATTTGTTTTTCAGATTTTTGCAGGGGAAGACATCAAAGACAGAACCGGAGCCCTACGGTATGAAGTCAGTGCGGATGGACAGAAAAAAGAATTGACAAAGGGAACCCTGGTGGATGTGATTACCACCGATGAAGCCGGCCTTGCAGAATCAAAAGAACTATATCTGGGCATCTATGAGATTGAGGAGATTCAGGCAGGAGAATTTTATGCCAAGGGCAGCGAAAAAGAAGTGGTAGAACTTACTGCGGATGCTTCTGTGAAAACCGTCAAATCCAAAGTGGAAATCAAAAATGAAAAGACAAGGGTTCGGATTGTAAAGACGGATACTACAGAGGAAGCGAAGGTTTTGGAAGGTGTGTGGTTCTGCGTATTTGCAGAAGACGAGGTAGAAGAAGGGGAAGATCTTTTGGAAGCCGCAAAGAGATTGGGCAACCAATACTGTACAGATGAAAACGGAACCATTTTGGTAGAACATCTGCGCCACAACACCCGGTATTACATTGCTGAAACAGAAACCATAAAAGGGTATGTACTGGATGAGACGGTTTATACATTTTATGTGGACGAACAGGGTTGGATTGATGGAAAACCGGAAAAGGCACTGCTTCTTTCCAATACGCCTAACAGGGTGCAGATTACAAAACTGGATCTTACCGGACAGGCAGAACTACCGGGCGCATCTTTAACCGTTTTGGATGCAGAAGGAGAGGAAGTGGATTCCTGGATTTCCGGGAAAGAACCTCACCTGATTAAGGGGATTCAGCCTGGCACGTATATCCTGCGGGAAGTACAGGCACCAGACGGGTATGCAAAGGCAGAGGAAGTTTCTTTTGTTGTAACCAATACCCTGGAAATTTCCCAGGTCACCATGGAAGATGCACCCATTCAGGTGGAGATTCTCAAAAAAGAGACGGGAACAGACCAGATGATAGAAGGAGCTATTCTGGCGTTAAAGGATGATAAGGGAAATCTGATTCGAAAATGGAAGACCGCACAGGAGCCGGAACGTTTTGAAAAACTGTCTGCCGGAATCTATATCCTGACGGAGGAGGAAGCACCGGAAGGGTACCAGAAGGCAGAAAATTTGATTTTCACGGTAACAGACACTGCCGGAATTCAGACGGTAGTGCTGTATAATTCCAGAAAACCGGAGACCGAAACCGAGACGGAGAGCGGGAGTGAAACGGAAACCGAGACCCAGACAGAAAGTGAGAGTGAATTAGAAACTCAGACCGAGACTGAAAGCCAGAGCGAATGGGAAACCCAGACTGAATCGGAAAGCGAGGATGAGTCAGAAACTCAGATCGAGACAGAAAACCAAAGGGAATCAGAAACTTTGAAAGAGTCGGAGAGTGAAAGCGAATCGAAGCCCCAGACCGAGACAGAAAGCCAGAGCGAAACGAAAACTTCCGAAACGGAACCCGTTAGAACCGGGGATGATACCGACGCTGGACAGTATATTTTTTGGCTGCTTCTTGCAGGGACTGTAATGGGAGGATTTTTCAGAAGAAGAAAACAATCTTAAGGATTTTATAAGAAAACGTCCGTGAAATTCTAAGAGTTTCCGAGGCAGGAAAAAAGAGAAAATCATGCGGTTTCTGCTATGCTGTTGGTATGAAAGGGGAAAAGAATCATGCAAAAGAGAAAAGCAGAGCCGCAGATCTGGGGAGAAGACCAGGGAACGCGCAGAAGAAAAGAACGCCAAAGGAGGCAGCGAAGACGCCGAAGACAGGTGCTTTTCTGGAAGACGGCAGGACTTTTGATTTCGGGGGCTGTTTTACTTGTGTCGCTGCAGGTCCTGCCTGGGGGAAAGAAAGCCAAAGAAGCGTATCTGCTGAAAAATGGATATCCGGAGAGCCTGATTGCGCTGTATGACCGGAATCCGGAAGCCAGAACGTTTGTGCTTGATTATCTAAAACGGGAGCAGTGGGAAAATTCCGTTGATCTCTCTGGTGAAGTGGTTTGTGGAACCATTCCATTGTTTCTTCAGTGGGATGAGCGCTGGGGGTATGAAACTTACGGAGATGATTTTCTGGCAGTAACTGGGTGCGGCCCCACCAGTCTTTCAATGGTTTACTGCGGCCTGACAGGAGATACCTGGTGGAATCCGGGGCGTATGGCGCAAAAAGCAGAAGACGAGGGCTATTATGTGGAAGGGGCAGGTTCTTCCTGGAGCCTTATGACGGATGGAGCCAGAAGCATGGGACTTACGGTGGAGGGTGTGAATCTGGACAGAGATTCCCTGGAAACGGCATTGAAAAATCAGATGCCGGTGATTTGTTCTGTAGAACCAGGAGATTTTACAACGGAAGGGCATTTTC
Organism: uncultured bacterium; assembly: GCA_905214955.1. Taxonomy (GTDB): domain Bacteria; phylum Bacillota; class Clostridia; order Lachnospirales; family Lachnospiraceae; genus Limivivens. Next base: position 66,279 of record CAJMON010000005.1, read on the forward strand.
TGGTTATGACAGGGATTGATGATGCAGGAAAGATTTCTGTGAATGATCCAAACAGCCGGAGAAAGAGCCAGAAAACATGGGAGATTGACCGGATGCTGGATCAGATAAAAGCAATGTGGGCATACCGTTATTGAACCTGGATATCCAAACTTCCATATTTGGAGTATTAAAAACTGTTTTGGAGTTGAAAACGAAAGCCTAGAATGCTATACTTCTCCTAGTTAGAAAAACCTAACTGAAAGGAGATTATGAAAATGAAAAGAAGAATTGCAGCACTTTTAATTGCAGGAGTGATCACCGCTTCTGGATGCCAGGGAGATTTTGCATTGGCAGCGGAGACTGAGACCGAGAACCAGGCGGAAACCGGAACGGAAGAGAGCACAGAGGATACCGAAGAAGCCGAAAGCTCTATGAGCGAGGAGGAGCGGGCAGATGTTGCAGCACAGCTTTTAGCGGATCTGAAAGGAAGCTACACACAGCTGTGGGATGTGCTTCTGGCAGATGAATATAAAGAGGAGTGGATCAATGACTGCACAGAAATTGTCGGCCAAGAAAATGCCGCAGATGTAGTGGAGATGCTGCAGGCCTCTGTAACCGGAACGATATACGGAGAAGAAGCAGTAGAAGCTTACAAGGATTCTGACAGCATGGCATTTGACTGTGATTTCCTTGAGGGAGTTTCTGAATTTATATTTGATGGAAACATCATCAGCGGAATCGATGAGGAAGGAAATGAGGTATTCTCTCATGAATATCACTACAACGAATATGTAGAAGACCTGGATTTCTATGTATTTGAGACAGACGATGAGGATGCAGGTGAATTCACCTATTTTCTGGTGAGAAGCGATACACCGGAAACCACTGCACACATTGAATTCCGTTATGGAAGTGATGTAGAAGCATTAAAGCAGTTCATGGAAGGTGATTATGCATACTGGATGGCTTCTGGTATTTCTACAGAAAATACAGAAGAACAGGCAAAGAAATCTATTCAGATCTTCTGTGAGGAAAATCTGCAGGGAGAAGAGTGAAACGGGAAAAAGACGGTATTGTTCACAGATTCTTAGCATTCCCGGGAGTCAGCCTTTCTTTTTATGATTTGAGAGCGCCGGAATGGGCAGAAGAAGAGATTGACGAAAAGAGAATGGTCATTGAAATCAATCACTGTGAACTTGGAAGCTATACCTGCACGTTCCGGAATGGAAGTTCGATCTTATTCCAGGAAGGGAATCTTTCTTTCAGCTCTATGACAGAACGGAAGGTGACGGAAAAATTTCCAGAGGAAATTTACAGTGGAATTACCATTCTCATTGACATTGAAGAAGCCAGAAAAGAGTTTTTTCCACTTCTTAAGGAGTTTGGGGTAGATGCAGAGTTTCTGGTGAATCTCTGGAAAAACGGGCTGCCCTGCCGGATCATCCGGGAGACCGGAAGACTTCGGGAACTGTTTCGGGGATTATATGAATCGGAAGATATTCTTTCAACCGGAATGGTGCGGGTAAAGCTGGCTGAATTTGCGGTGCTGGTAGAAGAACTTGGCAGAAGCGGGCAGAAAGTCTGGCAGGATCTGGAAGATGTGGGAGCGCAGAAGCTAGAACAGATCCGGGAAAGCTTAGAGAACAGTTTTGAACGGGAAATTTCTCTGGAAATGCTGGCAGCAGAACAGCAGGTGAGCGTTTCCTGGATACAGAAAAATTTCCGGAAGTTTTACGGAAAAACACCTGGACAGTACCGCAAAGAAATGCGGATGCGTTATGCAGCCAGATGCCTTCTGGAAACCGAAGAAAGCATTGCCGCGATCGGTGCCAAGGCAGGCTATGCCAATCCAAGCAAATTTTCAGCGGCTTTTCAGTCCGTGATGCAAAGACCCCCTTCTGTTTACCGCAGAGGAAATGTGAATCTTTAGAACCTAAGCTTTTAAGAGGGCTGTCTAGAAACAGGCAGCCCTTTGTTTTGCTATAAGGAGATGTCTAGTTGGAATCAGTTCTGGCAGGTTGGACAGGAAACCGGGGCATCAAAACTGGGATTGTAAGCATAAAAGTTTTTGCTGTCCAGATCCTCCTGCACGGAGCGCAGAGCTTCCCCAAAACGCTGAAAATGGACAATTTCCCTTGCACGGAGAAAGCGGATGGGATCAGCGACTTCCGGATCTTTGACCAGTCTTAAAATGTTGTCATAGGTAAGACGGGCTTTCTGTTCCGCAGCCATGCTTTCATTCAGGTCTGTGATAGGGTCTCCTGTTGACTGGAACTCAGCAGCGGAAAACGGATAACCTCCTGCCGACTGCGGCCAGATTCCAGTGGTATGGTCTGCGTAATAAGGCGCAAACCCGGCTTTTTCCAGTTCCTCTGCGGAAAGATTCCGGGTCAGCTGATGAACAATGGTGCCGATCATTTCCAGATGAGCCAGCTCTTCCGTAGCTACATCTGTAAGAACTGCTGCAGTAATCCGGTTTGGCGCAGAGAACCGCTGTGCGAGATAGCGCATAGCAGCGCCCGCTTCCCCGTCGGGGCCCCCGTATTACAATTTCCTAAAACAAGGAAAAACCCAGTAAAATCAAGGCTTTTCGGGCATATACAGGAAAAAGGAGAGGGTGTTTTGGGCCTTGTTCCAGATGATTTTCTCTACGATGGATCGCATAAACACACCCTTCGTTTCGTAGTCCACATCCGGATCAAGAAGCAGTTCATAAATGTTTCTAACGCGCAGAAGAATCTGCTCTTTGTCTGTGCAGGATTGTTTTTTCTCTTCACTTTTAGAAGAAGCGATAAGAGAAAGAAGACGTTTCCGTTCTTCTGCAAGAAGCTGTTTGCGCTGTTTGTATTCTTCCAGCGTGTCAATGCCGGCTTCATATGCTTCCCGGATGCGGTTCTCACGTCCCTGCATTTTGTCCAGCTCTTTCTGATAGAGGATAGTCGGGTCCGGCTCTTCCTGGGCAGAAGAGTGGTAGGAGAACGTAAAGTCTTCTCCGTCCAAAAGTTTTCGAAAATAATCCAGCACGCCTTCTTCCAGCTTTCTGACACTGATATTGCTGGAATTTTCATGAACCCCTTTATCTTTTTTCCAGCAGTGCATAGAGGGATACTTTCCACGGTTGTATCCAAGAGATGCTCCACAGATGGAACATTTCACCAGACCAGACAGCCAGTGGGAGCAGGTGGAAACATTTCTGCGGTTCCGTGGGTGGTACGTGGTTTCCAGCCGGTCTGCTGCCTGCTGGAACAATTCCGGAGAGATGAAGGTTTCATGTACTCCGTCCTGCTCAATGCCATTCCAGATTATTTTCCCTATGTAGAACTGGTTATGCAGAATGTATTTGATCGCCCTCTGCTCAAAAGGATTTCCACGTTTGGTCAGCAGATGCCGGCGGTTTAAGCTGCGTGCAATGGAAGTCGGATCCCGGTGGGCATTTACATATTGATCAAAAATGTATTTTACGATCTCGGCTTCTTCTGGAACAATCACAAAGGGCTGGCCATATCCTGGAGAACGGTATCCCAGGGACGGTGTGCTTTGGTATCCCCCGCGCATTGCTTTTTCCGTCATGCCACGGAGCGTTTCTGTGGACAGATTGATGGAATAATATTCATCCATCCATTCAATGATCCGTTCAATCAGGCTGCCGAAAGGCCCCTCAATCAGTGGCTCTGTAATGCTGACCACATCAACGCCGTGCTGTTTTTTCAGCATGGATTTGTAGACGATGGACTCCTCCTGGTTCCTGGCAAAACGGCTGAATTTCCACACAAGAATCACGGAGAACGGCGGTGTGTCGGATTTTGCGATGGAAATCATCTTCTGAAATTCAGGACGTTTGTCTGCTTTCCGGCCGGAAATGCCATTCTCTGTGAAAATCAGATCCGGGGAAATGAAAATATTGTGGGCTTTTGCATAATCCAGCAGCAGGCGCCGCTGGGCGTCAGGTGATAATTCTTCCTGCTTGTCTGTGCTTACCTGACACGGATATATAACGCGCCATAACGCATTGTATGATCCATGAAAACCACCTCCTTTGAAAGATATGTAAAATGAGTACAAAAAATACACTCTATACAAACCTCAAAGAATTGTGGTATAATCTTCTTGCTTAGGGAGAGATTATACCGGCCTCCAGGCCTGTATAGATCATCTTGGAAACCGTCTTGATGCGCCAACATCAGGGCGGTTTTTCTATGATTTGTTTGAGATTAAATTCTGCTTAGTGATGTCATGGAAAAAGCTATTTAACGGTAATTTTGCATTTGGCTGTTACACCACTTTTCATTTTAACAGTTACGTAAGTAGTTCCTTTTTTCTTTGCAACTAATTTGATATTTTCTTTTTTGGTCTTGAGGTCTGCTGTAAGAATACCTTTTCGTGACACAGACCAGGACTTCACTTTATCGTTTTTTGTTTTAGAAGCAATTTTCAGGGAGAATTTTGCTCCTTTTTTTAAAGAGATCTGTTTTACATTTAAGGTGACTTTTGATTTTAGTTTCGGGATGGTTTTGCAGACTTCTCTGCTACAGTAAATGCAATACTTGCATTTCTTACCAGCCGAAAAGATGGTAGCCTTTTTGATTGTCTGCCATTTCCCGTATTTGTGAGAAAGTGCCTTGATGCTTTTTACCTGGGATTCTTTGCAACCTATGCAAAAACGTTCTTGTTCACCTTTTACACCACACTGAGGGTCAATCGTCGTAATCCAGCCAGACCATTTGTGGCGGTGTTCTGTTTCTGGTGCCTCAGTGGTCGGAGTTTCTGGCTTGATTAACTTGGCAATTGCTCTGGTTTCTTTTTGGCCGCAGGTTTTGCAGGTACGTTCTTGTGAGCCTTCGGCGGTGTAAGAAGCTTCTTTGACAGTTACCCAGTTTCCGAAATCATGTCCTGCTGCCGGAATCTCAGTTTCCTGTAAAACTTTACCACAAACAGTGCAGTTGATGACTTTTTTTCCGATTTTGGTACAAGTGGCATCTGTGACAGTTGCCCAGTTTCCAGAAGTATGCCCAATGGCTGGAATTTCTATTTGGGATGCAATATCACGGCAAACTGTACATTCATATGAACGCAATCCGGAATTCTCGCAGGTAACGTCCTTTATAGTGCGCCAAGCATATTTATGGCCGGTTGCTTTGATATCATGTCTTTCAATAACATCATGGCAAACCGTACATTTACGGAATGTGTATCCGTCAATGGTACAGGTGGCGCGTGCCGTTTCCCATTCACCAGGGGTGTGGCCGGTAGCTTTCAGTATTTGGTTTTCAATAGTTTCGTTACAAACCGTACATTTGCGGAATACACGTCCATCCATAGTACATGTGGCGGGAATTGTTTCTAAGTCTCCTGGAGTATGCCCAGTTGCTTTGATTATTTGAGCTTCAAGAGTTTTTCCACAAACAGTGCAGTTGATAATTTTAGAGCCATTTTGTGTACAGGTGGCATCTGCAATTATCTGCCAGCCGCTTTTAATATGACCCGTTGCCGGTATCGTGGTTATATCAAGCCTATCAGAACATTTACTGCAGTGTATGGACATTTCTCCGTCTTCTTCACAGGTCTCCTTTTTATCTACTGTATAATAGATCTCATAGGAATGCCCAAGCGGCTCTAAAATCGTCTCTTTAGAAGCGGAACAAAGAGAGCAATACTGTATAACTTTTCCCTCTTCTGTACAAGTTGGAGAGTATTCAACATTTTCAGGTCCCCAGTCATGGGCGCTAATGGTAATGGAATAATCTACAATATTTTGCCGCAATCCATTAACGGCACCCACGGCTCTTAAAGAATAAGAACCGGTTGCATAGATGGTAAAAGCATATATTTTAGTATAGGTAACCTTATTACCGGAAGTCGAAATTAAAGTTTTAACAAAATTGCAGTTCCATAAATCAGCTGACATCTGGAAGGAGTAATCATCATCAACGTCCGAAGAAAGAGCGATGAAAAATTCTGTATCAACACAAGAAGAAACAGGCTTTTCAAGGACAGTAACATTGTACGTTGCGATTAAAATAGGGCCATCTTCGGAAGACATATCTATGGCATCAATTTGTGCGGTGCCGGCTTGATTGGCTTTGATGGAACAAGAAGTTGATGTAGAATTTTCAAGAAATGCCACATCGCCATTATTTGTTTGCCAGGTTATTTGCGCAGATGCATCAACGTCTTGCAATACAACTTCCCTTGATTCTCCGGAATATAAAGTGAGACTTTCTTCTGTGTAAGCGAAAGAATCGTTTGGGAAAACGATGAATGTAAAAAATAAAGCAAAAAGAAAAATTACAACGTTTCTAATCTTTT
>CAJMON010000006.1 GCA_905214955.1 uncultured bacterium
AGTCGGCCCCCTCGCGGGGCCGTGAGTTGAAATGGAAGTCGATCATGTTCAGGATAAGCCACAAAGCGTCGGCCCCCTCGCGGGGCCGTGAGTTGAAATAGGACTTAGATCACCTGATCGCAGAGAAGTGTGGTCGTCGGCCCCCTCACGGGGCCGTGAGTTGAAATGGCGTTGAGACCGTACAGTTTCAGTGGTATTTCGTCGGCCCTCCTCGCGGGACCGCGAGTTGAAATATAATCGGGGTTGATACTGGGAAAAGTTGGCTGATGTCGGCTGCCATGCGAGTCGTGAGTTGAAATATATCTGCCACTTATGATATTAAGTCCGGTATTGGTCGCCAATGTGTGGGCGTGAGTTGAAATGCCTGCAGTATATCTATCGGTTGCTGTGTTCCAGGTCGCCAAGCGCGCGGGGCCGAGAGTTGAAGCTTTACAGCTGTGGCGATTTCAGCAATGAATATTGTCAGCTTTCGTGTGAAACTGCGAGTTGAAATATCATCTTCTCGAACTCTGTCTGATTCATCCGGGTTGCTCTCACGCGAGGGCGTGAGTGGAAATGGTGGTATGCGAGACTACTTGCTTGTGGACAAGAAGCCGGATCCTTTGTAGGCTGTGAGTTGAAAGGGAAAAGAGGCAATGAGTGGTATGCTGGCGATTGTCAGCCCCATGTGGGCTGAGAGTTGAAGAAACAAAGAGGAGATTAAACAGTGCGGTATATGGTGTCAGCGCCCACGGGGGTTGTGGGTTAAAATGACGAACCGGATAAGCTAGTACATCGTCCTGCAAATAACTGTACCAATAACTTACCTGAATTTCCATCTGCGACATCAGAAAAACTTGACGTAGCCCGCTGCGCCTGCGTTTTTCTTCTTTGCAGAATGAAAATTTATTCTGCGTGATTGGTCCAGTTGATTTTTGTACGCTGTACTAGTCTATGATGACATAGTCAGCTTCTGCGTGGGGTCGCGAATTCCACTGCGGCTTTCCGCAAGGGCGGCGCCAGCTGGCGGCCAGCCTTGTTCACGTAAGAAATAAAAAAATCGCCAAGAATTACGAAAATGACGGGAAAATGGTTCATAAAGAAGACTTTTGAATATGTTTTTTTACTTGACAGTGAAAAAATTTGGTATTACAATGTCAACAATATAAAAAACACGAAAGATAAAGAATAAAAAGGACGCAGGGGTCTAATCGGGAGGATAAGATTTTTGCGGCCTTTTTTTGCTAAACATATCGAAAAAGGCTTTTGAAGATAAGATGGAGGCAGTATGGGAGAAGAAAAACGGGAAGTGCTTTTGGAAATGAAAAATCTGGCCATTTCCTTTTTTAATAAATCAGGTGAGATTCAGGCAGTCCGAGAGATCAGTTATACGCTCCATAAGGGAGAAGTTCTTGGAATAGTTGGAGAGTCCGGAAGTGGAAAATCTGTATCCAGCCATGGAATTCTAAGGCTGACACCGGACAATGGAAAAGTAAAAAGCGGAGAGATTTTGTTCCACGGAAAAGATATTTTAAAAATGTCAAAGAAAGAGCTCCAGGAGCTTCGTGGGAATAAAATAGCCATGATCTTTCAGGATCCAATGACCTCGCTGGATCCGCTGTTTACCGTAGAGTATCAGCTGAATGAATCTTTGAAAAAACATACCAGTTTGGATGCGAAGGCCAGAAAGGCCCGGATGATCGAACTTCTGGAACTGGTAGGAATCAACCAGCCGGAGCGGCGGATTCACCAGTATCCTTATGAATTTTCCGGAGGAATGCGCCAGAGAGTCATGATTGCCATGGCGCTGTCCTGTGATCCGGAACTTCTGATCGCAGATGAGCCAACTACAGCACTGGATGTGACGATTCAGGCACAGATTGTGGAGCTGTTAAAAGAATTAAAAGACAAGCTGGGAATGGCCATCATCTTCATTACCCATGATCTGGGAGTCGTATCAGATATCTGTGATAAAATCATTGTCATGTATGCCGGAAAAATAGTAGAAGAAGGAAAAAGCAGGCAGATTTTTTATGAAAGATGCCATCCTTATACTGAAGGCTTACTGGCGTCGGTGCCGAAGCTGGAGAGCAGCCGCAGCGAAAAATTAAGACCCATCAAGGGTAATCCACCGGATATGAGCTGTGTCAAGCCTGGATGTGCGTTTGCACCAAGATGCAGCTGTGCCATGAAAATCTGCGTAAAAGAGGAGCCGCCGTTGTGTGAACTGGATGAGACACACAAAGCAGCCTGCTGGCAGATTGTGAAAAAGGAGCTGGCAAATACGGGAAGATAGGACGAAAAAAGGCATGGAGAAAAAGAACATAGAAAGCGGAGAAATCCTGCTGGAAGTAAAAAATTTAAAAAAATATTATCCGGTCCGGACAGGATTTATCAAAAAGACAGATTTAAAAGCAGTGGATGACGTAAGCTTTTACATTCGAAAAGGGGAAACGCTTGGAATCGTAGGAGAGAGCGGATGCGGCAAAACCACCCTGGGAAGAACGGTGCTGCGTCTGGAAGAACCCACTGCAGGGGATATTCTCTACGAAGGGAAATCCATTATTGGAAAGAACATGAAAGAATACCGGAAAAAGATGCAGATTGTTTTTCAGGATCCTTATGCCTCTTTGGATCCCAGAAAAACAGTATCGGATATTATCGGAGAAGCCATGGATCTGCAGAATTTGTGCAAAAGCAAGACTGAGCGGAGAGAGAAAATCCTGGAACTGATGCAGCTGGTAGGATTAAATGCTCAGTTTTATAATCGGTTTCCCCACGAATTTTCCGGTGGACAGCGTCAGAGGATCGGCATTGCCAGAGCGCTGGCAGTAGATCCGGGATTTATCATCTGTGATGAGCCGGTATCGGCTCTGGATGTGTCCATTCAGGCACAGATTATCAACATGTTGGAAGATCTGCAGGAGACCAAACAGCTGACCTATCTGTTTATCGCCCATGATCTGGCTGTGGTCAAACATATCAGCAATCGGATCGGAGTCATGTATCTGGGCCATCTGGTAGAGCTGGCAGACAGTGAAGAGCTTTACCGCCATCCACTGCATCCTTATACAGAGATGCTGATGTCAGCTATTCCCATTGCAGATCCAGATCTTTCCGCAGCAAGAAAAAGAATCAAACTGGAAGGAGAGGTTCCCAGTCCTTTGAATCCGCCTTCTGGATGTCCATTCAGAACCAGGTGTCCAAAAGCAACGGAAACCTGTGCTATGGCGATGCCTCCCTTAAAAGAGACAGCGCCAGGACATTTTGCAGCATGTCATCATGCGTAGGCAGCGGATGAAAAAACGCCGAACAGCGTATAAAAAGGAGAAATAAAATGGAAACTTCGAGATATATCATAAAGAGAATCCTGCTGGCAGCCGTGAGCCTGTTTGCAATTATTACCATAACGTATTTCCTGATGAATCTGATGCCGGGAGATCCGTTTATGTCAGAAAAAGCTTCCGAAGAAAATAGAGCCATCCTGATCGCCAAATATGGACTGGATCAGCCAGTTTATGTACAGTATGGAAAGTACCTGCAGAATCTGCTGCATGGAGATATGGGTACCAGCTACGTTCTTCAGAAAGGACGTGCAGTGCGGGATATTATTTTTGAATCCTTTACTGTGTCTATGGGGCTTGGAATCCGGGCACTGATCCTGGCAGTGATCTGTGGAATCGTTCTTGGATGTATTGCAGGACTGTGCAAAGACAAGCTGCCGGATGCCATTATCCGGGTAGTTTCCTCGGTTGGCATCTCCATGCCGGGCTATGTTATCGCTTCCGGGCTGATGATTTTACTGGCAGTCAATTTAAAGATTTTTCCGGTGAATTACAATAAGCCGGGAGGATGGGTGATGCCTATGATTACCCTGGCCGTGTATCCAACATCCTATCTGACCAGACTTACCAGAGCCAGTATCCTGGAAGTAATGAACCAGGATTATTTAAGAACAGAACGGGCAAAAGGAATGTCTGAATTTGTGGTAGTATTTATCCACGCACTGAAAAATTCCCTGATTCCGGTGATCACCTATTTGGGACCGCTGACTGCATCCATTCTTACCGGTGGATTTGTGGCAGAAAGCGTATTCAGTGTACCGGGGCTTGGACGATATTTTGTAAGTTCCATCAGCAGCCGGGACTATACCATGATCATGGGTGTGACGATTTTTTACTCTGCCCTGATTGTTATTATGAACCTGATCTGCGATATTCTATATAAGATCGTAGACCCGAGAATACAGTTGGACTAAAGGAAGAAGCTGCCATGAAAAATATTTTAACTCTTCAAAACAAGATTTCACCGGATGATTTTACACCATTAGACGAAACATATTTTCAGAAAGAAAATATGGATACAGAAGAGATTGGTTACTGGAAGGCCAGCTGGATCCGTCTGAAATCCAACAAAATTGCAATGACAGCCCTGGTGCTCATTGTGCTGATGATGATTTTTGCATTTATCGGTCCCCTTTTGTCGCCGTACTCTTATGATCAGCAGGTGCGGGGAGATGAAGCATTGTGGCCCTGCCTGGCTCATCCTTTTGGAACCGACCGGCTGGGGCGTGACATCTTAGTGCGCTGCATGATCGGAACACGGATTTCCATGATCGTTGGTCTGGTATCTGCAGTGATCGTTATGATCGTAGGAAGCATTTACGGAGCCATCTCCGGACTGATCGGCGGAAAAGTTGATATTGTGATGATGCGTGTGGTAGATATCATTTATTCTGTACCGGAAATTCTGCTGATTGTTGTCATCAAAATGGTCATCAGTGAACCGCTTCAGAATCTGATTGACAATGTGCCTATGTTTCACGGGCTGCAGAAGATTGGTTCCGGTCTGATTGCCATTTTCATTGTATATGGATGTCTGTACTGGGTAGGAATGGCTAGAATTGTCCGTGGCCAGATCCTCCAGCTGAAAACACTGGATTTTGTTACTGCGGCAAAGGCCCTTGGATGTGGAAAAGCAGCCATGATCCGGGAACATCTTCTTCCAAACTGCATCGGTCAGCTGATCGCTACCGTGATGCTGCAGATTCCTTCCGCGATCTTTACAGAAGCATTCTTAAGTTATCTGGGAATCGGAGTCTCTGCTCCCATGGCAAGCCTTGGTTCCCTGACATCAGAAGCATTAAACGGAATTACGACCTATCCTTACCGTGTCATTTTCCCAGCAGTGCTGATCAGCCTGATCATCTTATCTTTCAACCTGTTTGGTGATGGATTAAGAGACGCATTGGACCCGAAAATGAAGAAATAAACCCTAACAAGATAGATGCCCGCCTGCGGAGTCTATAGACAAAAAATGTATCATAAGGAGGAAATATTATGAGAAAGCTGAACAAAATTGTTTCTGTAGCTGCGGCCCTGGCTCTGGCTGGTGCCACACTGTCCATGAGTGCCTGCGCAGAAGATGCAGAGAAACTGGAAATTGCCGTTACCGGTGGCGGAGAAGATTCCATGCAGTTAAATACAGCTACCAGTGGATACTTAAACGGACTTTCCGCACTGCGCCACCTGTATGAAGGACTGTACAAACTGGATGCAGAGGGAAATGTAGTGCTTGGACAGGCAGCATCCGTGGAGGAGAGCGATGACAAGCTTACCTGGACCTTTACCTTACGAGATGATATTACATGGTCTGACGGTCAGGCAGTGACTGCTGCAGATTTTGTGTTTGGATTTGACAACCTGGCAGCCCAGGGCGGAGATTATTCCACAATGCTTTCAGATGTGGCAGAAAGCTGGGAAGCACCGGATGATAAGACCGTTGTGATCAAACTGAAACAGCCCTGCAGCTATCTGCCCTCTATCCTGGCTTTCCCGTCTACCTATCCTGCAAGACAGGATTATGTAGAAGAGTACGGAGATGCGTATGCCACTGATCCAGACAAGGCAGTTTACAACGGACCGTATGAGATGGAAAGCTGGGCACATGAATCCGAAGTTGTGATGAAACTTCGAGATGATTATTATGATGCAGCCAACATTCAGGTGGGCACCATCAACTGGGAACTGATCACAGAGGAAAGTTCTGCACTGGCATCCTTTGAAAGTGGCGAGTATGTGTATTCCGATATGTGTCCGGATGAGGAGAAACCGAGAATGGAAGGAAACGGACTGGTTTACACAGATGGAAACAACAACTACTGTGTAATGTTTAACCTCGGAGACAAGGGAAATGAAGTGCTCAAAGACGAAAAGGTACGAAAAGCCCTTTCTCTTGCAATTGACAGAGACCGTATCATCAACATCCGTGGACTGAATGATGAGGAAGGCGTGACATTAATCTGTCGCGGCTATACCAATGAAGAAGGTACCGATTTCGTAGATTATTGCGATCCATGGGAGGATCTCTCCGCTTATGACGCAAACTGTGAAGAAGCAAAACAGCTCCTTGCAGAGGCTGGCTATGAAAATGGAGCAGGTTTCCCGGCGTTAACCTACATTGTTAACAACGACAGCCGGAAAGAGATTGCAGAAGCCATTGTCAACGACTGGAAAGAAGTGCTTGGTATTGATTCTATTACCGTAGAAAAAGTAGAAAACTTCTCAGCAGCCAGAAGATCAGGAGATTATGACCTGGCTTATTATGGATGGTTTATGGATTATAAGGATCTGTCCAATATGTACGGAACATTTGTTGACACAGCAGAGGCAAACTCCTTCTATCAGAGCGATGCCTACGATGCAGCTTACGCAAAAGCGATCAGCGCAGACAACGAGGCAGATCAGTGGGAAGCATACAAAGAGTGTGACAGCATTCTGTCAGAAGATCTTCCGGTATCTGTGATCCTTCATTCTATGAGCACCTATCTGTTTGATGACATAGATTATGAAGGACTGGTATATTCCTGCGGAAACTTTGTATTTACTTACCTGAAAGCACTGTAAAGAAAAAAAGGAATTTTCAAAGGCTGCACATGCTTGATGCAGCCTTTTTCCCGTTGCTAAGGAGAGAAAAAGATGAAATTAAAAGAACTTGCAGTGGGCTATATTGAAATCCCGCTGGTGACGCCATTTAAGACAGCACTGAGAACCGTGAACAGTGTTAACGACCTGATTGTAAAAGTGACGGCAGAAGATGGAACGGAAGGATATGGAGAAGCGCCGCCTACGGCAGTGATTACCGGAGATACGAAAGAATCCATTGAAGCGGCCATCCGGTACTACATTGCCCCGGCCATCCTTGGCATGGATCTGGAAGATCTGCCTGGAATCATGACAAAAATGGAAAAGAGCCTGGCAAAAAATACGTCTGCAAAGGCAGCTGTGGATATTGCCCTCTATGATCTGTATGCAAAGCTGCAGAACAAACCCCTGTTCCGTCTCCTTGGAGAGCAGGATGCAAAGCCGGTGAAGACAGAGCTGGAAACGGATCTGACCATCAGCGTCAACGAGACAGAAGAAATGGTAAAAGACAGCTTAGAAGCAGTCAAACAGGGCTTCCGGATTCTGAAAGTTAAGGTAGGAAAAGGCGGAGAAAAGGATGTGGAGCGTATCCGGGAGATCCGCCGGGCTGTTGGAAAAGAAGTTGTTATCCGGGTGGATGCAAATCAGGGATGGACAAGGGAAGAGGCAGTTTCCACCATCACAGCCATGGAAGATGCAGGCCTTGGCATTGAGCTGGTGGAACAGCCGGTTTCCTATCACGATTTTAAGGGAATGCAGTATGTTACTGCCCATGTGCAGACACCGGTGCTGGCAGATGAAAGCGTTTTTTCCTATGAAGATGCCGTGCGTCTTATGGAAGAGCATGGAGCAGATCTGATCAATATCAAACTGATGAAGACCGGCGGCATTCATGAAGCTATGCGGATCTGCGATGCAGCAGACAAATACGGTGTGAAGTGTATGATTGGCTGTATGCTGGAAAGCAAAGTGTCCGTGAGTGCAGGTGTGCATCTGGCAGCAGCAAGATCCTGTGTGTCTATGGCAGACCTGGACGGCCCTTCTCTTTGCAGAATTGATCCGTATGAAGGAGGTCCGGTCTATGAGGGACCGAAGATTTTCCTTGGAGAAGAGCCAGGCATCGGCATCCGGAAGGTTCCGGTGAGCTTTGAGATAGTCAAAAAGTAGAATGAAAAAGGCAGGAAACGAAAAATGGAAAAAGATTTGGCAGTGGTGACGGCCGAACATACTTTTTTAAGACAGGATGCAGGAACAGACCTTGGAGAAAATGAAAGTGGAATCGAGGACGAAATTTTTTCCGGATGGGCCGTAAGGATTTTGGAAGAGCCGGAAAACAGAGCCTATGTAAAAGTAGAAACCCATTATGGATACCAGGGCTATCTGAACAAGTCGGAATTTCGGAAAATTTCCAGGACAGAGCTGGAAGAGCGGCAGGAAAAAACAAAATTTTTCCGAATTGGAATTCCAGAAGCAGATCTTCTTGCACTGCCAAAAGTCCAGGGACTTCCAAGAGAGCTGTTGTTAAAAAACAGCCTTGTGGAGCTTTTGCAGGAAGAAGTGGAAACAGGATGGAGCCTGGTAAGAAGTGCGTCTGGAAAAGAAGGATATATCCACACTCAAAACCTGAAAAGACGGGAAGAGGATGATGCCTATCTGCTGGGAACAGAGGACAAAACATCTGGGTATTTCTGCCAGAAGGCAGCAAAAAAGCTGCAGGAAAAAACAGAAGAGGAAATTCGGGAAGGATTGGCAGAAAGTGCAAAGCGTTTTCTTGGTACCCAGTACCGCTGGGGCGGAAAATCTTCTCAGGGCATTGACTGTTCCGGCCTGGCATTTATGAGTTTCCTTGACAACGGATTGCTCATCTGGCGGGATGCAGGCATTGTGGAAGGGTATCCCATAAAAAGCATTTCATCGGAAGCGTTAAAAAAAGGAGACCTGATTTTCTTCCCGGGACATGTGGCCATGTATCTTGGAGAAGGGCGTTATATCCACTCTACAGGATTTTATAAAACCCCTTATGTGACCATCAACAGCCTGAACGAGGAAGATGAGGATTACCGGGAAGACCTGGCACAGAAGATCACAGGATATGGGAGTGTATTTGCATGAGAGAATTTTCAAACAGCGAACTGAAAACACTGGTACTGGAACTGCCAGATGAAATTCAGAAGTATAAAGATGCCGGAGCATTTGAAGAGGCAAAGAAAGCCATTGCGCACTGGATGGAAAAACCCCTGACGGAAGAGATGAAGACCCGTCTGAAGTACGAGACCTTTATTTTAGAACAGCTGCCAGTGGAATTTCCTTACACCAAGGAGCAGGTGATCCGCCTGATGCAGGAAAAACTGCCGGATTATTCAGAAAAGGATCTGGAAAGGGAAGAAGAAAAAAATCTGGCAGAGTGGATTTACGTCGATGGAGAAAAACACTACATCTACAATCTTGTGCGCAATCTGACAGACAAAGATGAGGACATCCGAGAACGGACAGGCCTGTATGGCACTTTGCCGGAGGATAAAAAGCTTCTTCTTGGGAAAGTAAAAGAAATTCAGGAAAAAGGCGTGGTATCAGACCGTTTTCAGGTAAAAACATCGATTAAGTTAAAAGACGAAGCCTTCGAGCCTGGCATGAAGGTCAAGGTGCATCTGCCCATTCCGGCAGAAAGATGGCAGACTACCGATGTGGAAATTTTAAACCAGGCGTCTGGAAAAGCAGTTATTGATGGGGTGGATTCCCTGTACCGTTCCATCTGCTTTGAAGATGTGCTGGAAGAAAACCGCACCTTTTTTGTGGAGTATGCGTATACTGTTACCAGTGCATATGCAGATCTGTGGACAGAAGAAGGAAAACAGCGTGCCAAAGAAGGACGGAATCTGCCAGGAAGCGACTGGAAAAAAGAACTGACGGCAGCAGAAGAAAAAGAGTATCTGGAAGAGCAGCTGCCTCACATTCGTTTCAGCCCCTATTTACAGTCCTTAGCAGAAACGATTGTGGGAGACGAAACTGATCCTCTGGAAAAGGCACGGAAGATTTATGACTATATCACCACACAGGTGCAGTATTCTTACATGAAATCTTATTCTCTGATTCCGGACATCCCAGGGTACTGCGCACGGAATTTGAGAGGAGACTGCGGTGTTCAGGCACTGCTGTTTATCACCTTATGCCGGATCTGCCACGTTCCGGCCAAATGGCAGTCCGGCCTCTATGCCAATCCGGCGTATACCGGGCCTCATGATTGGGCCATGTTTTTTGTGAAGCCCTATGGCTGGCTGTATGCAGATCCTTCTTTTGGCGGTTCTGCTTATGCAGCAGGAGATGAAAACCGGAGAAGATTTTATTTTGGAAATCTGGATACCTACCGGATGGCAGCCAACAATGCCTTCCAGCAGGACTTTGCAGTCAAGAAAACCTTTATGCCCATGGATCCCTATGACAACCAGTCTGGAGAAATGGAATGCGGGACAAAAGGCTTTGGAGGAGACGAAGTAGAGACTGCAAAAATTACAAAAGAATGGAAAGACTGACAAAGCCAGGCAGAAAAGAAAATAAAAAAGCAGGCAGACACGGAAAAATTCTGTGTTCTGCCTGTTTTGCGTTTAGAAGATCACAACCGCCATTTTTCCAAGGGCATCGTAGATCTGGCGGAACTTGGCTTCGTCTCGCCAGATCAGGCCGCTTAAGGAATCGCTGACCAAAACTTTATGGCTTACCGGGTCGTATCCGCACAGCACTACGCAGTGTTCGTTGTGGTAGAACTTCCAGGTTTTTCCATCCGAGGTATAGTCTGCAGTGGAATCGGGCGTCTTTAAGTAGACGGAATTATAGACCAGGACAGGAACAGACTGTTTTAAGTAAGCGTACAGGTCTGAAAGTTCTGTTCCCGTAAGATCGAAAGCTTTCCTGGAATTCCCGTTCCTGGAGAGGAAAAGGGAAGCAGTTTTTGCAAGTCCCGGTGCATAAATGCCGTCTCCATCTGGATCATGGGGATCTCCTTTGAAAGAGGTGACAAAATTTTCCGGATCTTTGGGAAGGTACTGCTCTGCAATTTCGGCCTTGGCAAGCCCATATCCGTAGTAGTTCAGTGCCATGGTAAGGGCTACAGACTCACAGCCGGTAGGAAGCTCCGGATTCTGAAGAATGGGTGTGACCGGAAGGGAAAAGGCTTCCTTGGAAGGCTCAAAAGCCGGGTAGGAAGGCAGAGGATCTGGCAGATTTCCAAGAATGTACCGCTCATGTCCACCGTATTTGATAAGCCGTTTCAGAATCTGGAAATTTTGGCTCTGCACATTGCGCAGGCTGTATTCGTTGAAGGGTGAAACCGTGGTCAGCACGATGCAGTCCGGGAGTACGCATCTGGCATAAGAAAGGCATTCCTGGATCAGGCGTCTCTGCAGGCCAAGTCCCCGGTAATCAGGATCCACCACAATGGTGTCCAAAGTGGCGCAGCAGAGGATTTTTTCCAAGTGCCAGCCAAGATCATGGCCCAGATTTTCCGGTGCATCGTTTGGGAAAACTAAGGAGCCGTAGGCAGTCAGTCTGGTACCATCGTAAACACCGAAAATGGCATTGGGGGAGAGCAGATAGTCTGCATTGTCCCTGCGGCCGGTGGCCACAAACAGATCCGGGTTGGTCATGGTCTCACAGATGTGCTTCTGGAGCGCCATAATATCGTCCAGATCTGTCGTGGAACATCTGCGGATGGTGAGGGACGGCTTGGAGGATGAGGGGGTGGGTGTAAGTGTCATGGGAAAACCTCCTGTACTAGCAATATATATATCGGATAGTATAGAACAGAATCGTGAAAATGTCCACTATTTAAGCAACTGTAAAATCCAACAAAAGCAACAAGAAACAAAATAAAAAAACAAAAGAATGCTTGTAAACAAAAAGACTCTGTAGTATAATTGAAACAGGTTCATTAGCCAATTCTATGATGGGATGGAGGGCCAAAGATATGCTGGCGATTGAGAGAAAAAATGAGATTCTGTCGATCCTTCAGAAGGAGCAGCGGGTGCTGGTATCAGAGCTGAGTCAGCGGTACAACGTGACAGAAGAGACCATCCGCCGTGACCTGGAAAAGCTGGAGCGGGAAGGGTTTGTAAAGAAGACCTACGGAGGTGCGGTGTTAAACAAAAATATCTCCGTAGACCTGCCCCTGAAGATTCGGGAAAAGACCAACCGGAAAGAAAAACTGGCGATAGCACAGAAGGTAGCAGAGCTTGTGGAGGAAGGCGAGTGCATTATGTTAGACAGCTCTTCCACATCTTTGATGATTGCGCAGTCCCTGAAAAAGAAAGAAAAACTGACCGTGATCACCAACTCTGTGGAGGTTCTCATAGAACTGTCAGGATGCGAGGGAATTCAGGTGATCTCCACAGGCGGGACTCTGCGGGATTCGTCTCTTTCCCTGGTGGGAAAGGCAGCTTCAGACATTCTTTCTCGCTACAACGTGGACAAAGCGATCCTTTCCTGCAAGGGGCTGGACATGCACAAAGGTGTGACAGATTCCCATGAGATGGAAGCAGAAGTGAAAATGAGTATGCGTGCCTGCGCAAAGACTACGATCCTTGCGGCAGACAGCAGCAAACTGGACAGTGTTTATTTTATCAAAGTCATGGATCTGGAGCCAGGAGATATTCTGGTGACCAATCAGCTGCCGAACAAAGAATGGCGGGACTATCTGGAAAGAAAACAGGTTCGGTTCATTGAGGGGTAACAAAACGAAAAAGACAGCAGGAAAGCTGCATGTCAGAAAATGGAGAGGTAATAGACATGGGAGAAACAATTTATAATCTGGCGTTTGATTTTGGAGCATCCAGTGGACGCATGATTCTGAGCAAATTTGAAAATGGAAAGATTGAACTGGAAGAACTGCACCGGTTTTCCAACGATCCGGTACGTATTGGAAAGAACTTTTACTGGGATACCTTCCGCCTGTACCACGAACTGAAACAGGGCCTGAAAAAGGCAGCAGCAAAAAAGATCCCCATCCAGAGTCTTGCCATTGATACCTGGGGGGTGGACTATGCCCTCATTGACAAAGATGGAAACGTCATCGGAAATCCCATCAATTACCGTGATGACCGCACCATCGGTGTTATCGAGGAAATTGGGAAAATCGTGCCGCTTAGCGAGCTGTATGCATCCACAGGTATCCAGTTTATGAATTTTAATACCTTATTTCAGCTGTATGCGGATAAAAAGATGCGCCCGGACGTTTACGAAAAAGCAGCGCGCCTGCTGTTTATGCCGGAGCTTTTCGGCTATTTCCTGACTGGAAAGATGTATAATGAATATACCTTTGCCAGCACCGGACAGCTTCTGGATGCAAAGAAACGGGACTGGGACTATGATCTGATCAAGCGCTGCGGCCTGCGCACCGATATCTTCGGAGAACTGGTAAAACCGGGTACCGTTATCGGAGAACTTCTTCCGGAAGTGGTAGAAGAGACCGGACTTTCCGGCGTGAAGGTCATTGCAGTGGGAAGCCACGACACCGCATCTGCAGTGGCAGGCACTCCCTTTGAAGACGAGAATTCCGCATTCTTAAGCTGTGGTACCTGGTCACTGCTTGGCATGGAGCTTGACGAGCCGATTCTCAATGAAGAATCTTACAAATACAACTACACCAATGAAGGCGGCGTAGAAGGAAAGATCCGTTACCTGAAAAACATCAACGGTCTGTGGATCATGCAGAACCTGCGCAGGAACTGGTGTGAATTTGAAAAAGAGGTTTCCTTCCCGGATATTATCAAGGCTTCCAGAGAAGCAAAGAGAAAAGATTTTGTGATCAATCCCAACGACCCAAGATTTACCGCACCTTACAATATGATGAAAGAAGTAATCGGATATTGTGAAGAGCACGGACAGGGCACACCGGAGGGACTGGGAGAGATTGCCATGGCCATCTACAACGGCCTGACCCAGGAGTACGGCACTACCATTGAAAATCTGGAGCACCTGACCGGAAAGACCATTTCCTGCATCAACATGGTAGGAGGCGGTATTCAGGACCAGCTTCTGTGCGAACTGACAGCACACAACACAGGAAAGAAAGTAGTGGCAGGCCCCATCGAAGGTTCTGTTCTTGGAAACGTTGTAATGCAGTTAAAAGCACTTGGAAAGATTGCAACCCTGAAAGAAGGACGGGAAATTGTCCGGGCTTCCTTTGCACAGCAGGTACATATGCCGGCTTAAGCAAAAGACAGAGCCCATAGAAACAGATAGACAGAGGCGGACAGCATGGAGATTTACACCAAAAAGGGAGATGCAGGCCTGACCAGCCTGCAAAAACAGAAGAATATTGCAAAGTCGGATGACAGAATTCAGCTGGTGGGAAATCTGGAGGAGCTGATCAGCCATATAGGAACCATAAAATGCCGGTTTCAGGACCCGGACAGACGAAAGGCTTTAGAGGAGATTCAGCAGAACCTGCGAAAGATCATTGCTCAGACAGGAGAACCTTACGAATTCTCACACCGCTTAAAGGAAGAAGAGGTAGGGAAGCTGGAGCAGGAGATGGATGTCCTGAAAAAAGACCTTCCGCCGGATCTGGAAAGTGTTCTGCCGGGAGAAAATGCCCTTTCTGCCAGCATTGATCTCACTAGAGCGGCTGCCAGGCGGTGCGAGCGGTTTCTGTCTCTGGTGGCGATCCGCTACGGAGCAGACAGCATTTCCAAGAAATATTTAAACCGTCTGGGAGACTATTTCCTGGTGCTGGCAAGAAGCGAGGGTGGCAGGAGCCAGAAAGAAACAGAAAAACCGGCAGTGACCAAGACCTCAGAAGTACCTAAAATCACAGAATATACAGGAGAGCGTTTCATGGAGCAGGTTTCAGAACAAGTCATACAGGAAGTGCTAAAACGGCTTGGAGGAAGCGGAAGCATCACCCTTTCCCAGGCAAAGTGCCTGATGGAGAAAGTGGAAGCATTTGCTGAGACAAAAGGCTTAAAAGCCGTGCTGGCAGTGTGCGGACCGGAGGGGACGCCCATTGCGGTTCATGTGATGGACGGGGCATTTCTGGTAAGTTTTGATGTGGCAGTAAAAAAAGCCTGGACCAGTGCATCGGTGAAAATGTCCACCCTGGAGCTTGGAAAGCTGACAGGACCTGGAGGCACCTTTCAGGGACTGGACAGATTACAGGGAGATAAGATGGTGTTTTTCGGAGGCGGCATTCCGCTGAAAGTGGGAGAGCGTCTGATTGGAGCACTGGGAGTCAGCGGGGGAACCGGAGAGCAGGACGATGAGATCGCCCGGTACGGTCTTTCCATACTGACAGAGATTCTGGCTTAGGAGGAAAATCATGGAGAAATATTACAGTGGTGAAATCAGGAAAAGTGATCGTATCCAGAGGCTGATCGACCGCCTGTATGACCATCTGCCGGAGATCGAAGCAGATCGTGCAGTGATCCTGACAGAAAGCTATAAAGAAACAGAAAACGAGCCGATTATCCTGCGCAGGGCAAAGGCATTTGAAAAGATCTGCCACGAACTGCCCATTACCATCCGGGAAGAAGAACTGATTGTGGGAAGCAACACCAAGACAGCAAGAGGATGCCAGGTATTCCCGGAGTACTCTTTCGAGTGGATGGAAGCAGAGTTTGATACCGTGGAGCACCGGACGGCAGACCCGTTTTATATTTCTGAGGAGACAAAGAAAAAACTCCACGAGGCGTACAAATACTGGAAAGGAAAGACCACCAGCGAGCTGGCCACTTCCTACATGGCAGAGGAAACTCTGCTTGCCATGAAACACAACATTTTTACGCCGGGAAATTATTTTTACAATGGAATTGGCCATTTTACCGTAAAATACTGGGAAGTATTAAATGAAGGCTATGAAGGGATTATGGCAAAAACTCAGGCCGAACTGGATAAGTGCAGGGTCTCCGATCCGGATTATGCCAGCCGTTCCAGCTTTTTAAAAGCCGTATTAATCAGCTGTCAGGCAGCTATTGATTATGCGCACCGCTACGCAGCCCTGGCTCTGGAAGAGGCAGAAAAATGCAGCGACCGCCAGAGAAAACTGGAACTTTTAGCCATTGCCAACAACTGTGCAAGAGTACCTGCAAAGCCTGCCAGAACCTTTTACGAGGCCTGCCAGTCCTTCTGGTTTGTACAGATGCTGCTGCAGACAGAGTCTTCCGGACATTCCATTTCTCCGGGACGGTTTGACCAGTACATGTATCCATTCTATAAGAAAGACATGGAAACCGGCCTGATTACCAGAGAGTTTGCCCAGGAGCTGATGGACTGCATCTGGGTGAAATTAAATGACTTAAACAAATGCAGAGATGCGGGCAGTGCAGAAGGCTTTGCAGGCTACAGCCTGTTCCAGAACCTGATTGCAGGCGGCCAGGATGCAGAAGGAAATGATGTGACCAACGATCTTTCATTCATGTGTATCGAGGCATCCATGCATGTCCACCTTCCAGCACCCTCCCTGTCTGTGCGTGTGTGGAACGGCACGCCGGATGAATTCCTGATCAAGGCAGCCGCACTTACCAGAACCGGTATCGGCCTTCCGGCTTATTACAACGACGAAGTGATCATTCCGGCCCTGATGAGCAGAGGCGTTTCCTTGGAGGATGCCAGAGGTTACAACATCATCGGCTGTGTGGAACCCCAGGCGCCCGGAAAGACTGATGGATGGCATGACGCAGCTTTCTTCAATATGCTCCGCCCCCTGGAACTGACATTTTCCCAGGGCGAAGAGTTCGGTGAGCAGGTAGGCGTGCGCACTAAGGCCATCTCCGAAATGAAAACCTTTGATGAATTTTTTGACGCCTACAAGGCACAGATGGAATATTTTATCAGCCTGATGGTCAATGCCGACAACAGCATTGACGCTGCCCATGCAGAGAGATGTCCGCTTCCCTACCAGTCTTCTATGATTGATGACTGTATCGGAAAAGGAAAATCCCTTCAGGAAGGTGGAGCCATCTACAACTTTACCGGCCCCCAGGGATTTGGCATTGCCAATGCTTCTGATGGACTGTTGGCAGTGAAAAAGCTGGTATTTGATGAGAAAAAGCTGACCCTGGAAGAATACAAAGATGCCTTAGACCACAACTTTGGAAAAGGATTAAGCAAAGAATGGGTAGAGTACCTGACTCTTCAAGCTGCCAAAGGTCTGGAAAAGGAAGGTCATCAGCTGACGAAAAAAGAAATCCAGGCCATTGCCCTTGCAGTGAAAGAAACACCGGTGCCGGCTGAAAAACAGAAAAAATATGACCAGCTTCTTGCATGGATTGACGAAGTGCCCAAATACGGCAATGACCTGCCGGATGTGGATCATTTTGCAAGAGAGGTGGCTTATACCTATACGAAACCGCTGGAAAAATACCACAATCCCAGAGGCGGCCAGTACCAGGCAGGACTGTATCCGGTTTCCGCAAACGTTCCGCTTGGCGGCCAGACCGGTGCCACTCCAGACGGACGTCTGGCCAACACCCCCATTGCAGATGGTGTAGGACCAGTGGCAGGACGGGATGTGAAAGGTCCAACAGCCACGGCAAACTCTGTGGCAAGGCTGGATCATTTCATTGCTTCCAACGGTACCTTGTTCAACCAGAAATTCCATCCATCTGCTTTAAGCGGCATGGAAGGCCTGCAGAAATTTACCTCTCTGATCCGTGCGTACTTCGATCAGAAAGGAATGCATATGCAGTTTAATGTAGTAAGCAGAGAGACCCTGTTAGATGCCCAGGCACATCCGGAGAAATACAAAGGACTGGTAGTGCGTGTGGCAGGATACAGCGCCCTGTTTACCACCTTATCCAGATCTCTCCAGGATGATATTATCAACCGTACCACCCAGGGATTTTAGGAGTGAGGGATTATGGAGTATATTGGAAAAGAATACAATCAGGTGACAGGGCGGATTTTTGACATCCAGAAATTTTCCATCCATGACGGGCCAGGAATCCGCACCATTGTTTTCCTGAAAGGATGTGCCCTGCGCTGCCGCTGGTGCTGCAACCCGGAATCCCAGAGCAGAGCCATCCAGAAGATGGTCCGCAATGGAAAAGAAGAGATCATCGGCCGTGATGTCACTGTGGAAGAAGTCATGGAAGAGGTGCTCAAAGACATGCCGCATTTCCGCCGCTCCGGCGGCGGGCTTACCCTTTCCGGAGGAGAGTCCCTGCTGCAGCCGGATTTTGCCAGTGCGTTGTTTCAGGCTGCAAAAGCAGCCGGGATCAACACTGCGCTGGAGTCCACCGGATTTGCAGATTTTGAGGTGATCAAAGAAAAGATTCTGCCCTGGCTGGATCTGTACCTGATGGATATCAAACACATCAGCAGTGCCAAGCACAAGCTGTTTACCGGCCAGCCAAATGAACGGATTCTGGCTAATGCCAGAAAGATTGCAGAAAGCGGCCAGAAGCTGATTATCCGGGTGCCGGTGATTCCTACCTTTAATGACACACCGGCGGAGATCCTGGAGATTGCCCAGTTTGCCAGAAGCCTTCCGGGCGTGGAACAGCTTCACCTGCTTCCCTATCACCGTCTGGGCCAGGACAAGTATGCGGGGCTTGGAAGAGAGTATCTGATGAGCCATATCGAACCGCCTGCAAATGAACATATGGAGATGCTGCGGGAAGTGGCGGCCACCACCGGACTGCATGTGCAGGTCGGCGGCTGATCCCAAGGAAAGAAGAGCAATGCCGGTCTTTTTAAGGCCGGCATTTTGTGTGCCTTGCGCGCAGATCAAATCAATGTTATACTGTCATCTAGTACAGTGAATACTAAGTAACCGCTATATGAACTTGTCTGATTTTTCGTTTGCTGGGCCGATTGACGACAACGCAGCAGATGAAGAAATTATCCTGCACCAATATAGCAGATACTTAGTATTCACTGTACCAGCAACAGGAAAGTCCGGGCATGTCTGGACTTCCCAAGAAAAGAAAAGATGGAGGATATTTATGACAAAGTATGAAATCCCGGCTTACGAACTGCTGGCAAGTGAAGAGCTTCCTGACATTCAGTCCGGCGGTTATTTATTCAAACATAAAAAAAGCGGCGCAAGAATCTGCGTGCTTTCCAATACCGATGAAAATAAAGTATTCAGCATTGCATTTCGGACTACTCCTTCCAACAGCACCGGTGTCGCCCACATTCTGGAGCACAGCACCCTCTGTGGAAGCCGGAAGTTTCCATCCAAAGATCCATTTGTGGAGCTGGTGAAAGGTTCTTTAAATACCTTTTTGAATGCCATGACCTACCCGGACAAGACCATGTATCCGGTGGCCAGCTGCAATGATAAGGATTTTGCAAACCTGATGGATGTGTATCTGGATGCGGTTTTTTATCCCAACATTTACAAACGGGATGAAATTTTCCGCCAGGAGGGCTGGAGCTATCATCTGGAGGAGCCGGAAGGAGAACTGACCTACAACGGCGTGGTTTATAATGAAATGAAGGGCGCCTATTCTTCACCAGAAGATGTGCTGTCCAGAGAAATTCTCAATTCTTTGTATCCGGATACCACCTACGGAAACGAATCCGGCGGAGACCCGGCCTGTATTCCGGATCTGACCTATGAGCAGTTTTTGGATTTTCACCGGAAATATTATCATCCCTCCAACTCCTATATTTACTTATATGGAAATATGGATGTGGCTGAGCGGCTGACCTGGCTTGACAAGGAGTATCTGTCCGCATTTGACAGCGCAGAGGTAGAGTCCGAGGTGGGAATCCAGCCGCCCTTCGAGAAAATGGCCAAAGTAGAGAAAAAATATTCCATAGCGGCAGGAGAAAGCCTGGAAGAGAATACCTATCTGGCATGGAATGCATCTATTTCCGTAAGCGCAGATGTACAGCTGGCAAATGCCTTTGCAGTGATTGAGTACGTGCTGTTGTCTGCTCCTGGAGCTCCTTTAAAGCAGGCACTTCTGGATGCAGGCCTTGGAAAAGACATTGACGGCAGCTACGACAGCGGCACCAGACAGCCGGTTTTTACCGTAGAAGCTAAATATGCAGATCCGGACCAGGCAGACGCTTTTGTGGCAAAAATTTACGAAGTGCTGAAAGACCAGGCAGAAAAGGGGCTGGATGAAAAGGCCATTCTGGCCGGCATCAACTATATGGAATTCCGTTACCGGGAAGCCGATTACGGCATGTTCCCCAAGGGACTGATGTACGGACTGGATATCATGGATACCTGGCTGTATGACGAGAACCGTCCATTTGATTATGTGAAGCAGCTGGAAGCCTTTGCGTTCCTGAAAAAACAGGTAGGAACTGGCTACTATGAAGAACTGATCAAAAAATGGCTTCTGAACAATCCACATACCTCTCTGGTGGTGATTGAACCGGAGCGGGGACTGTCTGCGAAGACAGACGAAGCGTTAAAACAGAAGCTGGCAGCCTACAAAGAAAGCCTGACAAAAGAACAGGTACAGGAGCTTGTGGACCGCACCAAAGAACTGGAAACCTTCCAGGAGACACCGTCTTCCAAAGAAGAACTGGAAGCCATTAAGCTGCTGACCAGAGAAGATATCCGCAAGAAGACCCATCCTTTGTACAACACCGTATACAAAAGCGGAGAGACCACACTTCTGCACCATGATGTGTTTACCAACGGCATCGGCTATCTGAATCTGATGTTCAATTTAAGTTATGTTCCGGTGGAATATCTGCCCTATCTGGGTCTGTTAAAAGCCTGCTTAGGCATGATGAATACAGAGCATTACCATTATGGTGAGCTGTTTAATGAAATCAATCGCCAGACCGGCGGGATCCGGGCAGCCATCGAGAGCTTTGAAAACCGCAAGGAAGAAGGAAAGGCCACCAGATGGTTTGAACTGCGTTCCAAAGCGATGTACGACAAGATTCCCTTTATCTACGAGATGATTCAGGAAATCGTATTTACCACAGACTTTACGGATGAGAAGCGGTTAAAAGAAATTCTCGCAGAAGAGAAATCCAGACTTCAGGGATCATTGGCGTCGGCAGGACATTCCACGGCAGCTGTGCGGGCAACGGCATATTTTTCTGCAGGAAGCGCATTTAGTGATGCCATCAGCGGCATTGGCTATTATAAATTCATCGAGGATGTACAGGAGCATTTTGAGGAGAAAAAAGACCACCTGATCATGAGCCTGAAAGGCCTGATGAAGCTGATTTTCCGCAGGGATACCCTGATGGTAAGCTATACTTCCGATCAGGAAGGCTTTGCCCAGATTCCGGCACTGACAGAGGAGTTCAAATCCACCCTTCCGGCAGAAGAGATGCCAAAAGCAGAGACCATAAGACCTCTTGGACTGAAAAATGAAGGCTTTACCACCGCATCCAAAGTTCAGTATGTGTGCCGGGCAGGAAACTTCAAAAAAGCAGGCTATGCCTACCACGGCGCGTTAAAGATTCTGAAAGTCATTATGAGTTATGATTATCTGTGGATCAATGTCCGAGTCAAAGGAGGGGCTTATGGCTGCATGAGTGCTTTTGGATATGGCGGAAACGGATTCTTTGTTTCCTACCGGGATCCCAACCTTTCCCAGACACTGAAAGTTTACGAGGGAGTTCCGGAGTATGTACGGAATTTTGATGCAGATGAGCGGGAGATGACCAAGTATGTCATTGGTGCCATCAGTGATATGGATACCCCGTTAAATCCCAGCGCCAAAGGAGACCGCTCTCTGACAGCTTATATGAGCGGTTATACAGAGGAAGATTATCAGAAAGAACGAGATCAGGTGCTTGGCGCCAGTGTGGACGATATCCGTGCCCTGGCACCGCTTATGGAGGCGATTTTAAAAGAAGGGGCTGTCTGCGCTATCGGCGGAGAAGAAAAACTGGAAGCAGAGAAAGAATTGTTTAAAGAGCTGAAGCCTCTTATTGGAACAACGGAGGAAACTGATGGAGAATAAAAATTTTAAATCCGGGTTTGTGACTTTGATTGGACGGCCCAATGTGGGAAAATCCACACTGATGAACCATCTTATCGGCCAGAAGATTGCCATTACATCCAAGAAGCCCCAGACCACCAGAAACCGGATTCAGACTGTGTATACCTGTGAGCAGGGACAGATCGTATTTGTGGATACACCGGGCATTCACAAAGCGAAAAACAAACTGGGTGAGTACATGGTTAATGTGGCAGAGCGGACTCTGTCAGAGGTCGATGTGATTCTGTGGCTGGTAGAGCCTACCACCTTTATCGGTGCCGGAGAACGCCATATTGCAGAGCAGTTAAAAAAGACTAAAACACCGGTGATTCTGGTGATCAATAAGATTGATACCGTGAAACGGGACGAGATTCTGCTGTTCATCGATACGTACCGGAAAATCTGTGACTTTGCAGAGATCGTTCCGGCTTCCGCCCTGAAAGGCCAGAATCTGCAGGAAGTCATTGACGTGATCTTTAAATATCTGCCCTACGGTCCGCAGTTTTATGATGAGGACACCGTGACAGACCAGCCAATGCGCCAGATCGCATCGGAAATGATCCGGGAAAAGGCCCTGCGCTCCCTGGATGAGGAGATTCCTCACGGAATTGCCGTGTACATTGACCGGATGGAAGAGCGCAAAGGCGGTCATATCATGGACATTGATGCCACCATCGTCTGCGAAAGAGATTCCCATAAAGGAATTATCATTGGAAAAGGCGGAGCTATGCTTCGCAAGATCGGAAGCCTGGCAAGAAAAGATATCGAAGAGATGCTGGAGATGCAGGTGAATTTAAAACTCTGGGTAAAAGTCAAAAAGGATTGGCGGGACAGTGATTTCTTAATCAAGAATTTCGGCTACGACAAAAAGGATATCTGACCATGAATGATGTACTGACCCTGACCGGGATGGTGCTTGTGGCAGCGCCGGCTGGGGAATACGATAAGCGCCTTGTGATTCTGACAAAGGAGCGGGGAAAGATCACCGCATTTGCCAGGGGAGCCAGAAGGCCAAACAGCGTCCTTCTGGCAGCGGCCAGTCCCTTTGCTTTTGGAAAATTCGGGGTGTTTCCAGGAAGGGATACATACCGGCTGGTGTCTGCGGAAATCCAGAATTATTTCCGGGAACTGTCCTTGGATGTAACAGGGGTGTACTATGGATTTTATTTTCTGGAAACCGCAGATTATCAGATCCGGGAAAATATGGACGGAAGCCAGATGCTGAAGCTTTTGTATGCATCGCTTCTTGCCCTGGAAAAACCCAGCCTTCCAAGGAAGCTGGTGCGCGCAGTGTTTGAACTGAAAACCATGGTATTAAACGGAGAATACCCGGAAGTGTTCCAGTGTGCCTGCTGTGGAAAAAAGGGAGAACTTTTCGGCTATGTGCCGGAAGAAAACGGACTGGTGTGCAAAGGCTGCGCAAGGGGGCGCCGGCACGTGCTGAGAACAGAAGCTTCTGCAGTGTATGCCCTGCAGTTTATTGTGGCAACTCCCATTGAAAAGCTGTATACTTTTACAGTTTCGCCCCAGGTGTTGGAGCAGATTTCGGGAATTCTCGACTCATTTCGGAAAAAATGGACAGACCATGAGTTTAAATCCCTGGAAATCCTTGAGAGCCTGTGAAAGTTTAGGTTGAAAAGAAAGGCGTGACAAGGTATAATTAGAAATCAGTACCGATGATGGTATGGACGAAAAACTGGCAGGAGGCTCTTATGAAAAAGGCGAAAGTCCTAGTAATCGCTGCAGCAGCCCTGGGTATTTTTACAGGATGTTCCAAATTTGAACCGGATGGGACTGCGGTCCTGGCTGGGAAAAATGGCAAAGTAACTGCAGTTGTGATGGAAGCCCTGGATCAGAGCTATTATGATTCCACGGAACTTCAGAATCTGATTAACACAAGTGTAGCAGAGTACAATGCATCTGCAGGCACAGAAAAGATTAAGGTAAAAAAATTCCAGGCATCTGACCAGAAAGCAGAGCTGACGATGGAGTATGCAGGCGGTGCGGATTATGCAGCGTTTAATGATGTGGCTTTTTTTACCGGTGATATACTGAGCGCTTATGATGCAGGATATAGTTTTGACACGACGTTCCAGAAAATTGAAAAAGGAAATGTGGTGAATGCATCGGTAAACCGCAGTGAAGTGCTGAACAGTTACAATTACTACACGGTGATTCTGGAGGAGCCTATGGAGGTTCAGGTGGAAGGCAGCCTTGTTTATGTAAGCTCCAATGTGGAAGTGACTGGGAAGAACACCTGCCGCGTGCTGGCATCCGGCAGTACAGCCAGTACCAGTGCCGAGGAGACAGAAAATTCCACCATGGAGGACGGTACTGTGGTTCTTTCGCCCACCAGCGTGACGGGAACCAGAAGCAGCGAAAGTGAACTCGCTTATATTATGTATGAATAAGAAAAAAGGTAGGACGAGACAATGGAAAAAACAATGGAAAAAATCGTGGCCCTTGCGAAAAACAGAGGTTTCGTATATCCAGGTTCCGAGATCTACGGCGGACTGGCAAATACATGGGATTACGGAAATCTGGGCGTTGAGCTGAAGAACAACGTAAAACAGGCCTGGTGGAAAAAGTTCGTCACAGAGAATCCCTACAACGTCGGCGTAGACTGTGCGATTCTGATGAACCCGCAGACCTGGGTAGCATCTGGACATCTGGGCGGTTTTTCCGATCCCCTTATGGACTGCAAAGAGTGCCATGAGCGTTTTCGTGCCGACAAGCTGATAGAGGATTACAGCCAGGAACATGGAATTGAACTGAAAAATTCCGTAGACGCCTGGAGCCAGGAAGAGATGATGGAGTTCATCAATGAGAACAATGTTCCCTGTCCTTCCTGTGGAAAACACAACTTTACCGATATCCGTCAGTTCAATCTGATGTTCAAGACCTTCCAGGGTGTTACAGAGGATGCCAAGAACACCGTATATCTGCGTCCGGAAACTGCACAGGGTATTTTCGTAAACTTCAAGAATGTACAGCGTACTTCCAGAAAGAAAATCCCCTTTGGTATCGGACAGATCGGAAAATCATTCCGTAATGAGATTACTCCTGGAAACTTTACCTTCCGTACCAGAGAGTTCGAACAGATGGAGCTGGAGTTCTTCTGTGAGCCGGGTACTGACCTGGAGTGGTTTGCATACTGGAAACAGTACTGCATTGATTTTCTGAAAAATCTGGGCATGAAAGATGATGAGATGCGTGCCAGAGATCATGAACCGGAAGAACTGTGCTTCTACAGCAAAGCCACCACAGACTTGGAGTTCTTATTCCCGTTTGGATGGGGCGAACTGTGGGGGATTGCAGACCGTACCGATTATGACCTGACTCAGCATCAGAACGTATCCGGACAGGATCTGACCTACTTTGATGGTGAGAAGAAAGAGCGTTATATTCCGTATGTTATTGAGCCGTCTCTGGGAGCAGACCGTGTGGTTCTGGCTTTCCTGTGCAGCGCTTATGACGAAGAAGAATTAGAGGGCGGAGATGTGCGTACTGTGCTGCATTTCCATCCGGCACTGGCACCTGTAAAAGTCGGTGTGCTGCCGCTGTCCAAGAAACTGGGCGAGGGTGCAGAGAAAGTATATGCAATGCTTTCCAAGAAATGGAACTGCGAATACGATGACAGAGGAAACATCGGAAAGCGTTACCGCAGACAGGATGAGATTGGTACTCCGTTCTGCGTAACCTATGACTTTGAGTCTGAGACCGATGGTGCCGTGACTGTCCGCTTCCGTGACAGCATGGAGCAGGAGCGTGTAAAGATTGACGAGCTTACCGCTTATCTGGAAGAAAAAATGCAGTTCTAAATAGGTTTATTTTGTAACTGTTCAGAGCCAAGCAAAATTTCATAAAACAGGTGTAAAATGCTTGCATTTTTAAGACTGTTTTTGAAATTTTATTTGGCGGATACGCCACACCGACGAAATGCGTAGCATTTTGGAGGTTGGCTCTGAACAGTTACGATAATTGTGAAAATGGGTTTATTGTGCCAGTTTCCGGAACAGGTCTGCGAACAGATTGTCCCGCTTAATATGATATACGTACTTGATAAAATGCCGGGTGTCATCAAAGGCAAACCGGTCATCATATTCCGGAATGGGGCTGTGGATCAGACAGTCTTTTTCGAAATCACCATCCAGCAGCCAGGCAACGGCGGTGACATCCCAGATAGCTCTTGTCCAGGTAGGGGCATCGGTCCAGCGCTTGGCTTCAGCAGTAGTGACATCTATCAAATAATCACAGAGTTTGTTCTTTCCTCGAAGATGTGCCTCCAGTTCCGGCCCGCTGGTGGTGAAAGCGGAAACCACGCCCATGCAGGGAAGCTGTACCAGAGGAACCCCGCAGCCAAACACGATTCTGGCAGCAGCTACATCCTGGTACAGATTGAACTCCCGGTTGTTCGGCCAGTGGATGGAATTGCCGCCAAGCCATACCAGGACGATGCGGTTTTTGATTTCCGGATTTAAGAGCAGGGCGGAAGCCACATTGGTAATGGCTGCAATGGCGACCACATACAGAGGATGCTCTTCGGAATATTCCATGGCACGTTCAGCTAAATCTTTGGCTGCATCGGAAACTACCGGCTCTGTTTCAGAGGGAAGATAGCTTGTGGAGCCCCGGAAAACCCGGTCTTTTAAATCTTCCCGTTCCATCAGAGTGAGAACGTTCATGATCTCATGGTAGCTTTTTTCCATACCGTCTGCAGGTCCTGTGGATTTGTCATTGTAGAAGGGAGCGGCGTAGACGGCTTTCAGGTTCAGCTTTTCATCAGAGCGGATCAGATAGGCCAGAGCAAACTGGTCATCGATCTCATTGTAAGTATCGGTGTCCAGCACTACATCAATTTTTCCTGCCGGTTTTTCAAGACGCTTTATCAGTTTCGCTTGATCCATAAATTCTTTTTCGTTTTTCATAGCACTCCTTTTACCAATGTGGTATAATAATGATAATGAAAATGTTTTCTTAAAATGTTTTCTTTAGCTTCATATTATATCCAATGGAAAAGGATGTCAAGATAAAAAGTGTAATTCGTACAAAAATACAAAAAATTGAAAGATAAAATTGTGCAGAATACTTAAATACAAAGGAGGCAGAACAATGACAATCAAAGAGGTGGCAAAATTGGCAGGGGTATCGGTTTCCACGGTATCCAAGATCGTAAATAATAAGGATGAAGGAATCAATGCCCAGACCAGGAGCCGGGTACTGCAGATCGTAAAAGAATGCAACTATACACCATATGGAATGGTAAAAAATACTTCTCCGGCAAAAACATTTCTTCTGGGTGTGCTGCTAAGAGATGCTTCCAAAGCCGGAAGGCTGTTAAACGGAATTCTGGATACGGCGCAGAAACATGGATACGGCATTGTTCTTTATGACAGCCAGGACAGCCCGGAGATGGAGAGAAAGCACATTGCAGCTCTTGGAGGAGGCCGGGTAGACGGAGTGATCTGGGAACCGGCAGTGCAGGACTATTTGCCGCTAAAAGAAGAAATGGAAAAGCAGGGCATAGAGGTAGGGATCATCAATGGAATCAGCAGCCAGGATACTTGGAAAATCGACTATGCAGGTCTTGGCTATCTGCTGACAGAAAAACTGCTGGAGTATAAACACACCAATCTGGTGTGTCTGGTAAAAGAAGGCAGCAGACGGTCTGCCGCTCTTTATGAAGGATTTCAGAAATGCCTGTTTGAACATCAGATTCCTTTTTCCGACAAGCAGTTGTTCAGCGAAGTCGATATGGAACATTGTCAGAAACTGGTAGATGCAGGGACTACAGGAATTGTCAGCTCTCATTTTGCCCTGGCACTGGAAATTTACGAACAGCTGGATCGTCTTCATTACGACATTCCTTCGGATTTTTCGATTGTGAGTCTGAAAGATGACGTCCGGGAGGCGATTTCTTTTCCCAATATTTCCAGCATCCGGATTCCCTATTATGAGTTTGGGTGTTTTGTTGCCGAGAGAGTAGTTGCTTTGTGTGAGAAAATCGAACTGGAAGAAAAAGAACAGGATTTTACATTTTCCAAGGAGCTGGACAGCGAAAGCAGCCTGGAATGGCCAGCATATTTAAGGGGAAAACGGTTTGTGGTAGTAGGTGCCATTAACATGGACATTACTTTTCATGTGGATGAACTGCCCCAGCATGGAAAAACCACTAATATTTTTCAATATACCCAGTCCGCAGGCGGGAAAGGCGTTAATCAGGCAGTGGGCGTGGCAAAACTGGGAAGAGAAGTGGCACTTATCGGAGAAATGGGGGATGACCGGGAATCATCGTTTCTGTTTGAAACACTGGAGAATGAAAAAGTCATCACCAGCGGCATTCACAGAAATAAACAGAAGCAGACAGGAAAAGCATATATCTATACGGAAAGCAATGGAGAGAGTGCGATTTCCATTCTGGCAGGCGCCAATGACAGCTTGAGAGAGGAGGCAGTGAAAAAGCACCAGCATTTGTTTAAAAATGTAGGATATTGTCTGATTTCCACGGAAATTCCTGTGGAAGCAGCGGTGTATGGAGCAAAGCTGGCAAAAAGTATGGGAGGCATCACCGTGGTGAAACCGGCAGTTCTGGAAAAGCTGCCTGAAGAACTGGCAAAAGTGACGGATATCCTGGCACCAAACCGGAAAGAGGCTCTTGTACTGTGCGGTGAAGACAAGACAGTAGAAGAACAGGCGGATTTTCTGGCGGGGAAAGGAATTCCCATTGTGATTATTACTCTGGGACACCGGGGATGCTATGTGAAAAGTCCGGAGGTGACAGGATATTTCCCGGCAGCGCCAGGGGTTGTGGCTGTGGATACTACCGGAGGAGCAGATGCATTTCTAGCGGCTCTGACTTTTTATCTCAGTGAGGGATGTTCTTTAAAAACAGCAGTGCCTATCGCTTCCTATGCGGCCGGGTTCTGCGTTTCCAGACAGGGAACCGCCGGTGCCCTGGTAGATCGGAATACTCTGGAAGCCTGTATTGCAAAAGAAAAGCCAGAGCTGCTTTCCTGGCAGCCCTGACTGGGGCAGTTTTGCAATATAATAAAGGTGCCTTACGGACTGTTCCGTACTTCGTATCTCCGTAGCCACTCCTGTCAGTGCAAAACGTGTGCTGCTGGCACAAAGCATCCCACAATCCTGTCTGGCATCATGCAATGTAATGATACATCAAAATGAAATGGCATACGCTTCCACCCATGACAAAGAGATGGAAGATTTCGTGGGAACCGAAATCTGGATGCCTGGCATTGAACAGGGGCATTTTTAAAGCGTAGATCACGCCGCCTGCGGTGTAAATCAGACCGCCTGCCAGAAGCCAGCCAAAGGCTGCCGGTGACAGGGCATGGAGAATCTGGGGAAGGGCCAGAACGCAGACCCAGCCCATGCCGATGTACAGCACGGAAGAAAACCATTTCGGACAATAGATCCAGAAAGCCTTGATGAGAATACCGGCGATGGCGATGCCCCACACCAGGACACACAGGGTATAGCCCACTGTTCCGCGCAGGATAAGGAGACAGATGGGGGTGTAGGAACCGGCGATCATCACAGAAATCATCATATGATCCATCTTTTTCAGGATCTTGTTGATCCTTGGAGAAAGATCCAGGGAATGGTAGGTGGTGCTGGCGGCATACAAAAGGATCATGGTTCCGATGAAAATGGCCATGGAAATCAGGCAGATCCGGTCCGGATTCTGAGCGGCTTTCATCAGAAGCGGCGGTGCTGCGAAAAGTGCTGCCAACATACCGATGAGATGGGTAATGGCACTGCCGGGATCCTTAAAATGAAAGCCTGATGCAGCGGCCTGATGAACAGAAAATGTTCTGCCTGAAGCTGGAATGGTGGATTCCATGGCAGGCATTTTTAGAGACAGATTAAAAGAAAGTTTCATAGACGGATACCTCCTTTGACGAGTGAATGACAGGAATTATCGTACTGAAATAGAAATATTAACCACAACGGGAAATTTCTATATAATCACATGTAGTATTTAAAACTATGTTTCAACATAATCATATTACTACTTTCGAACCGAAATAGCAAGGGGTTTGGGAAAAAAGTCTGGAGAAAATGGAAATTATCTGCGGTAGACATAAAGAAAGAAATCTGTTATACTTTTTTTAGCCAAAACAATGTTAAACAGGGGGTGGACGACAGGTGAATTATTCAGAGGATCCGGGAAAACAGTACCATCTGCAGGTGGGAAAAGGAGACGTGGGACGCTACGTGATCCTGCCCGGTGATCCAAAGCGCTGCGCAAAGATTGCGAAATATTTTGACGATGCGAAGCTGATAGCGGACAGCAGGGAGTACGTGACGTACACAGGATTTCTGGATGGTGTAAAAGTCAGCGTAACCTCTACTGGCATCGGAGGCCCTTCGGCAGCCATTGCCATTGAAGAGCTTACAAAAGCAGGTGCAGATACCTTTATCCGGATCGGGACCTGTGGTGGTATGCAGCTGGAAGTCAAAGGCGGAGATGCAGTGATTGCTACAGGAGCAGTCCGCATGGAAGGCACCAGTAGAGAGTATGCCCCCATTGAGTATCCTGCAGTAGCAGATATTCAGATTGCAAATGCACTGATGAACGCAGCTGAAAAGCTGGAGATCCCCTGCCATACGGGTGTGGTTCAGTGCAAAGATTCCTTTTATGGCCAGCATTCCCCTGAGACAAAGCCCGTAAGCTATGAGCTTCTGAACAAGTGGGAAGCCTGGAAAAGACTGGGATGTCTGGCATCGGAGATGGAGTCGGCAGCGCTGTTTATTGCAGCCAGTGCGCTGAGAGTGCGCGCAGGATCTGTATTCCTGGTTATGGCAAATCAGGAAAGAGAAGCGGCAGGACTGGCCAACCCAGTGGTACATGATACAGACGGGGCAGTCCGGATTGCTGTAGAGGCAGTGCGCGGTCTGATCAAAAAAGACCAGAAAAACCTGTAAAAAGACAGGAACAAAAGCAGAAAGTGCAGGATGCAGAGTACAAATTGGCAGAACAGACAGTTTTTGTGTCTGCAAAATCGAGAGGAGACGAAAAAATGAAGAAAAAAGTATTAGCAGCAGTTCTGATGGCATCTATGGTAATGGGAACACTCCCCATTGCAGCAGCAGCAGACGAGTCAAAAGATCCAAGTGAATATAAGATCGGTCTGGTAACAGACGTAGGAGGAGTAAATGACGGTTCCTTCAACCAGTCCTCATGGGAAGGTCTTCAGAGAGCCGGAGAAGATCTGGGTGTAGAGATCAATTATCTGGAGTCTGCTACAGATTCTGATTATGTTCCGAACCTGGAGTCCTTCGTAGATGAAGAGTATGACCTGATCATCAGCGTAGGCTATATGCTGGCAGACGCTACCAAACAGATGGCAGAAGAAAATCCGGACACCAGATTTGCTATTATTGATGATGCCACGATTGATCTTGATAATGTTACCTGCCTGATGTTCGAAAACGAGCAGGGCTCCTACCTGGTAGGTTATATTGCAGGCCTGATGACCAAGACCAACAACATCGGTTTTGTAATCGGTATGGCAAACGAAACCATGAACCAGTTCGGATACGGATACTGCGCAGGTGCTATCGATGCAAATCCGGATATCACTGTTCAGCAGTTCAACGTAAACTCTTTCGCAGATTCTGCTTCCGGAAAGACCAATGCCAACACTGCTATTACCAATGGTGCTGACATCATCTTCCATGCAGCAGGAGCTACTGGACTTGGAGTTATCGAGGCCTGCCAGGAAGCTGGTATCTATGCCATCGGCGTAGACAGCGACCAGTCCTCTATCGCACCGGAAACCATCATCACTTCCGCTATGAAACGTGTAGACAATGCTGTGTATGACTGCGTAGAAGAGCTTCTGGATGGTACTCTGGAAGGTGGAGTTAAGACTTATGACCTGGCTGCAGGCGGTGTAGATATTGCTCCGACTACCGATCTGCTTCCGGAAGAAGTACTGAAGAAAGTAGAAGAAGTAAAACAGGATATCGTTGATGGCAAGATCACTGTTCCGGCTACCAAGGATGAGTTTGAAGCAAAATACGGCGATGTATATCAGTTAGACTAATTTCTGGCAGCACCATCATATATGAAAGTCAGCTGCTATGCGCCTTTGGCGCTCCCACAGCTGCCACCGTATTCGTAATTCAGGCTATAGCCCTGTTTACTCATACGGTTCGACCTGTCCGATAGCTGTGAACCCGCTCATGCAAATATGACTCTTTCATGGCTGCCGTCCAGGATTTTTACAGTAAACAAAGCAATTTACAAAAACAAGAAACAGGAACTATGGCGGTCCTCCACTCCAGTTTGGGGTGGGGGCTGCTTTCCTTGTAAGGTATGTAAAAGGAGAAAAGAATGAGAGAAATCTCAATGGAGCGGGTGAACAAAACCCGTGAGAATATTCTTGATATTATCAAAAGTCCGGTTCTGACTCATGAGCAGAAAGTAGCCAGTCTGGCAAATCAGGCAGACTCCCTGATGGAGGTGCTGGATCTGCCGGAAGGCCTGGACGAACTTTTAAATGTTTCCATTGAAACAAAATGCATCTGCGATCTTTCCGAAGGCCATGCGCCTCTGCGTCCCCGTTATATTGTGCCGGACTATGCAAAGTTTATGAAAGAAGGAAGCAAATTCCTGCAGCTGGACCCGCCGAAGGATCTGTATGAAGCATTGAACAGCCTGCTGATTTTTTACAAGCATGTTCCCAGTGTGACCAATTTCCCGGTGTATGTAGGACAGCTGGATCAGCTTCTGGAGCCGTTCATTGACGATGTGCCGGAAGATCAGGCGAAAAAGCTGTTAAAGATGTTTATGACCCACATCGACAGAACTGTTCTGGATTCTTTTTCACATGGAAATATCGGCCCGACAGCAACAAAAGCTGGACGGCTTTTACTGGAAGTGGAAGAAGAACTGGAAAATGCAGTTCCCAACCTGACCATGAAGTACGAAGAAGGCGTGACAGACGATGCCTTTGCGCTGAAAGCCATTGAGTGTGCACTGCACAGCGCAAAACCCAGCTTCGCAAATCATGCTATGTTCAAGAGTGAACTGACAGAAAATTAT
Source organism: uncultured bacterium (assembly GCA_905214955.1). Classification (GTDB taxonomy): domain Bacteria; phylum Bacillota; class Clostridia; order Lachnospirales; family Lachnospiraceae; genus Limivivens. The sequence continues at coordinate 32,871 of CAJMON010000006.1, forward strand.
GTAATCGCCAGCTGCTACAACGGTCTGCCTTATGGAGGCGGTTCCTATACACTGTGCCGTCTGGTCCTGGGAAATATCGCAAAAAGATCAAAAGACATCAAGGATTTCAAGGAAAATCAGCTGCCGTATGTGATGGACATTATGGCGCGTTACATGGATGCACGTATCAAATTTGAAGTAGAAGAGAGCGGCTTCTTTGAGAATAACTTCCTGGCAAAGGAAGGCTTTATCCACAGAGATCGTTTCACAGCCATGTTTGGACTGGTAGGACTGGCAGACTGCGTCAACCTGCTTCTGGAGAAAGAAGGAAAGACCGGACGTTTTGGCCACGATGAACATGCCAACGACCTGGGTGTGGAGATTATGGACATTATCAAAGATTTTAATGACCATCATTTCAACCCGTACTGCGAAGTAGCAGGAGGACACTTCCTGCTTCATGCACAGGTAGGTCTGGCAGAAGATGAAAATGTAACACCGGGAACCCGTATCCCCATCGGCGAAGAGCCGGAAGAGCTTATTGACCAGCTGATGGTACTGAGCCGTTTCCACAAGTATTTCCCATCAGGAACTGGAGACATTTTCCCCATTGACCTGACTGTACACAAGAATCCGGAATATATTCTGGATATCATCAAAGGTGCATTCCGCAAAGACCTGCGTTACCTTTCTTTCTATGCCAGCGACAGTGATGTGATCCGCGTCACCGGTTATCTTGTAAAACGTTCTGAAATGGAAAAACTGGATGCAGGACAGGCAGTTCTCCAGGACACCACGGCCCTGGGCCTTGGAGCATCCAAGAACGGACATATTCTGGAAAGAAAGGTACGCTGATGAAAGCAGTGGTCAACCGCATCATTCCTTTCAGCAGTGTGGATGGGCCGGGGAACCGGACGGCGGTTTTTCTGCAGGGCTGCAACATCAACTGCAGATACTGCCACAATCCGGAGACCCGCGCTCTGTGTGTTTCCTGCGGACGGTGTGTGGAAACCTGTCCGGCAGGAGCATTGGAGAAGAAGGACGGCAGGATCGTTTACCATGCAGAAAAATGTGTGCAGTGCGATACCTGTATCCACGTCTGTCCGAACAACAGTTCCCCCAGAACCTGGGAAATGACTCCGGAAGAGGTCTATGAAAAAGTAAAAAAACAGATTCCGTTTATCCGGGGAATCACGGTTTCCGGAGGAGAATGTATGCTTCGGCCGGATTTTCTGCTGGAATTGTTCCGTCTTGCAAAGCAGGACGGGCTGACAGCGTTGATTGACAGCAACGGAACCATTCCATTTCAAAAGTATCCAGAGCTTTTGGAAATCTGCGATGGGGTGATGCTGGATATCAAGGCCTTTCATGACGAAGACCACAGGCACATTACTGACAGCACTAACCAGACAGTGCTGGAAAATGCGGTGTATCTGGCAGAACAGGGAAAACTGTTTGAGGTAAGATGCGTAATTGTACCGGATCTGTATGATACCGAAAAGAGTATCCGGGATATGGCAGCGTTTTTGGCGCCTTATTTGGAAAAACATCCTTTCCGGATCAAGGTGATTGCCTACCGCCCTATGGGAGTGCGGGAAGCTTACTCCCACTACCAGGTGCCGTCCAAAGAATATCTGGAGCATTTGGCGGACATCCTGAGAGAGTACGGATTTAAGGATATTATAATTATATGATGCCACAGGGGACCAAAGTCAAAAAGCTGTTCGTGCCTGCACGATAAAGTTTTTGACCTTGGGACCCGCCAAATATGAAGAAGAAGCGATTTACGCAGTAAATCCGCGGATTCTGAATGTTTGCAGGACTGCGGGGTGCTGTGTGCCAGTGGCACACGTTTAGCACCGACCGTAGTGAATACGAAGGTGCGAAGCACGGAGCAGTCCGTTTGGCATCGAAAAAGAAAGAACAATACAGAGGAGGGAAAGAGTTTGGGCCGGGAAAGTCATTTAGATGAGAGCAAGGTTGTTATCCGGATGAAGGATATTGTAAAGAAATTCGGTGACTTCACTGCGAATGATCAGATCAACCTGACCGTGCACAAAGGCGAAGTACACGCCATCCTGGGAGAAAACGGTGCAGGAAAGAGTACACTTATGAACGTGCTATGCGGATTGTACAAGCCAACCAGCGGCCAGATTTTTATCAACGAAAAAGAAGTACAGTTTTCAAGCCCGAAAGATGCCATTGACATTGGTATCGGTATGGTGCATCAGCATTTCATGCTGATTCAGCCCTTTACAGTAACAGAAAACATTATTCTGGGTATCGAACCGGTGAGAGGCCTGGTGATCGACAAGGCAGCAGCCAGAAAGAAAGTGATGGAACTTTCCGAGCGCTACAACATGAAAGTCGATCCGGATGCCAAGATTGAAGATATTTCTGTGGGAATGCAGCAGAGAGTAGAAATCCTGAAAGTTCTTTACCGGGGTGCCAACACGCTGATTCTGGATGAGCCAACAGCTTCCCTGACTCCCCAGGAGATCGAAGGCCTGATGGAGATCATTCATAACCTGACTGCCGATGGAAAGAGCATCATTCTGATCACCCACAAACTGAAAGAGATTACCGCATCCTCTGACAACTGCACCATCATCCGTCAGGGAAAATACATCCGCACCGTAAAAGTCAGCGATGTCAGCGAAAATGATCTGGCAGCTATGATGGTGGGACGTGATGTGAATTTCAAAGTAGAAAAGAAAGAGCAGAAGCCAGGCGAAGTGGTTCTGGATGTCAAAGACCTTCATGCAAAAGACTATCGAGATGTAGAGATTTTAAAAGGTTTGCGTTTAAATGTCCGCAGAGGCGAGATCGTCGGCCTTGCAGGTGTGGACGGCAACGGACAGACCGAGCTGGTGGAAGTGCTGACAGGACTGCGAAAAGCCGAGTCCGGCCACGTTACCCTTCTTGGAAAGGATGTGTTCAACAAGTCCTCAAAAGAGACCTTCGAAGCAGGTATTTCCAGTATTCCGGCAGACCGTCAGAAACATGGATTGGTGCTGGAGTTTTCTGTAGAAGACAATATGATTCTCCAGCATTTTGAAGAAGCGCCGTTCTCCAAAAACAAGTTCCTGGATCGGAAAGCGATCCGGCAGCACGCTCTGGAACTGATGGAAAAGTTTGATATCCGTCCCAGAGGAAGTGAGGGCCGTCCGGCCGGAACTCTTTCCGGAGGAAACCAGCAGAAAGTCATTATCAGCCGTGAGGTGACCAATGACAAAGATCTGCTGATCGCAGTGAACCCCACCCGTGGTCTGGACGTAGGAGCCATTGAGTTCGTTCATAAATATCTGGTGGAACAGAGAAACAAAAACCGTGCAATCCTTCTGGTATCCTTTGAGCTGGATGAGATCATGAGTCTGTCTGACCGGATTGAAGTTATTTTCGATGGCAAGATCACAGGAAGCGTTTCTGGAAAAGACGCAGATGAGAAGGAATTAGGCTTTATGATGGCAGGAGGTAAGAAGCATGAATAAGAAAAAAAGTATCTTAGACGGAAACGTGCTTTATACAATCATTGCCATTATCGTGGGATTCCTGATCGGAGCGGTTTTCCTTCTGATCGCCGGCATCAGCCCGGCAGCAGCGTATGGAAAGCTGATAAACAGTATTTTCAGCAAACCTAAATATCTGGTATGGACATTGACTTACGCAAGCCCCCTGATTTTCACCGGACTGAGCGTGGCATTCTCCTTCCGAACCGGTGTGTTTAACATCGGAGCTGAGGGACAGTTTGTAGTGGGAAGCCTGGCAGCCTGCGTCATCGGTATTCTGGTAGACGTACCGGCGGTGATCCACATTCCGCTGTGTATTCTGGCAGCAGCTGCAGCAGGAGCCATCTGGTCTTTACTGGTAGGACTTCTGAAAGTAAAGAGAGGAATCCATGAGGTCCTTTCCTTTATCATGTTCAACTGGATTGCATTCTACTTATCCAACTATGTGGTAAACCTTTCCGCAGTTCACAAAAGCGGATCAGAGGCGACCAAAGACATCCTGGATTCGGCCCGGATTCTTTACCCCAAGCAGCTGATTGACATCTTAGGCTGCAGTGCAGCGAACTGGGGATTTGTCATTGCAGTGGTGGCAGCTGTGATCATCTGGGTCATCATTGAAAAGACCACACTGGGTTACAAATTAAGAGCGGTAGGATTCAACGGCAGTGCAGCATCTTATGCAGGTATTAACTCCGACCGTTCCGTGCTGACTGCACTGGGTATTTCCGGCGCACTGGCAGGTCTTGGCGGCGCTGTTCAGCTTCTGGGTATGTCTGGACGTCTGAGCCAGTTTGCGGGCCAGGAAGGATATGGATTCGAGGGAATCACGGTTGCACTGATTGGTGCGTCCAACCCCATCGGCTGCATCTTTGCCGGTATTTTCTACGGAGCTATGAAATACGGCGGATCAAAGCTGAGTATGGTAAAAGCGCCTGCAGAGGTTGTAGATATCATTATGGGATGTGTCATTTTATTCATCGCCATTTCCCATATTTTCAAAGCACCTCTCCAGAAACTGTTCCACAAGAAGGAGGGTAAATAAATGGATGCGATTATTAAAGATTTAGGACTTCTCATCAATGCGACCCTGATCGCTACGCCTCCCCTTCTGCTGGCAGCACTGGGTTCCTGTTTTACAGAGCGCAGCGGTACCGTCAACATTGGTATTGAAGGCATGATGACCATTGGAGCTTTTACAGGCGCCGTCGTAGGTCTGGAAACCGGAAACGGCTGGCTGGCATTTCTATGTGCCGGGCTTGCTGGTGCGGTTCTGGGCGTGATTCTGGCCATTGCCTGCATTTCCTTCCATGCAGACCAGACCATCGCCGGTACAGCTATCAACTTCCTTGGCCCGGGTCTTGCCATCTTCCTTTGCAAGGCCATGTACAACAACTCCACGGATACACCGGCAATGTCTCCCAGTTCCAAACTGCCCAAGCTGTTTGACGGAATGTTCCCGGTGGGAAGCTTCTGGAGCAATGTGCTGAATGTATATGCAGTGGCGTATCTGGTGTTCATTCTGGCAGCTGTGTGCTGGTTCGTGTTCTACAAGACCAGATTTGGTGCACATCTGCGTGCAGTGGGAGAGCATCCGGAAGCCTGCGAATCTTTGGGTATTGACGTATACAAAGTCCGCTACACCTGCGTGATCCTGTCCGGATTCCTGGCAGGCATGGGCGGCGGCTTCGTGACACTGGCCACCATCAACCAGTTCCGTCCCAGCGTTATCGTAGGACAGGGCTTCATCGCCATCGCAGCCGTGATCTTCGGAAAGTTTTCACCAGGCGGAGCCACCAAGGCGTGTCTGCTGTTCGGTCTGTGCAGCGGTATCAAATCCCTGGCAGGAAGCAGCAACATGGTTTCCCCAAACCTGATTTCCATGATCCCGTATGTGGTGACCATTCTGGCACTGGTGCTGTTCGTAGGAAAAGCACATACACCGGCGGCTAACGGAAAGCCATTCGTAAAATCCAAATAAATATTAGGGAGACGGCGAAAAAGCAGCCCTTCCACGAGGCAGTGGTTTCATAGGAATATGGAGCCGCTGCTTTTTTCTCAGGAGAGAGCTTTTCTTATATGCGCGATAGATTAAACGAACCTTCCTGCGAAAAAATTTCAAAAAAAGCTTGTTAAAACTTTGTCAGTATGATATCTTAGAAGAGCGGAGAGAAACATCTTTTTATGTGGAATACAAAAAATGCGGAGTCTTCGCTTTTTTTTCGTATCTATTGTTAAAAAAATAACTAATAACAAAGTCAGTGTAAAGAAAGATCCATGGAAAGGAGTTTTTTATGAGCAGTAAAATCACCATCATTGGTGCTGGAAGCGTAGGTTCTACCATTGCCTATACCCTGGCACATGACGAAATTGCTTCGGAAATCGTCCTGATTGACATCAACAAGGAAAAAGTAGAGGGAGAGGTCATGGATATTGAGCAGGGAACCTGTTTCCGCAGCCCGATTTCTATGGTCGCAGGAGATTACGCAGATGCGAAGGGATCCGATATTGTCATCATCACTTCCGGAATCGCTAGAAAGCCGGGACAGACAAGAATCGAACTGACCCAGACAAATGTTAACATTTTAAAGAGCATTACTCCCCAGATCGTAAAAGAAGCGCCTGATGCAAAGTACATCATCGTCAGCAACCCGGTGGATATCATGACCTATGTGTTCACAAAAATTTCCGGTATTCCGGAGAACCAGATCATCGGTTCAGGCACCATCTTAGATACCGCAAGACTCCGTTATGGACTTTCTGAGCATTTTAAGGTAGCACAGAAAAACATTCATGCCTATGTGTTTGGCGAGCATGGAGATACTTCTTTTATTCCGTGGACAGGAGCTTATATTTCCGGCCTGAGTACGGATGAATATTATGAAGTCATGAAAGCACATGGAAAAGACATTGCTCCTCTGGATAGAGAAGCCATGCTGGAATATGTGCAGAAATCCGGCGGCCAGGTCATTGCCAAAAAAGGAGCTACCTTCTACGCAGTATCTGCAATGGTATGCCAGCTGGTCAGCCTTCTTCTGGCAGCTTCAGATTCCATTGCCACCGTTTCCTCTATGCTCCATGGAGAATACGGCATTGAAGATGTGTGCTTAAGCACCCTTACGCTGGTAGGCCCCAACGGTATTCAGGGAAAAATTCCCATGCGTATGAACAAAGAAGAAGTTGCGCTGCTGCAGAAGAGTGCAGATGCATTAAAAGCAGTTATCGCACAGATTTCACTCTAAACCAGAAAGGATTACAGGAAGCATGAAGTACAGTTATTATCCAGGGTGTACCCTGAAGAATAAGGCAAAAGACCTGGACGCTTATGCCAGAGCTTCTGCAAAAGCACTGGGCTTCGAAATGGAAGAGATTGAAAACTGGCAGTGCTGCGGAGGGGTTTATCCTCTCGGCAGCGATGAGATTGCCAGCAAGCTTTCTTCCATCCGTGCTTTAAACGATGCAAAAGAAAAAAATCAGGATCTGATCACCGTCTGTTCCGCTTGTCATCATGTGCTGAAACGGGTCAACGATGATATGAAGCATGTGGAAGATATCCGCACGCGGGCAAACAATTATCTGGGACTGGAAACGCCTTATGAAGGAGAAACCAACGTTCTCCATTATCTGGAAGTGCTCCGGGACCGTGTAGGATTTGACGAGATCAAAAAGAAAGTGGTCAATCCCCTGAAAGGAAAGAAGATCGGCGCTTATTATGGATGTCTTCTGCTGCGTCCGGGAAAAGTCATGGCATTTGACAATCCGGAAAACCCCAGCATAATGGAAGATTTCATCAAAGCGCTGGGAGCAGAACCGGTGGTTTACGCATACCGGAATGAGTGCTGCGGCGGCTACATTTCCCTGAAAGAAAAAGGAATGGCGCAGAACATGTGCGAAAAGATTATGAACAATGCAAAAGGATTTGGCGCAGATATGCTCATCACAGCCTGTCCGCTCTGCATGTATAACTTAAAGAAAAACGGAAACGGCGCTCTCCCGGTTTACTATTTCACAGAACTTCTGGCAGAGGCTCTGGGAGTGAAAGAGGAGGTGGCGAAGTAATGGCTTATACCTATGGAAATGCAGAAACTGCAGCCAAAAGAATCAAAGAAATTTCCGGAGTAAATCCGTTAAAATGTATGAAGTGCGGAAAATGTTCTGCCACCTGTCCGGCATTCAATGAAATGGATATCAAGCCGCATCAGTTTGTCACCTATGTACAGAACGGAGATATCGAAGCACTGGCACAGTCTAAGTCTTTGTGGAAATGCCTCTCCTGTTTTGCTTGTGTAGAGCGCTGCCCAAGAGACGTAAAACCAGGAAAACTCATTGACGCAGCCAGACAGCTGGTTGTCCGGGAACGGGGACAGAATTACCTGACAGCAGATGAAATTCCGGAACTGCTTGATGAAGATACACCGCAGCAGCTGCTGGTAAGTGCATTCAGAAGATACAGGAGGTGAGAAACAGGTGCAGAGAATTGGTGTATTCGTATGTCACTGCGGTACAAACATTGCAGCCACAGTGGATGTAAAAAAAGTAGTAGAAATGGCAGCAAAAGAGCCAGGTGTTGTTCATGCAGAAGATTATCAGTATATGTGTTCTGAAGCAGGCCAGGCCAAGATCATCAATGCCATTCATGAGAAAAATCTGACAGGAATTGTTGTCTGTTCCTGCTCCCCGCGTATGCATGAGGCTACTTTCCGTAAAGCAGCAGCAAAAGCGGGCTTAAACCCGTATATGGTAGAGATTGCCAACATCCGTGAGCATTGCTCCTGGATTCACAAGGATATGGAAGAAGCTACATTAAAGGCCGTGATCCTTGCAAGAGCCGCAATCGCAAAAGTAAACCTGGATGCTCCTCTTCAGGCAGGCGAAAGCCGTGTTACCAAGCGTGCACTGGTCATCGGCGGAGGTATTGCCGGAATCCAGTCTGCCCTTGATATTGCAGAAGCAGGTTATGAAGTGGATATCGTAGAAAAACTTCCCAGCATCGGCGGAAGAATGTCCCAGCTGGACAAGACCTTCCCCACACTGGACTGTTCTGCATGTATCCTGACTCCGAAGATGGTAGAAGCAGCAGCACATGAAAAGATCAACATTTATACATACAGTGAAGTAGAGAAGGTCAGCGGATTCGTTGGCGATTTCACCGTTGATATCCGCAAAAAAGCAAGAAGCGTGGATATGGATAAATGTACCGGATGCGGTGTCTGTTCAGCCAAGTGCCCGTCCAAGAAAAATCCCAACGAATTTAACCGGGGATTAAACACCAGAAGTGCCATCTACATTCCCTTTGCCCAGGCTATTCCCAACGTTCCAGTCATTGACCGTGAGAACTGCATCAAGTTCAAAACCGGAAAATGCGGAGCTTGTTCCAAAGCCTGTGCAGCAGGTGCCATTGATTACGATCAGAAAGATGAGATCATTACACAGAAATACGGTGCCATCGTGGTTGCCACCGGTTTCGATGTGATTCCTCTGGATAAATATGATGAGTATGCTTACAGCCAGAGCAAGGATGTCATCACATCTCTGGAACTGGAGCGTATCATGAACGCAGCCGGCCCTACCAAGGGCCATTTAGAGAGACTTTCCGATGGGAAAGCGCCGAAGAACATTGTATTTGTACAGTGTGTGGGAAGCCGCTGCTCTGACGAAAGAGGAAAGAGCTACTGCTCCAAGATTTGCTGCATGTACACGGCAAAACATGCCATGCTGATCCGTGATAAATATCCAGATACCAATGTAACCGTGTTCTATATTGATGTGCGTACTCCTGGAAAGAACTTTGATGAGTTCTACAGAAGAGCAGTGGAAGACTACGGCGTAAATTATATCAAAGGCCAGGTTGGAAAAGTCATTCCCCAGCCGGACGGCACCCTGATGGTTCAGGCTTCTGATCTTCTGGAAAACAAACAGATTCTGATGGAAGCAGATATGGTGGTGCTGGCTGCAGCCATTGAGCCGAACAAAGATGTAAGAAAGATTGCCACCATGCTGACTGCCAGCATTGATACCAACAACTTCCTGACAGAAGCCCACGCAAAACTGCGTCCGGTAGAATCTCCCACAGCCGGTATTTTCCTTTCCGGTGTGTGCCAGGGACCGAAAGATATTCCGGAGACCGTTGCACAGGCAGGTGCAGCAGCCGTAAAAGCAATCGGTCTTCTTGCAAAAGACAAACTGACTACCAACCCGTGTACCGCCCACTCTGACGAGCTCCTTTGCAACGGCTGTTCCCAGTGTGCAAATGTGTGCCCGTATGGTGCGATTTCCTATGAGGAAAAACAGGTCAATGACCACGGAATCCGTGAGACAAGACGAATTGCGGTTGTAAACAATGCGCTCTGCCAGGGCTGTGGTGCATGTACTGTAACCTGCCCGTCCGGAGCAATGGATCTTCAGGGATTCTCCAACAGACAGATTTTAGCGGAGGTAGATGCAATATGTCGATAGAAGCAAAAGAAGAATTCAGACCGAAGATCGTGGCATTCTGCTGTAACTGGTGCAGCTACGCAGGCGCAGACCTTGCAGGAAGCAGCCGTCTTTCTTATCCGGCTGATGTAAAGATCATTCGTGTACCATGCTCCTGCCGTGTAAATCCAATGTTCATCCTCCGTGCCTTTGAAAAAGGTGCTGATGGTGTGATCATGTGCGGCTGCCATCCGGGAGACTGCCACTACACAACCGGAAACTATTATGCGAGAAGACGTATGACACTTCTTTTTTCCATGCTGGACTTCATTGGTGTGGAAAATGGCCGTACCCGTGTTGAGTGGGTATCTGCCGCAGAAGGTGTAAAATTCTCCCAGACCATGAATGAATTTGTGGAAAAAATCCATTCTCTGGGTAAAAACGTCAGATTGGAGGATTTAAGATGCAGGAACTGATCGCTCGTGCAAAAGAACTGCTGGCTGATGGAACCGTAGCACGTGTTCTTGGCTGGAAAGCCGGAGACCTGCCTTACAATCCGGAAGCAGCATATTTCGAAACTGCAGAAAGCCTGGATGAATTTGTCTACAATGGTTTCTGCGGACAGAACTTAAGTAAAATGATGATCGAGGCTTCCAAATTAGAGGGAAAAACCCTTGTCTGTCTGAAGCCTTGTGATACCTACAGCTTCAACCAGCTGATTAAGGAGCACCGTGTAGACCGTGAAAAAGCCTACATTATCGGTGTTGGATGTAAAGGAAAGCTGGATGTGGAAAAGCTTCGTAAATTAGGCATCAAGGGAATCCAGAGTATTTCCGGTGCTGAGCTTACCGATGATTGTGAAACACTTAACGTTTCCACAATCTACGGCGACAAAACCGTAGCTTACAAAGATGCTATGCTGGAGCGCTGCCATGTATGCAAAGGAAAAGAGCACATGATCTACGACGAGATCATCGGCGAATCCAAGGATACAAAGGATGCAGACCGTTTTGCAGAGGTGGAGAAAATTGAGAAGATGAGCCCGGAAGAGCGCTTCGCATTTTTCCAGAAGGAGCTGAGCAAATGTATCCGCTGCAATGCCTGCCGCAATGCATGTCCAGCCTGCAGCTGTCGTAAATGTGTATTCGACAGCAACAAGTTTGACAGTGCGCAGAAGGCAAATGTGGATTCCTTTGAAGAAAAAATGTTCCACATTATCCGTGCATTCCACGTTGCAGGAAGATGTACAGACTGCGGTGAGTGCAGCCGTGTCTGCCCGCAGGGGATTCCGCTTCATCTGTTTAACCGTAAGTTCATCAAGGATATTGATACCTTCTACGGCGAATATCAGGCAGGAGCAGATGCTGAGTCAAAAGGCCCGCTGACCAGCTTTACATTTGATGATGTAGAGCCAGGTGTAGTGGCAGAAAGGGGATAATGTATGTATAAGATTGAAAAAGAAAATCTGGAAGCATTATTCCGGAAAATTGCAGAAAGCCAGGATCTGATCCTTCCCATTAGAAAAGCCGGACAGACCAATTTCGGTTTGTGGCAGGAGGGAGAAGAGGCAGACCTTGAGACTTTAAAAACCGTAAAATCCGGCAAAGATGCCTTTTTCCCGCAGAGTGAGACCCTTTATACCGTTGTCCGTGATGGAAAGAAGCTGACCGTTGAGCCGGAAGAATTAAGAAGCCGTCCTTTCGTTGTGTTTGGCATGAAAGCCTGTGACGTAAAAGGCGTTGCCGTTCTGGACAAGGTATTCCTTGCAGATCCGGTAGATACCTTTTATGCAGCAAGAAGAGAACATGGAACCATCGTTGCCATGGCCTGCCATGAGCCAGAGGAATCATGCTTCTGTAAAGTGTTTGGAACAGATGCAGCTGATCCGGAAGCAGATGCAGATACCAAGGGCATTGCTGATGTGGCAGCCTGGATGGCAGAGGGAAGCGTTTACTGGAAAGCCCTTACCGAAAAGGGAGATGCGCTTACCGAACTCGTAAAAGATCTCCTTACCGAGGCAGATGCTTCGGATGAAGAAAAGGTTTCTAAAGAAAAAGAAGCCATTCGCAGGATTGTGGAAAAGCTTCCCTACACACACCTTTCCCTGGAAGGCTGGGATGGAAACGCCACAGATGCAAAATTCAATTCTCCTGTATGGGAGACCTTATATAAACCGTGCCTGGCCTGCGGAACCTGTACGTTTGTATGTCCCACCTGCCAGTGCTATGACATCAAAGATTATGATACGGGACATGGTGTAAAGCGTTACCGCTGCTGGGATTCCTGTATGTATTCCGACTTTACCATGATGGCGCATGGAAATAACCGTACCAGCCAGCTGCAGAGATTCCGCCAGAGATTCATGCACAAGCTTGTTTATTTCCCGGCCAACAATGACGGCATGTATTCCTGTGTAGGATGCGGCCGCTGCGTGGAAAAATGTCCGTCTGCTTTGAATATCGTGAAAGTGATCAAGGCGTTTGAAAAGCACGGAGGTGAACAGTGATGAGCGAATGTACCTGTCATAAAAATTATACGCTGGATACTCTGATCCCCAAGGTAGGCGTGATCAAAGAGATCCATGAAGAGACACCTGATGTAAAAACATTTTGTGTGACAGCTCCGGAAGGCGGAAAGCTTTTTGAGCATATGCCTGGCCAGTGTGCCATGGTGTGCGCACCGGGCGTGAGTGAGGGAATGTTTTCTATTACTTCTTCTCCAACGAACAAAGAGTATCAGGAATTCAGTATTAAAAAGTGTGGGGAGCTGACTTCTTATCTTCACAGCCTGCAGCCGGGAGACGAGATTACTGTCCGTGGACCTTATGGAAACCATTTCCCGGTTGAGGATAAGCTGAAAGGAAAGAATCTGCTGTTTATTGCCGGCGGTATTGGTCTTGCACCACTTCGTTCTGTGATCAATTATGTGCTGGATAACCGGGATGATTACGGCACGGTAGACATTCTCTACGGTTCCCGTTCTGCAGACGACCTTGTAAAATTAAAAGAGATCCAGGAAGTCTGGATGAAAGCTAAAGATGTGAATGTTTATTTGACCATTGACCGGGAGCAGGAAGGCTGGGATGGCCACGTAGGTTTCGTACCGACCTACTTAAAAGAAATCGGTTTTGATACCAACAAAGTCGCATTAGTCTGCGGCCCGCCCATCATGATTAAATTTGTACTTCAGGGTCTTGAAGAACTTGGATTTACCAGAACCCAGGTTTATACCACACTGGAGCTTCGTATGAAGTGCGGTATTGGAAAATGCGGCCGCTGCAACATCGGTTCCAAATATGTCTGCAAAGATGGTCCGGTATTTAGAATGGATGAAATTGACCAGTTACCTGACGAGTATTGATAAGCAATGAGCAGTGCGCAGATATGCGGTCATGCAGTTCGTCGTGCCTGCACGTAAGAAATGCGTGGCTGCGTATCTGGATAGGGCGAATGCCCACAAGCGAGATGGAACGAAGTGGAATCGAGATTGAAGCACTGCGAAGTAGAAGAATAAACCAGTGAGAGCCAGTGCACAGACTTGGAAAATGGGTACGTGCGAGATGCCTATTTCACAAGGCGTTTTCTGGTATAAAGCAGAAGAAAGGAATTCCCAACATGGAAAATATGGTAAACGTATATTTCTTTGGTAAAAAATACACGGTGCCTGCTGACCTGACGATTATGACCGCCATGGAATACGCAGGCTACACCCTGAAGCGCGGATGCGGATGCCGTCACGGTTTCTGCGGCGCCTGCGCAACCATCTATCGAATCAAAGGTGACAATGAATTGAAAACCTGCCTTGCCTGTCAGACACAGGTACAGGAAGGCATGTATGTAGCAAGTATCCCGTTCTTCCCGACAGACAAGAGACTCTACAACATTGAAGACTTGAAACCCAGCCAGCAGGTCATGATGGAACTCTATCCGGAAATTTACAGCTGCATCGGATGCAATGCCTGTACCAAAGCCTGTACCCAGGGCTTAAACGTTATGCAGTATATCGCTTATGCACAGAGAGGAGAACTTGAAAAGTGTGCAGAAGAATCCTTTGACTGCGTAAGCTGCGGCTGCTGTTCCGTAAGATGTCCGGCTGGCATTTCCCATCCAATGGTAGGTCTTCTGGCAAGACGTCTTACCGGAAAATACATTGCTCCGGAAGCCAAACATCTGACCAAACGGGTAGAAGAAATCCACGAAGGAAAATACGACGACCTGATTGAGCAGATCATGCAGAAACCCATCACAGAAATGGAAGAACTTTACAACAGCAGAGAAATCGAGAAATAGGGAGGGCGTAAAACATGTATGCACCATATCCAGAAAATATGATGGAATCCATCAAAAAGGTAGAGGCTACAAGAGCACAGCGTATGGCTGCCGAGCCAAGACGTCTGACAGCTGATGAAAAAGACGCTCTTTTGAAAAAATTCCATCCTGATTATAACCCGGACGCATTTGCAGAAATCAAAGTAGGACCAAACAAAGGACAGAAAGCGCCTCTGGAGCTGACAGAAATGCTTCATTCTACCAGCCGTCTGATTAATGAAAAAATTGATCTGAACAAAGTAGATTATGATGTAGACGTTCTGGTCATCGGCGGCGGCGGTGCAGGTTCTTCCTGTGCAATCGAGGCACACAACGCAGGCGCAAATGTCATGATTGTGACAAAGCTCCGTATCGGTGACGCCAATACCATGATGGCAGAAGGCGGAATCCAGGCAGCGGACAAAGAAAACGATTCTCCGGTACAGCATTATCTGGACTGCTTCGGCGGCGGACATTTTGCGGCAAAACCGGAACTGGTAAAACGGCTTGTCATGGAAGCTCCTGATGCCATTAAATGGCTGAATGATCTGGGCGTTGAGTTTGATAAAGCGGACGACGGAACCATGGTGACCACACACGGCGGCGGAACTTCCAGAAAGAGAATGCACGCTGCAAAGGATTATTCCGGATCAGAAATCATGCGTACCATCCGGGATGAAGTTTTAAACCTTGGCATTCCGGTAGTGGAATTTACATCCGCAGTGGAACTTCTGAAAGATGAAAAAGGACAGGTGGCAGGAGCCGTTCTTCTCAACATGGAAACAGGAGATTACTCCGTTGCAAGAGCAAAGACTGTGGTAATCGCCACAGGCGGTGCAGGAAGAATGCATTATCAGGGATTCCCAACCTCCAACCACTACGGTGCAACCGCAGACGGACTGGTACTGGGATACAGAGCAGGTGCTGGTCTTCTTTATCAGGATTCTATCCAGTATCATCCCACAGGAGCCATCTATCCGTCCCAGATTCTTGGTGCGCTGGTAACCGAGAAAGTTCGTTCCGTTGGCGCACAGCTGGTCAATGCAGAGGGAGAAGCTTACATTCATCCTCTGGAGACCCGTGATGTCAATGCTTCCGGTGTTATCCGTGAGTGCGAAGAAGGACGTGGTGTAGAAGTTCCCGGCGGCCGGAAAGGTGTATGGCTGGATACTCCGATGATCGAGATCCTGGGTGGTGAGGGAACCATCGAAAAGAGAATCCCGGCTATGTTCCGTATGTACATGAACTACGGCATTGATATGAGAAAAGTTCCCATCGTGATTTATCCCACCCTTCACTATCAGAACGGCGGCCTGGATATCGACGGAGACGGTTTTTCCACAGCAATTCCGAACCTTCTGGTTGCAGGAGAGGCAGCTGGAGGAATCCACGGAAGAAACAGACTGATGGGCAACTCTCTTCTGGATGTGATCGTATTCGGAAGAAATGCCGGTAAGAAAGCAGCTGCAAAATGCAAAGATGTAGAACTTGGAGAAATGAACCTGAACCACATTTACAGCTATGCAGAAGAGCTGAAAGAGGCAGACCTTCATACCGATAAGGTATCTCCGATGCTGCTTCCGAACTATGCCCGTCACGAGCAGCGGTAAAAAAGAGAAAGGAGCTTACGAAAATGCGAGAAATAGAAGTAAGCAGACTTACAGATGTCATCGAAAAACTCTGTATCGAAGCAAATGAACATCTTCCCAAAGATATCAAAGACGCCATCAAAACATGCCGTGCCTGTGAGGACGGCGTCATTGCCCAGGGTGTTCTGGACGATATCATTGAAAACTTTGACATTGCAGATCAGGAATGTGTGCCTATCTGCCAGGATACTGGAATGGCATGTGTGTTCCTGGAAATCGGACAGGATGTGCATTTTGTAGGCGGAGATCTTACCGACGCCATCAATGAAGGTGTACGCCGGGGATATACCAACGGCTACCTTCGCAAATCCGTTGTAAAAGACCCGGTGCGCCGAGGAAATACAGGGGATAACACACCGGCAATGATTTACACAGAAATTGTTCCCGGAGATCAGGTAAAAGTCACCGTTGGCCCGAAAGGCTTCGGAAGTGAGAACATGAGCATGATCCGTATGTTCAAGCCCTCTGCAGGACTTCAGGGAATCAAAGATTTCATCCTGGAAGTCGTAGAGACTGCAGGCCCCAACCCCTGCCCGCCCATGGTAGTAGGCGTTGGTATCGGCGGGACCTTTGACAAATGTGCCCTTCTTGCAAAGAAAGCACTGATGCGCCCACTGGATTCCCACAATCCGGATCCGTTCTATGCAGATCTGGAAGAGGAAATGCTGGAGAAAATCAACAAGCTTGGCATCGGTCCCCAGGGATTTGGCGGAAAGACCACGGCCATCGGCCTGAACATTGAAACCATGCCTACCCACATTGCAGGAATGCCCTGTGCAGTGAATATCAACTGTCATGTGACCCGGCATAAAACGGAGGTGATCTGATCATGGAAAGAAGACATATTACCCTTCCTCTGACAAAAGAACTGGCAGAAACCCTTCACGCAGGAGACCAGGTGCTGCTGACAGGAACCATTTATACATCCAGAGATGCAGGCCATAAGCGGATGTGCGAAGCTCTGGCAAGAGGAGAGAAAATCCCCTTTGATCCCACAGATGCGACAATCTATTATGTAGGCCCGACTCCTGCAAAACCGGGCAAGGTTATTGGTTCTGCAGGTCCCACCACCAGTGGACGTATGGATGCTTATGCACCCACCATGATGTCTGTAGGTGCCAGAGGCATGATCGGAAAAGGTGCCCGCCTTCCGGAAGTTGTGGAAGCCATGAAGAAATACAAAGGTGTGTATTTCGGTGCCATCGGCGGCGCAGGAGCTCTTCTTGCAAAATGTATCAAGAAAGCAGAACTGATTGCCTATGAAGATTTAGGTGCAGAAGCACTGCGGAAGCTTTATGTAGAAGATATGCCCCTGGTAGTCATCATTGACTGCGAAGGCAATAATCTTTACGAAGAAGGCCGGAAAGAATATCTGGAAAAAGCAGGAAAAAAGAACAGCGGAGACTGATTTTTTGAGAGAGGAACCAAGGGAGTGGTTCCTTTCTTTTTTAGCTCTTCACTGTTTTGATAAGCTTGCTTATTTTACCCGGTCATGTTAAAGTAAATAGGTAGAGATTTCTCTAAAAAGAATCGCTTTTTAGATCCGAAAATTGTGCGTTTTTTGAAAAAGAAAGGAGATTTTGATATGGCAATGGTACCTACCCCTCATAATGGAGCAAAAGAAGGAGATTTCGCAAAAACCGTGCTGATGCCGGGCGATCCGCTTCGTGCAAAATATATTGCTGAGACTTATCTGGAAAATCCAAGATTGGTGACTTCTGTGAGAAATATGCTGGGTTATACAGGAGCCTACAAGGGAAAAGAGATTTCTGTTATGGGAGGCGGCATGGGAATGCCTTCCGTAGGAATTTACACATATGAACTTTTCAACTTTTATGGTGTGGACAACATCATCCGAATCGGTTCTGCCGGTGCATTAAGTGACAAATTGAAACTGAAAGACGTGGTGATCGGCATGGGTGCCTGCACCGATTCCAACTATGCAGCACAGTACGGCCTGCCGGGAACCTTTGCACCCATCGCAGATTATGGACTGTTAAGACGTGCTGTGGAAGTAGCAGAAAAACAGGGCACCAACGTGGTAGTTGGAAACGTACTGTCTTCCGATGCATTTTACAATGCAAACAAAAATGCAAATGATCTGTGGAAGAGCATGGGTGTTCTGGCAGTGGAAATGGAAGCAGCTGCTCTGTATATGAATGCAGCAAAAGCTGGAAAAAATGCACTGTGTATCTTAAGCATTTCCGATCACATTTACAGCGGCGAAGAATTAAGCGCAGAAGAGCGTCAGGTGGGCTTTGGAAAAATGATGGAAATCGCCCTTGAGCTGGCATAAAAAGAGGGAGACACGAATATGGATGTAAAAGAGATTTTAAAACACGTGGATCATACGCTCCTGACACAGCAGGCCACCTGGGAGGAGATCAGGCAGATCTGTGACGACGCCATGGAATACGGCACCGCTTCTGTGTGTATTCCCCCAAGCTATGTGAAACAGGCAAAAGAATATGTACAGGATAAAATGGCTGTGTGTACCGTCATTGGTTTCCCAAATGGTTACATGACTACCAAGACTAAGGAATTTGAGACCAAAGATGCCATTGCAAACGGCGCAGATGAGATCGACATGGTCATCAACATCGGCTGGGTAAAGGACAAGAAGTTTGACTGTGTGGAAGAAGAGATCCGGACGCTGAAAGCAGCCTGCGGGGACAAGATCCTGAAAGTTATTATAGAGACTTGTCTGCTGACAGACGAGGAAAAGAAAGAAATGTGCCGTGTGGTGACAAGAGCCGGTGCAGATTATATCAAGACTTCCACCGGATTTTCCAAAGCTGGTGCTACCTTTGCGGATATTGAACTGTTTGCAGCAAACATTGGCCCCAATGTAAAAATGAAAGCAGCCGGAGGCATTTCCTCTATGGCAGATGCAGAAAAATTCCTGGAACTGGGCGCAGATCGCTTAGGCACCAGCCGGATCATCAAGCTTGTAAAGAATCAGGAGGCGTCAGGGTATTGATTTCAGAGACAGCAGACAAAGAACTGATTGAGAAATTGATTGACACAGCCATCGGACAGATGTCCATGGCTTATACGCCGTATTCCCACTTTGATGTGGGAGCGGCGCTTCTGACCAAAGACCGGAAGATTTATACCGGATGCAACATTGAAAATGCAGGCTACACTCCAAGCAACTGCGCAGAGAGAACTGCTTTTTTTAAGGCAGTCAGCGAAGGCGTTCGGGAGTTCGAAGCCATCTGTGTGGCAGGGGGCATGAATGGAGAACCGGCGGAATACACCGCTCCCTGCGGTGTGTGCAGGCAGGTGATGATGGAGTTCTGCGATCCGAAAACCTTTCAGATCATTCTGGTGAAAAACCGGGAGGAATATAAGATCATGACCCTGGAAGAGCTGCTGCCCATGGGATTTGGGCCGGGAAGCCTGAAATAAAACGGAAAAGAGACTGGATATGGAAAAATATAAACGAATATTTGTAGTTGTGATGGATTCACTGGGCGTTGGAGCCATGCCAGATTCCGAGAGTTTCGGAGATGTGGGAGTCAATACCCTGGGCCACATTTCAGAATCCGTGGACAGTTTTACCATTCCCAATTTGCAGAAGCTGGGAATGGCCAACCTGTGCAGCTTAAAGCAGGTGCCGCCTGCAGAGCATCCTTTGGGCTACCGGGCAAAGCTGCGGGAAAAGAGCCGGGGAAAAGATACCATGACAGGCCACTGGGAGATGATGGGCCTGGAGGTGACCAAACCGTTTAAGACTTTTACGGAAACTGGCTTCCCGCCGGAGCTTATTGAAGAGCTGGAAAAGCGGACAGGCCATAAAGTCATTGGAAATAAGAGTGCCAGCGGCACCGAGATTCTGGATGAACTGGCAGAAGAAGAGATTGCTACAGGCCATATGATTGTCTATACCTCTGCGGATTCGGTTCTTCAGATCTGCGGAAATGAAGAGACTTTTGGGCTGGATGAGCTGTACCGCTGCTGTGAGATTGCCAGAGACATTACCATGAAAGATGAGTGGAAAGTCGGCCGTGTCATTGCAAGACCTTATGTGGGACGGAAGAAAGGCGAGTTTAAACGAACCAGCAACCGTCATGATTATGCCTTGAAGCCCTTTGGAAAAACCGCGCTGAATGCCTTGCAGGATGCAGGCCTGGATGTGATTTCCATTGGCAAGATCAAGGATATTTTTGACGGGGAAGGCATTACCAGAGCCTTAAAATCCAAGAGCTCTGTCCATGGCATGGAGCAGACCATTGAAGTGGCAAAAGAAGATTTCCACGGCCTGTGTTTTGTAAATTTGGTAGATTTTGATGCGTTATGGGGCCACCGGAGAAATCCCGAAGGCTACGCAAAAGAGATTGAAAAGTTTGACGTGAACCTGGGCATTCTGCTGGATACTCTCCGGGAAGATGATTTGCTGATTATCACCGCAGACCACGGAAATGATCCCACCTACACCGGAACCGACCACACCAGAGAAAAAGTGCCGTTTCTTGCATATTCCAAGAGCATGAAAGAAAGCGGCGAACTGCCGGAGACCGACACCTTTGCCGTCATCGGCGCTACCACCGCAGAAAACTTCGGCGTGAAAATGCCGGAAGGAACCATCGGAACTTCCCTGCTGGAGAAGCTGGTGTAAAAGAGAAACAGATTTAAATAGTATTTAAATAATAAATGCAAGAGCC
The DNA here is from genome assembly GCA_905214955.1 of uncultured bacterium. GTDB lineage: Bacteria > Bacillota > Clostridia > Lachnospirales > Lachnospiraceae > Limivivens. The sequence continues at coordinate 53,393 of CAJMON010000006.1, forward strand.
GGGAACCGTTTCAACAGCTGTTTTCCGGCTCTTGCTGGAATTGTACTTTTAGGGGGTTTTATGATGTACGTATTACCACAGCCATATGCTGTAACGGAAAAAAATGAGGAATTCCGCCTGGATTACCGGACGTATCTGGTGCTGTCGAAGGAGTGCAGTCCCAGGGTTTACCGGCAGGCGCAGATCCTGAAAGAGGCCATTGAGAAAAATACGGGACTTTGCCTGCATCTGACAAGGGGTGAAGCAAGGCAGGGGGATATTCAGATCCAGGGTATGGAAGGCGGAAAAGATACGGAGGCATACCGGCTGAGTATTTCTCAGGCAGGTGTGGAGATTGCAGGAACGGAAAGTTCCATTTTCTGGGGAATGCAGACCCTGATTCAGATCATTGAGCAGTGCGGCACAGTTCTTCCAGGAATGGAGATTGTAGATACGCCGGCGCTTCCCAACCGGGGATTTTATCACGATGTAACCAGAGGCCGGGTGCCGAAGCTGGAAACCTTAAAAAAACTGGCGGACAAGCTGAGCCGCTACAAAATGAACCAGTTGCAGCTGTACATTGAACATACCTATCTGTTCCGGAATTTTAGCGAGGTGTGGCGGGATGATACGCCGCTGACACCGGAGGATATTTTGGAGCTGGATGCCTACTGCATGGATCGAAACATTGAACTGATTCCGTCCATTTCTACTTGCAGCCATTTAGACAAAGTTCTGCGGACACAGAGCTATAAAGACCTGTGCGAGCTGGACAATCCAGATCAGGGACCACACACCTCCTACAGCAGAATGCAGCATCATACCGTGAATATCTGCGATCCGGCGGCCATGGAGATGGTAAAGCAGATGATTGCAGAATACCGTCCGCTGTTTCATTCGGATAAATTCAACATCTGTGCAGATGAGACCTTTGACCTTGGAAAAGGAAAAAGCAGGGCATACTGTGAAGAGAAAGGCGTGGGCAATGCCTACGTGGAGTATGTCAGCCAGCTGTGCAGTTACGTGAAAACCCTTGGATGCACACCCATGATGTGGGGTGATATCATTGTGAAATATCCGGATCTCCTGTCTCAGATTCCGGAGGATACCATCTTTTTGAACTGGTGGTATGAGGCGGACGTGACGGATGAGGATACGAAATGTTTTGCGAAAGCGGGAGTGCCGTTTTACAACTGCCCGGGGGTCAGCGGCTGGTCCAGGCTGGTGAATGACAATCAGAATGCCTATGAAAATATCCGGCGGATGGCAGCTTATGCAAAAGAGTGTGGGGCATCCGGCCTGCTGAATACGGACTGGGGAGATTTTTACCATTTTGCCCATCCGGAATTTTCCTACATCGGATTGATCTACGGTGCCCAGATGTCCTGGGGAAAGGAAATGAGTCAGGCAGAATTAAACCGCAGTATTTCTGCCCTGGAATTTGACTGGAAAGGCCCGGAGAAAAATTCTCTGGCAGACAGCCTGTGCCGGATTTCAGAGAATAACCTGTATTCCTGGATGCATTTCTGTATTCTGAAAGAAAATCAGGAAGATCCGGAGCTTCTGGAGCGGTCCCTGGAAAAAGGATTTTCCGATGCAGGCGTCAGCGAAAAAGTGGAAGAAGTCTGCCGGAACCTGGAAGAACTCCAGAACATTCTGGGTAGAGCCATGGCAGACACAGCGCCGGAAAGCCGGGAGCTTCTTGGGGCGTACATTCTGGCAGCGGATGGGTGTAAACTGTTTAACCGGCTTGGGAAAGTGATTTTCCTGCGGGAATGCAGCAAGACTGCTTCCAAAGAAAGCCAGAAAGAGGCAGACTGGAAGCTGGCGAAAGATCTGGAATACTGGCTGATGGCAATGAAAGATCTGTACCGAAGCATCAGCCAGGAATCCGAACTTGCCAGATGGCAGGATGTGATTACCTGGTACTGCGATTACCTCAGGGGAAAAGAGAAGATTCGATAAACGAAAAGGCCTTGTCAAATTGAGTGACATCAGTTTGACAGGTCTTTTTTTATGCCATCATAGGAAAAACCTATATCCAAATATAGTAAATAGATGATTGACAGAATGGTAAGAGATGGATATAATAGCATCAATCACATAAAACCTAGTTATCAAATAGGAAAAGGAGGGAATAGGATGGTAAGCGAGCTGAAAGATAATCAGCTGGAAGAAAAAATCCTGAAAGCAGACCGGCCAGTGATACTGGACTTCTGGAATGAGGGCTGTGGTCCCTGTCAGGCCCTGAGGTCTGTATTAGAAGAAGTTTCGGAAGAAGAAAAAGACATTGATTTTTACAGCATTCAGATCGCACAGGGAAAAGAAAGCGCAGAGCATTTCAGAATCATGGCTGCTCCCACCCTTCTTTTTATCAAGGATGGAGCCGTGAAGAAAAAGACCCTTGGCTTTAAATCAAAAGAAAGCATTCAGGCGATCATCGAAGAGCATTTCAAATAACAGGAGGCACCGGATGTTAAAGATCGAACATTTGAAAAAGTCTTTTGGAGACAAGCAGATTCTGGAAGATATCAGTCTCCAGGTGGAAAGCGGTGAGATTGTTTCGATCATCGGTTCCAGCGGTACCGGAAAGACCACGCTTCTGAGGTGCATCAACTTTCTGGAAAAACCGGATCGGGGAGTAATCACCATCGACGATGTCACAGCAGATTCCGCACATGCCAGCGCAAAAGAAATTCATAAACTGGTGTTAAAAAGCGGAATGGTATTTCAGTCCTACAATCTGTTCCACAACAAAACCGTATTGGAAAATGTGGTAGAAGCGCAGGTGGTTGTGAAGAAACGCCCAAGAAAAGAAGCAGTGCAGATTGCAGAAAAGAAGCTTCAGGAAGTAGGAATGCTGGAATGGAAAGACAGTTATCCTTCCCAGATTTCCGGAGGACAGCAGCAAAGAGCAGCCATTGCAAGAGCGGTGGCCATGGAGCCTTCCATCCTGCTTCTGGATGAACCGACATCCGCACTGGACCCCGAACTGACCAAAGAGGTACAGGGAGCCATCCGGACCATTGCCAATGATGGAATTACGATGCTGATCGTAACACACGAAATTGATTTCGCCAAAGAAATCAGCGACAGGATCGTATTTATGGATAAAGGAAACATTGTAGAACAGGGAACGCCGTCGGAGATTTTTAATAGTCCCAAAGAAGCCAGAACAAAAGAATTTCTGGAAGCACTGTTCCCGCAGGATTATCAGATTCAGATCTGATCCACAGAATGAGGAGGATACTTATTATGAAAAACAGAAATAAATTCGCAAAAATCACCGTACTTGCAGCAGCTGGCGCACTGGTTCTTTCCGCACTTCCGGTAAGTGCCGAGGACGCTGATGTAAGAGAAATCAAAGTAGCTGTTGCAGGAGGTTTTTACCCCATTACTTACGCAGATGACAACGGAGAAGCACAGGGCTACGACGTAGAAGTATTCAAAGCCGTAGACGAACTGCTTCCTCAGTATACATTTACCTATGAAATCACAGACAAAGAGACTATGAATGTAGGCGTACAGTCCGGTACCTATCAGGCAGGAATCAACTCCCTGTTCAAAAATGATGCAAGAACCGAAACCTACTACATGCCGGAAAACAACGTAGGCTACACACCGGTGGGTATCATCCACAGAGAAGGCGAAGAGATCAACAGCTTTGATACTGCATTGGATCAGGGACTGAAACCGTATCTGGTAAATGCTTCCGGCGGAATCCGTTTTGTATACGATGACTGGAACGAAGCACATCCGGACAAACAGATCGACTATACATTGAATACAGAATTCAGCTACGCAGATCTGTTTGCATCCATCCGTTCCGGAGATTATGACTGGGCTGCAGACCTGATTCCGGTATTTGAACTGCAGAGTGAAGACACCGTGGCAGGTCTGGAGATTTCCGATCCGGTATCAGTGGTTCCCACTTACCCGATTGTGACACAGTCTGAGACAGAACTGGGAGATGCCATCAACGAGGCACTGGGACAGTTGAAAGAAAACGGAACACTTTCCAAGCTTTCTGAAGAGACTTTCGGATATGACGTATTTGCTCTGGCAGACGAAGACGGCGAAGATTCCACTGAAGCTGAATCCACCGAAGCTGTTTTAAATGACTGATGCGGTTCAGGTGCTGGACTGACAGCAACAGAGTTTGAGACTGCAGCAGAGTCTGAGACAGTAACAGAGTCTGAGACTGCAGCAGAATCTGAGACAGAGACAAAATAAGCAGACACACTGCCTGCAGACGGGGACTACGATGAAGAAAAAGGATGCAGAGAACGGAGGCACGTATGGTCAGGGAAACGTTTGATATTGATTTTATCATCCAGAAATTTCCTGCAATTCTATCCGCACTTCCAGTGACGATAGAGATTACCGTGATCACTCTGGTGCTGGGCTGGACACTGGGAATGATCTGGACATGGGGAAAAATAAAAGGCCCGAAATGGCTTGAAAAAATACTGGGAATTCTGACAGACGTCATCCGGGGCATCCCCACCGTGGTACTTTTATATATTGTATATTTTGGACTTCCCAAAGTTGTCAATGTATCCAGCTGGAATAAAAACAGCTTTGTGGTACTTGCACTGATGATTGAGCTTGGCACCACAAGCAGTGAAATGTTCCGCAGTGCTTACAGTGGAATTCAGAAGGGGCAGTTAGAAGCAGCACATGCTCTTGGCTATACAGGATGGCAGCAGCTTCAGCATGTGATCGTGCCTCAGGGACTTGCCATTATCCTTCCCAATCTGGGAAGCGCCGTGCTTTCCATTATTCAGGCAACGGCACTGGTGTACACACTGGGTATTTTCGATATTCTGGGAAAAGCAAGACAGCTGGACACCAATGTCAGCCATGTGAAAACTTTTGAAATGTATTTTGCAGTGGCTATGATCTACTGGGTGCTGGCGATTCTGATCCAGCAGGTGTTTCACCTTCTGGAAAGGCACTTTGGAAAGGAGGCATCCCGATGAATTTCAGCTGGGAATTTATCTTTGACACCACAGGTTATGTGGTGAAAGCATTGCCTCTTACCTTATTTCTTACCATTTTCCCGGTGGCTGCCGGACTGGTTCTTGGATTTTTACTGGCGCTGGCAAAGATTTATAAGGTACCGGTGTTAGACAAGCTGGTTTCCATTTACGTATCATTCTTTCGCAGCATTCCGCTTCTGGTGCTTTTGTTCCTGGCGTTTTACGGAACCCCCAAGCTGGTAAACTTCCTGTTTCACGGGGGAGAGCGGGTCATGGGTTCCATCGACATGAGCAAAAATGCAACCGCCATTGTAACGCTGACCCTGTATGCAGCCGCATTCCTGTGCGAGATTGTACGAGGAGCATTAAATTCTGTAGATATGAGGCAGATGGAGGCAGCACATGCGCTGGGCATGACAAAACCCCAGGCGTACTTCCGGATTATCATTCCCCAGGCCATCATCGTGGCCCTGCCCAACTACTTTAACTTTTTCCTGGCCCTGCTGAAAGGAAGCTCCGTGGTATTTACGATTTCGGTAGTAGACATTATGGCAGCGGCAAAGCTTCAGGCAGAATATGGTTACCGTTACATTGAAGCGTACACACTGGTAGGATTTTTCTACATCGTGTTAAGCCTTGGATTCTCCTGGCTCTTCAAAAAGATTGAGAAGAACGCCAAACAGCATATGGGAATGACAGTATAAACAGAAAACTAAAAAATAGAAAATCTCAAAATAGAAAAAAGGAGTATACAACCATGGAAAGAAAAAAACTGATTTCAAGAATTGACAGAGCACATACCACACCGGAGCAGCAGGCAGCCATCGATCACCATATTGAGCAGGGCTACCGGATCACCAACATGAAAGAAACTCTTCTTCACAGCGTGGTTTCCTTTACGTCTCTGGAGGAAGGCTCCTATGCCGTAGACAAAGCACTGAAAGAGAAAATCGGAAATCGTGCGAAGATTCTGTTCGGATATGCCATTTCTTCCGGAAACGAGTGCCCGATCTGCGGAAACTATTTCAAATGGGTGCTGGAAGACCAGCTGGGTGTAAAAGATTTTGACCACTTTGAATTCACCGATGAAGAAATTGAACTCCTGGATTTCGCAGCAGCTCTGGTAAAAGATCCGAACCACGTACCGGACGAAGTATATGAGCCCCTGCAGGCACGTTACGATGAAGAGACTCTGGTGCTGATCGTCACCACCGCAGTGCTGACCCTGGCAAACAACTACTGGAACAATATTGTAGGTACTCCTATTGATGATTACCTTCATGAGGGACATTTCGTAGAGCGCGAGCTGGATATCCAGAAAGCAGCCAAAGAGCAGGAGCAGCAGAAATAAAACACAGAAGAGACAGAAAAATAAAACATCAGAATATCTGAAAAATTCAGGACGGGGGAAATATTATGTCATACGAGATCGACACAGTCTGTATCCACGGAGACGGACACAGAACAGAGGATAAAAATTGTGCAATCAGCTATCCGATTTACCAGACGGCTTCCTTCAGCCATCTGACACCAGGCTACAATCCTTCAGGATTTGATTATTCCAGGGAATCCAATCCCACCAGAGCTTATCTGGAAGAGACGGTTTCTGCATTGGAAGGAGCCTGCGATACCATTGCATTTTCCTCAGGTATGGCAGCTATCTCTGCTGTGTTTGAATATTTCAGGCCGGGAGACCACATCATCTGTAGTGAGGACCTTTACGGAGGAGTGGTGCGTCTGGCAGCTGTGGTAATGTCAAAGAAAGGATGTCAGGTAGATTTTGTGGACACCAGTGATCTGAATGCACTGAAAGCGGCAGTAAAAGAAAATACCAGAGCCATCTATGTGGAAACCCCGTCCAATCCGATGATGCTGGTAACGGATATCCGTGCAGTAAGCCAGATCGCAAAAGAAGCAGGCGCTCTTTTGATCGTAGATAACACCTTTATGACACCGTATTTCCAAAATCCGTTAAAGCTGGGTGCAGATGTGGTAGTGCATTCCGGAACCAAATATTTAAGTGGCCACAACGATACAGTGTGCGGGTTCCTGTGCAGCAAAGAACAGAAGCTGGCAGAGTATTTCCGCCTGATTTCCAAAACTACAGGAGCCACCCTGGGTCCCTTTGAGTGCTGGCTGTGCATGAGAGGGTTGAAGACTCTGGCAGTGCGCATGGAGCGCCATCAGAGCAATGCCCTGGCCATTGCCAGATGGCTGAAATCCCAGGAATGCGTGGAAAAAGTCTATTTTGCAGGACTGGAAGATAATCCAGGTTATGAGAAAAACCGGGAACAGGCCAGAGGTTACAGCGGCATGATTTCCTTTACGGTGAAAAGTGCCGAACAGGCACAGAATATTCTGAAACATGTAAAACTGATTACCTTTGCAGAGAGCCTGGGCGGGCCGGAAAGTCTTCTCACCTATCCGGCAGTGCAGACCCACCCGGATGTGCCGGTGGAGCAGAGAGAAAGGCTGGGCATTACCGACAAACTGCTCCGACTGTCGGTGGGTATTGAAGATCCGGGAGACCTGATTGCAGATTTAAAGCAGGCTATGGAGAGGTAAGAGGATGAACAGAGAAGATTTTGACAGAAAAACAGACCGCCATGGCACCATGTCTCTGAAATATGATTTCAATATTCAGAGAGGAAAGCCGGAAGACGCCCTGCAGCTGTGGGTGGCTGATATGGATTTTGGATGCCCGGAGTGCGTCCGGGAAGAGTTGAAAAAGGTAGTGGAGGCAGGAATTTTTGGTTACACCGAGGCAGATGGCTGGTATTATCAGGCAGTTTTAAACTGGTTTGAAAAGCATTACGGGTGGAAGGCTAAGGCTGACTGGATCATCAAGACGCCAGGAGTGGTGTTTGCCCTGGCCCAGGCAGTAAAAGCATACACAGCTCCAGGAGATGGCGTGCTGATTCAGTCTCCGGTGTACTATCCGTTTTACGAAGTGATCCGGGATAATGACCGGAAAATTGTGGAAAATCCTCTGGTACTGAAGGACGGCCACTATGAGATCGACTTTGAAGATCTGGAGAAAAAGATTGCAGAAGAAAACATCAAGCTGATGTTTCTGTGCAGTCCCCACAATCCAGTGGGAAGAGTGTGGACGAAAGAAGAGCTGGAAAAAATTGGAAAGATCATCCGGAAATATCAGGTGATTCTGGTATCCGATGAAATTCATTGTGACCTGGTACGTCCTGGATTTGTTCACCATGTTTTCACGGAAGCGGTAAAAGAGGCAGAAGATCAGGTGATTGTCTGCACGGCACCGTCTAAGACCTTTAACCTGGCAGGGCTTCAGGTCTCCAACATTTTTATCAAAAATCCCAGCCTCCGGGCAGCATTCAAAAAAGAAGTTGACCGGGCAGGCTATTCCCAGCTGAACATGCCGGGACTGATCGCGTGCCGGTCTGCCTATGAAGGCGGAGAAGCCTGGCTGGAAACCTGTAAGGAATACCTGTGGGAAAATCTGGAATACCTGAAACAGGCAGTGGAAACCCGGCTGCCGGGGGTCAAACTCATCGAACCGGAAGGCACTTACTTTGCCTGGCTGGATTTTAGAAGCCTTGGAAAGACACCAGAAGAACTGCGGGAGCTGGTTTTGTACAAAGCAAAGCTGTGGCTGGATGACGGAGACATTTTCGGAGAGCCAGGATACGGGTTTGAGCGTGTGGCATACGCCTGCCAGAGAAGCACTCTGAAAGAAGCAGTGGGAAGGCTGGAAACCATATTGAAAAAATGAAAAGTGAGCGTTTAGCATCTGGATGATTGCCCAGGTGCTTTTTGCATTTATCAAGAAATGAATGAATCTGAGATAGAAAACCGGTTTTGCAAGTATACGAAGGCTCTCCTCGGATGGTATAATCAGGACAGCAAATGGTTACAAAATGAGGAGGGCTTTATGGAAACTAGAAAAAGTATTTCCCTGAATGAAGGATGGAAAACCTGGCTGGGGGATGATAAAAAAGCGAAAGAGACGGCATTTGATGATTCCGCGTGGAAACTGGTACGGGTTCCCCATAACTGGGAGGACTATCAGGGATATCGGAGAAAATCCCACGGGAACCTTCACGGAACGGCCTGGTATCGGAAACAGCTGGAGCCTGCAGCACCGGAAAAAGGAGTTCATACCTTCGTGGCATTTGGCGGAGCAGGCTCTTATGCAGATGTGTATTTGAATGGAGTGCATCTTGGAAGACATGAGGGAGGACAGACCGGATTCTGTCTGGAAATGACAGATCAATTAAAAGAGGGAGCCAACCTTCTGGCAGTGCGCACGGATCATCCGGAAAAGATCATGGATCTTCCCTGGGTGTGCGGCGGATGTTTTGGAACGCCAAATACGGAAGGAACTCAGCCCTTTGGCATCAACCGGCCAGTATCGGTTTATACCACAGGACAGGTGCGCATCCGTCCTTACGGGGTGTGGATTCTCCCGCAGCAGGTAAAGGAAGGCCATCCCATTGTCCGGATCCGTACAGAGATAGAAAATCTGGAGCAGGAGCCGGTGAAAATCCGTCTGCAGTCCGTGATCAAAACGCCTTCCGGGGAAACGGTGGAAGTGCTGGAAAACGAAGCAGTTCTTAAGGCTGGAGAGACACAGACTGTTGAGCAAAGCAGCAGGGAAATCATGGGTTATCAGCTGTGGAGCCTGGAAACACCGGTGCTGTATAGTGTGGAAAGCACGGTATATGCAGAAGGCAGTGTCAGTGACCAGGTGGAAAATACCTTTGGCCTGCGTTTTATTGAGTGGGAAAATTTCAAGGGCTCAGCGGCTGTTTCCGTGGATGAAAAGAAAGCCTTAGAAGAGCCTTCAGAGGAAAACGAGTATTTCAGCGTAAAACTGAAAAGCGGCCATGGACAGAAGGTACAGATCGTGCCGGGTGGTGTGAAGATCTGGCTGCCGGAGCACAAGCCGGAAAAAATTCTGATCCGCCTGGAGACAACACTGGAAAACAGGGATACCATTCCCCACAGTGTAACTCTGGAATCGTTTGTCCAGACTTACAATGCCACAAAATCCATTGCCAATCTGAAAACGGAGGTCAGCCTGGAGCCTGGAGAAGTGAAAACGGTGGTACAGGAAACAGAAGAATTTCATTTTCTGGATCAGTGGACACCGGAAAATCCGGTGCTTCACGGAACCTATTCGACTATTCGGGAGACGGAGGATTCTCTGGCAGAGTATCAGCAGAACTATACCTCCTTTGGCATCTGGGATACAGAAGGTCTGGCAAACCGGGGATATGCTTTTGTGGAAAATGGAAATGAGGCAGGAAAAAAGCATCGATTCCTATTAAATGGAAAGCATGTATTTTTAAATGGAACGGCAGAATACCAGCACCGTCTTGGAAGCGACCATGCATTTGAACTGGAACAGATTCAGACACGCATGGAGCAGATTCAGGCGGCAGGCTTTAACGCATTCCGGGAGGCCCACTGTCCCCACGATCTCCATTACATTGACTACTGCGACCGCCACGGCATTTTGTACTGGGCACAGATGGGTGCGCATTTGTATTTTGACAATGAAAAATTCCATGAAAATTTCAAAAAGTTGACAGCAGAATTTGTCCGGGAAAGACGGAACAGCCCAAGCCTGATGCTGTGGGGAATCCAGAATGAATCCCTGCTTCCTACCGTATTTGCCACAGAGATCAGTAACCTGATCCGGAGTATGGACGATACTGCCTCCAAAGAACGGCTGATCACCACCTGCAACGGCGGTTCCGGCAGCGACTGGAATGTTCCCCAGAACTGGTGCGGAACCTATGGAGGCAGTGTTCTGGATTATCAGGAATCTTTCCAAAAACAGCTGATGGCAGGGGAATATGGCCAGTACCGGGTTCTTGGAAAGCATGAAGAAGGGGACTGTGAACTCAGACAGAACGCAGGCGGAGATGTAAGCGAGGAGCTGTTCTGCTACTGCCTGGAGACCAAAGTGCGCCTGGCAGAGGAGATCCGGGAAAAAGTCTATGGCCATTATCAGTGGATTTTCAATGCCCATGCCAACCCTGGACGGGAGGAGATCTTCAGTCTGGACGGTTCCGGACTGGACGGCATCGGCGTGGTAAACAGCAAGGGACTGCTTACTTCCTGGGGAGAACCGGTGGACTGCTTCTATATGTACCGGGCAAATTATGCACCAAAGGAAACGGAACCCATGGTTTATATTGTGTCTCATACCTGGCCGGACCGCTTCCAGAAGACAGGAGAGAAGAAAGACATTACGGTTTATTCAAACTGCGACGAGGTGGAGCTGTTTGAGGGCTGGAGCCATTCCCTTGGACGCCAGGCAAAGAAAGGGAAAAAGGGCGAGCATTATACCTTTGAAAACTGTGCAGTGACAGAAAATGTGCTGACAGCTGTAGGATATGTGGATGGAAAAATTGTGGCGGGAGACCAGATTCTGTTAAAGAATCTTCCAGAGTCCGAAGAGCTGAAGGAGTTTCAGGAAGCACAACCGGATATTCTGGCAGGAGAGGAAGGAGAAGTTTTATACCGGATCAATTGCGGAAGTGAGCAGGCTTACACGGATACCCATGGAAATGTGTGGGAGGCAGACTGGACAGAAGAGGGTACGCCAAGCGGTGACTGGAGCTGGAAATCCTGGGCCCAGGAGTACACATCCGAAGGACTGGATCCCCGGTTTGGAAGCTGGAGAACCTGCACGGAGATCATTGCAGGAACCAAAGATCCGGAACTGTTTGCCGGATACCGGTACGGAAGAGAAAAACTGTCCTATACCTTCCAGGTGCCGGATGGAAAATACAGGTTAAACCTGTATTTTATGGAACCCTGGTACGGTGTGGGCGGCGGCATGGACTGCACCGGCTGGCGTCTGTTTGATGTGTCCGTTAATGGAAAGACGGTTCTGGAGAATGTGGATATCTGGAAAGAAGCAGGCGTCCACAAGGCATGGAAAGTGACCGTACCTGCAGAAGCCGTGGATGGAAAGCTTGTCCTTGCATTCCCCCATGTGGCCAGCGGCCAGGCAGTGATCAATGCCATTGAAGTGTGTAGATAAAATGATAAAAAACAAGCTCCGGTATCTGCGGATTTAGGCTGCAGACACCGGAGCTTTTGTGTTAAAAGAAACTGATGTATCCCAGCACGAAGATTGCGAGAACAATCAGGGGCAGGATATAGCTTACGTAAAATCTGGCCCATTTTGGGAAGTGGAGCCCTTTTCCAAGATTGGCTTCTGCCATGAAGTTTTTGAAGCCCCATCCATAGCGGGAAGTACAGAACAGCAGGTAAACCAGGCTGCCAAGAGGAAGCAGGTTGTTGCTGACAAGGAAATCTTCAAAATCCAGGACAGATCCGCCGGGAAGCTTCAGACCGCTTAATACATTAAATCCAAGCACGCAGGGCATGGATAAAATGATGATGACCATAAGGTTGACAGCCACTGCTTTTTTTCGGCTGCAGCCGGTGAGATCCATGGCAAAGGACAGAATGTTTTCAAACACTGCAATAATTGTAGAAAATGCTGCGAAAGACATAAACAGGAAGAACAGGCTTCCCCAGAGACGTCCGCCGCTCATGGCATTGAATACATTGGGCAGGGTAATGAAAATCAGGTTCGGGCCGCTGTCCGGCTGGACATTGTAGGCAAAGCAGGCAGGGAAAATGATAAGGCCTGCCATCAGGGCTACCAGAGTATCCAGAATGCCGATGCTTAACGCTTCGCCAGTCAGAGAACGCTCTTTTCCGATGTAGCTGCCGAAAATAGCCATAGCGCCGATGCCAAGGCTTAAGGTGAAGAATGCCTGTCCCATAGCGGCATAGACAGACTCCCACAGACCGCCTTCTCCTTCAGATAGACGGGAGAAATCCGGCAGAAGATAGAAGCGCAGTCCTTCTTCTCCGCCTTTTAAAAGGACGGAACGGATGGCAAGAACCACCATCAAGGCCAGCAGACAGAGCATCATCACTTTGGTGATTTTCTCTACGCCGTTTTTCAGCCCCATGGAACAGATGGCAAAACACAGAACAACCACCAGAATCATGAAAACCGTCATCAGTACGGGCTGGTTCAGGAGACCGGAAAAGCTTTCGGTGATCTGGGTGGAATCCATGCCTTCAAATTGTCCGAATGCCATTTTGAAGAAATACAGAAGCATCCAGCCGCCGATGGTGGTGTAGAACATCATCAGCAGATAGTTTCCAGCCATGGCTCCGTATTTATACAGGTGCCATTTGGTGCCTTTGGGCTCCAGAACATCAAAGGACAACGCCGCACTTTTTTGGCTGGCACGGCCGACAGCAAACTCCATGACCATAATGGGCAGGCCAAGGATCAGCAGGAAAAACAGGTACACCAGCACGAAGGCGGCGCCGCCGTATTTTCCGGTAATGTAGGGGAAACGCCATACGTTTCCCAGGCCTATGGCACATCCTGCGGAAATCAGAATGAACCCTAAGCGGGAAGAAAATTTTTCTCTCTCCATAACAACCTCTCCTGTGGAAAAATTTTATAACTGTGCAGAGCCAGCCTCCAAAATGCTACGCATTTCGTCGGTGTGGCGTATCCGCTAAATAAAATTTCAAAAATAGCTTTAAAAATGCAAGCATTTTACAGCTGTTTTATGAAATTTTGCTTGG
>CAJMON010000007.1 GCA_905214955.1 uncultured bacterium
GATACATTTCATTTGACAAATCGTTTTTTTTCTTATATTATAATATGTGATTTTATTTTTACTTATTATCTTGCATTTTTATAACGAAATGATGCCAGGGTGCTGCGTGCCAGTGACACACGTTTCGCACCGGCCGTAGAGAATACGAATACGGAACAATCCGTAAGGCATCTTTGAACAGGATCGTTAGTTACACTGGCTTCCCGGCTTTCCAGCCTGCCAGATGTACTATCTATATTATTTTTAAGGAGGATTTCCAAATGAAAAAGCGTTTATTCGCCATGGCTCTCTGTGCTGTGCTTTCTGCAGGCACTGTAATGAGCGCACTCCCCGCAGCAGCTGCCGAGGCATCTGAACAGGTGCTGAACGTGTACAAGAACAACGAGCCAGCTACTCTGGACCGTACTGCTTCCACCATCGACGAAGCAGGAAAATTCATCCTGTATGATGCATCCGAGCCTCTGTTCCGTATTGAAAACGGAGAGACCGTAGAAGCAGGATGTGAATCTTACACCTATGATGAAGACACCATGACCTACACCTTCACCCTTCGTGATAACCAGTGGGAAGACGGTGTTGCTGTGACTGCTGCTGACTACCTGTATTCCTTCCAGCGCATGGTAGACCCGAATACTGCTTATGGTTACGTGTCTGACCTGTACTGCATCGAAAACGCAGAAGCAATCAACTCTGGTGAAAAAGACGTTTCTGAACTGGGCGTAACTGCTCCGGATGACAAAACCCTGGTGATTAAACTGAACGAAGTTACTCCGTCCTTCCTGGAAGTTGTTCCCATGTACCCGATGCGTCAGGATTTCGTAGAATCCTGCGGAGATTCTTACGGTATCGACGCTGACAAGTTCTTAAGCTGCGGACCGTTCAAACTGTCCAGCTGGGAGCACAACAGCAGCATTTCCATGGTAAAAAATGAAAATTACTGGGATGCAGCCAATGTAAAACTGGAGCAGGTAAATGTAGCTCTGACCAATGATTCCAACACTCTGTACACTTCTATGTTAAACGGAACTCTGGATTATATGCAGACTTCCAAATCTGAGTACATCGACGAGTTCGAAGGCAGAGATGATGTTGTTGTATCTGACAACGTAACTCCGACCCTTGGCTTCATCGTATTCAACTGCGAAGACGAAGTAATGTCCAACGTAAAAGTACGTCAGGCATTCTCTCTGGCTATGAACCGTGAGCTGTTCACAGAAGTTCTGTACAATGGTCTGTTTCTTCCGGCTTATGGTCTTCTTTCCTCTGCTATCGGTATCGACGGCGTTTCCTACCGTGATAAAGTAGAAGAGCCGTTAAAGGCACTTGCTGAAGAGTATCCGGATCCCAAGGAACTGCTGATCGAAGGTCTGACCGAGCTTGGCATGGACCCGGATCCTTCCAACCTTGAAGTAACCTTAAGCATGGGCGGCACTACCGCAGGTTCCAACAACCAGATGGCTCTGTTCCAGCAGTGTTTCCAGGAGACCCTGGGCGTAACCGTTGTTCCGGATCAGACTGAGTGGGCTTCCTTCTGGACCGACTGCAAGGCAGGCGATTACCAGATGGGCTTCCTTGCATGGAGCGGTGAAGTAGATATCTCTTTCCTGTTCAACCTGTTCCTGTCTGACTCTGCTCAGATGCCCTGCTTCTACTACACCGAAGCTTACGATGACATCGTAAATGAGGCAAACAAAACCACCGACGCTGACAAACGTTTTGAACTTTACGGTGAGGCTGAAAAGATGGTTATTGTTGACCAGTGCCAGATCATCCCCATCTGCTACAACGTTATCAAAGACGTTCTTCGTTCTAAAGTAAAAGGCTGGGATTATAATGTATTCTCCACTGCCGGACATAAGGGCGTATACATCGAAGAGTAATTTCATCTGCAGGCATTTGATTTGCAGACTGCCAGGAGGGGCCTCATGGTCTCTCCTGGTTTTACTATATGGTTGTTCCACTTTACAGGCCGGACGGCCCGCTATTTTTCACATTCGGACCGCCGGGGCTGTAAAATGGAGCCGTAAATCTTACAGAAAGGAACACAATTCCATGGTAAAATACGTAGCAAAGCGAATCGGTTACATGCTTTTTGTTCTGCTGGTCGTTACCACCATCACCTTTTTTCTGATGCACAATATTCCCGGAGATCCTCTGACCGCTCTGGTTCAGAAGCTCCCGGAGCAGACAAAAGCCAATTATTATGCAAAATATGGACTGGACAAACCAGTATTTGAACAGTTCCTCCTGTTTCTCAAAGGTATTTTCACACAGGGAACCCTGGGCGAATCCATTCGCTATCCGGGCCGTATGGTAACAGACGTCATCAAAAAATACGCTTCCTGTTCCGGTGAAATCGGTCTGATCTCCATTGCAGTTGGATTTCTCCTCGGAACCATGTTTGGTGTTGTGGCTGCTCTGAAGAAAAACAAACTGCCGGATAAAATCTTAAGCCTGATCGCCATCCTTGGCGTTTCCATTCCGGTGTTCGTTGTGGCTTCCGTTCTTCAGTTCGTCTTTACCCTGAAATTTCCTATCCTGCCCACTATGGGCTGGGGCTCTCCGAAATATATGGTGCTTCCCATCATCTGTATGAGCCTTTCTCCGCTGGCTACTTACACCCGTTACATGCGTTCCAGCGTTCTGGATGTCGTCAGTCAGGATTACATCACCATGGCAGAAGCAAAAGGTATGAGCTTCGGCATGATTGTCCGCCGCCATATTCTGCGCAACTCCATTCTGCCTTCTCTGACCATCTTAGGTCCAAACGTCGCAGATGTATTTACCGGTTCCTTTATCATTGAATCCATTTTCAGTATTCCGGGACTTGGAAGCTATTACATCACTTCCGTAACAGACCGTGATTTCCCCATGATCATCGGTTCAACCATGTTTTATACCGGCGTATATATCCTTTCTCTGCTGATCGTAGATATTCTCTACGTCATCATTGACCCACGTATCCGTCTGGCTGGCAACGACTGACAAAACTTCCGCAAAGCGTGAAATTTTTTATAGAAAGATTGTGAGGTACTATGGATAACTTTAATTTTACGGATGACCAGTTTGTCATCGAGGGCTGCGGCAATACCGACAGTGAAAAAATCGGCCGGCCTCAGACTACCTACTGGAAAGACGCCTGGAGACGTCTGAAACAGAATCATCTGGCTATTTTTGCCATGATTCTTCTGCTCATCATCATTTTCTTTACGATTTTTGGCCCTGCAATAAGCGGTTATTCCTACGACAAAATGAGTTCTGACTTAAACCAGGCTCCCAGCCTGAAACACTGGTTCGGCACAGATTCCCTTGGGAGAGATCTGTTTGCCCGTACCTGGATCGGCGGCCGCGTATCCATCATCATCGGCGTGGTAGGCGCTGTCATCACTACCGTTATCGGATGTATTTACGGAAGTATTTCTGCTTTTGCAGGCGGACGTACCGACTCCATCATGATGCGTATTGTTGAGATTGTCAGCAGTATCCCCTACCTGATCGTGGTCATCCTGCTTTCCCTGATCTTAAGCGACAGCGGTATCTTCAGCATTCTTCTTGCACTGTGTCTGGTTGGCTGGTGTTCGACCGCCCGTCTGGTCCGCGGACAGATCCTGCAGCTTTCCAGTGCAGAATATGTCACTGCCGCCAGAACCTTAGGTGTCAGCAACTGGAAGATCATTACCCGCCACATGATCCCCAATACCATGAGCGTTATCATTGTCAATATTACCTTCCGTATTCCCGGTTATATTTTCAGTGAGTCCTTCTTAAGCTATGTCGGCCTTGGCATCAAATCCCCGGATACCAGCTGGGGTATGCTGGCTTCCTCTGCACAGGCAAATATGTTCTTTTATCCTTATCAGTTATTTTTCCCGGCTCTGATGATCGCGCTGACCATGCTGTCCTTCACCCTGTTTGGTGACGGCCTCCGTGATGCGCTGGATCCAAAGATGCGCCGGTAGGAGGTGTATACCGTGAATCGATTATTAGAAGTAGAAAATCTGCAGGTATCATTCCATACCTATGCAGGCGAAGTAAAAGCCGTCCGCGGCATCACCTTCGGTGTAGAAAAAGGCGAAACACTGGCACTGGTAGGCGAATCCGGATGTGGAAAATCTGTAACTGCCAAAGCACTTCTCCGGCTGTTTGACCGCACCTCCGGTGAAATCATGCCAGGCTCTAAAATTCAGTTTGACGGCCAGGATGTCATGGCTTTAAACAAAAAACAGCTCCACGCTTTCCGCGGTGCTGAAATCGGAATGATCTTCCAGGATCCTATGACGTCCTTAGACCCCACCATGTCCATTGGAAAACAGGTAGGTGAAACCCTGATGATCCACAAAGGCATTTCCATGAAAGAAGCTCTGAAACAGTCTGTAGAACTTCTCAGGATGGTGGAAATTCCCACTCCGGAAGAGCGGATCAAGGCATATCCCCACCAGCTCTCCGGCGGTATGCGCCAGCGTGTGGTCATCGCCACTGCCCTGGCCTGCAACCCAAAACTGCTCATTGCCGATGAACCAACCACTGCTCTGGACGTGACCATCCAGGCGCAGGTACTGGATCTGCTCCGTGATCTGAAAGAACGCCTTGGCACTGCCATTATTCTGGTTACCCACGACCTTGGTATTGTCGCAGACTTTGCAGACCGTATTCAGGTTATGTACGCCGGTGTCATCGTTGAGGAAGGCACCAAACAGGAAATCTTCAAGGAATGCTGCCATCCCTACACCTGGGCGCTGCTGCGTTCCATTCCCCAGGAAGGTGCTTCCAAGAAGCAGCTGTATTCTCTGAAAGGTACACCACCTGACCTGCTGCTTCCGCTCCAGGGCTGCCCGTTTGCATCCCGCTGCGAATATTGTATGCCCATCTGCCGCCAGAAGGCACCGGAATTTACCGTAAAGAGTCCTACCCACAAAGCAGCCTGCTGGCTGCAGCATCCAAAAGCGCCGAAAGTAAAGCGCCCTATATTTACAGGAGGTGAGCAGTAATGGAACCGTCATCCAACGCTCTTCTTCAGGTTGAACACCTGAAACAGTATTTTACCATTGGAAAAGGCAAAACCGTCAAGGCTGTCGATGACATTTCCTTTGCCATCCGCCGGGGTGAAACCTTTGGCCTGGTAGGAGAATCCGGCTGTGGAAAGTCCACCACCGGCCGCAGCATTCTGGGTATCACCCGTCCTACCTCCGGAAAGATTTTTTATGACGGTGCAGACATTTCCACCTTCAATAAGGCGCAGCGCCTTCAGTTTAAGAAAAATGCACAAATGATCTTCCAGGATCCCTACGCTTGTCTGGATCCTCGTATGACCATCAGCAGTATCATCAAGGAAGGCATGGAAGTCCATTTCCATTATTCCAAAAAAGAAGCTGATGAAAAGGTTCGTGATCTTCTGGGAAAAGTCGGTCTGACCGATGACTATGCTTCCCGTTTTCCTCACGAACTTTCCGGCGGACAGAGACAGCGTATCGGTATTGCCCGTGCCCTGGCAGTGGAGCCGGAGTTCATCGTCTGTGACGAACCCATCGCCGCTCTGGACGTTTCCATCCAGGCACAGGTGGTGAACCTGCTGATGAAGGTACAGGAAGAGAACAAACATGCTTACCTGTTTATCTCCCATGACCTTTCCATGGTCCGCCACATTTCCGATCACATTGGTGTCATGTATCTGGGATCTCTGGTCGAGACTTCTACCAGCGAAGAGATTTATTCCCACCCGCTGCATCCTTACACCAAAGCACTGTTCTCTTCCATTCCCAAACCAGACCCGGATCAGAACTGGGCAAAGACCCGGATCAAGCTGGAAGGCGAAGTGCCAAGCCCCATCAACACTCCGGAAGGCTGCAAGTTCTGCGCAAGATGTCCTTACGCAGATGCCCGCTGTCGTCAGGAAACACCGAAACTGCGGGATATGGGCAGCGGACACATGGCTGCCTGCCACAAGCTGTAAAATGCGGAAAGGATACTACATAGACGATGAAAAAGATCTTATTTACAGGTTTTGAACCTTTTGATGGAGCTGCCACCAACCCCTCCTGGGATGCGGTGTCTCTCCTCCCGGAAGAAATCGACGGCTGCAGGATTTCCCGGATCCTTCTTCCGGTAGAATATGATTCCGTAGGAAGTCTTCTGGATGCTGCCATCGCGAAAGAGCAGCCGGACGCTGTGATCTGTGTCGGACAGGCCGGCGGACGTTCTGCCATCACTCCGGAAATGGTTGCCATCAATTTAAAGGACGCTTCTATCCCGGACAATGCCGGTATTTCCTACGATGGAGTTCCTATTCTGGAAGGTGCACCAGCTGCCTACTTTGCCACCATTCCGGTAAAATCCATCGCAGCCGCCATCCGGGAAGCCGGAATTCCTGCCTCTGTTTCCTACACTGCGGGAACCTACGTGTGCAACAGCCTGATGTATCATCTGATGCACCTGCTGGCGCAGAAATACCCTTCCGTCATCGGAGGATTCATCCACATCCCCTTTGACTGCACCCAGGTCGCTGCCTCCGGAAAAACCAGCTATCCTTCCCTTCCCCTTTCCACCAGCGCTGAAGGCTTAAAAGCCGCCGCCCTGGCCGTTGGAAAAGCCCTTGACGAAGGAAGCCAGGACATCCGGGAAGCCTCCGGATATACACACTGAGAAATCAAAATTGGTTCACTGAACCAATTTTGATATGCTTGGCAACGCCACAGGGCGGAGAAGTTCACAAACTTCCCCGCCCTGTTTTTTCAAGCACCATACAGCTCTTCTGGTAAAAAGCAATTCCATACTCCAGCACGCTCTTGTTTCAACTCACAGTCGGTATTTACGGAGTCTGACACGCCGGAATGATCCCGACTGTGGTTAAACCTCATGTCAGCGGGGGATACTGATCTCTCTCCGCCCACCGCTGCCGTTTAGGTTTCTTTTACAATTCATCTCACTACCTGAAGAGGTAGGAGAATTCTTGCTAGACTTTGTTAAATCCGCTCCGCTCGATTTTTCTGGCATATTTTTATCTCTTCACCTGGATTGTTTTTACTGCACTGAATTTTCCATACACCCGTTTTCCTGCAGAGTCGTTGCAGTATCCTCTGACTTTCACATAGTAGGTGGTTCCTTTTTTCAGTTTGGCAATCGTTCCTGTGGATTTTCCAAAGGTAACGATCTTCTTGCCCTTGCTGAACTTGGCATCCTCTGCAAGGTATACCTGGTATTTCTTCGCACCCTTGATGCTCTTGATCTGCACCTTCAGTTTCTTTCCGCTGACATTCGTCAGTTTTCCAATCGCTGCATTTCCAACGGCAGTCTTTTTCCAGCGGGCATACAGGGTATGGTTCTTTTTCTTCGTAACCTTGGTATTGGCAGCTACTTTGCTGCCTCCTGTGCGGCTGGTATACCATCCTGCAAAGGTATAACCGGCTCTCTTGGGAGATGGAAGTTTTCCATAGGTTCCTTTGTACTTCACAACCTTGCTGCTTCCGGAAACCTTTCCGCCGTTGGCGTTCCAGGAAACTTTTACTTTTTTCGCGGTATTTCCGGTGCTGCTGCCATTGTCCTCGACTTCAAATTCCAGGACTTTCTTCTGATCCGGACAGCCCTCCACATACAGGCTGACTTTGGCGGTTCCTGCTCCCACTGCCACAATCTTGCCGTTGGACACTTTCACAACAGAAGAATCACTGGTCTGTGCTTTCAGAGTGGAGGCATCCAGGGTCATGGTATAATAGCCGTTTCTCCACTTGAAAACAACAGGCAGACTGTCTCCCTTTTTCAGATATTTCTTGGAAACACCGATGAGCGGCGTAAAATATTCTTTCTCCTGGCTTACCAGAACTTTGGCAGTCTTTGTGACATCTTTATAAGATTTGGCTGAAACGGAAGTTCCTGTTTCCCGTCCAAAACACTGTACCCAGAAATAACCGCCATTGCATTTCACACAGCCGATACCGATACTCTTGTATCCGCTGCCAAGAATATTGGCTTTATGTCCCGGAGAGTTCATCCAGGATTCCATAACGCTCTCTGCCGTGGAATTTCCAAGAGCAATGTTTTCTCCTGCCATGCTGCTGTCTGCAGAGAAGCAGCTCTGGCCGCTGGGTCTGGTATGGCTCCAGTAAATCACCGTCTCGGCACCACGTTTCATAGCAGTCTCCAGCAGTCCCTGATCCATTACCAGAGGATCTGCCCCTGCCTTCTTCCGCTCTTTGTTTACCAGTTCCAGCACTTCAAATGCTTTCTTGTACTCTTCACTGACCGTCACACTGACTTTCGCCATCTGTGCATAGGAGCCGTCTTCCAGCTGAGTCAGGTTCTTTTCATTTTTCCAGTCAATCTGTGTAGTCTCCGGGAACGCATCTGCGCCGATGCTGGTCACACCAGAAGGAATCACCACTGTGCTCAGATTGTCACAACTTGAGAATGCTCCATATCCCAGAATTTTCAGATTCCTGGGCAGCTTCACCTCTGACAGGTTCTCACATGCCAGACACAGATACGTTGGAATTTCTTCTACATTGTCGGGAAACTCCAGCTTTGTCACGTTGTTGCACTCCCGGAACGCATCTGATCCGATTTTCTTTAGGGAAGACGGCATGTTGATCTCCGTCACCACGCAGCGGTAAAACGCATCCGATGCCAGTTCTGTTACTCCGGAGGGAATGGTAAAGCTTCCTGCTTTGTTGATGGGGCAGCGAAACAGCGTCTTTCCTCCGTTGGTATACAGGACACCATCTTTGGATGAAAAGACCGAATTGCCTGCTTCCACATAAATGGCTTCCAGCTCCTTGGCCTCATTCAGCGAATACGTATTCAGCTCTGTCAGCTGTTTGGGCAGAGTAATGCTTTTTATGGCAGTATAGCAGAATGCGTTTTCATCAATGAATGTCACACCTTTTCCCAGATCCACAGATTCCAGAGAACTGCACTGGTAAAACACCTTTCCAGCAATGCTTTTTACCGTATCCGGAATCTTGATCTCCGTGATCTGGCTGCAGTTTGCAAATGCGCAGTATCCGATGGAAGTAATGCCTTCTTTCATGACCACTTTCTTCACCTGGTAAGCGTAATCTGCCCATGGCATGTAGCTCTGGTAGCTTTCTCCCAGAATGTCTCCTTTTCCACTGATGGTCAGCACACCGTCTGCGTCCAGTTTCCAGGTCACATTCTGCCCTGCTTTACCGCAGTTTCCGCTGGCAATAATGCTGCCGTATGCCGCTGTATTTTCTGCGGCTTCTGCCTGGATTCCCCTCCCAGACACTCCGGCAAGCAATGCGGCACTGATGCACACGCCTGCCAGCATTCCAGTCAAATTTCTCTTTTTCATTTGCATATCTCTCCTAGTTAATTCTTAACCAGACATGTGTAACACTTGCTTCCTTACGTCTGGCGGATTCCAAAGCCAACGGCTTTATCGTGCAGACACAAACAGCTCTTGACTGTTTTGCCATGGCGTTACACGAAAAAGAACTCTACAGTCTCCATCTGTCCTGTGGTTTTATTCCGTGCAACCACACAGAGTTCAAATCCCAAGCCGCCCTTTACCGTTACAGAACTGCCGTTTTTCATACTTTCCGATTTCTGCCAGCTTTTCCGGGCATATTCCATACTGATCAGCTGCCATCCAGATGCCATTTTCACAGAAACTTTCTGCTTCTTTCCTGCAAACTTGGCGTAATCCAGAATGTAGTTGGAAGATTTTTTCAGCTTGGACATTTTCAGAGACTTATTCCCAATCTTTACGGAAGACAGGGGATTCTGGTATTTCTTTACCTTTACTTTGACCTGATAGGTCTTGGATTTTGATTTCAGAGATACCGTGGCGTTTCCTGCCTTTTTGGGTTTCACAAACAGAGACGTGCTTTTGGTTCCTGTAATATTGGTCTCATTTTTCAGAAGCTTTGCCACAGAAGGATTACTGGATTTTAAGATTTTTACCGTGCCGTCCACATAGGCCAGATAGATCTTTTCATTTTTTCCATAAATGTGGTTTGCTCTTTCCCTGTCATCTTTAGGATAAATGGTGACCGTGACACTTTCCGGGAGTGCCTGATCTGCCGGTGCTGCCTGTACCGGAACTGCTGTACACAGCATTGCTGCTGCCATTCCAATACTTGCTGCTGTTCTTTTCAACTTTTTCATACCCATATTGCTTTTCCTCCACTTCCAGAGACCTTCCGTCCCCTTTTTCTTTTATTGTAAAACTTCCTTGATATTTCGTCAACATAGTACAAAGATGCCAGGGCCAAAAGCCTGAAACCACGATGTGCTTGCACAGGAGTGGTTTTATGGCTTAGTGACCCGCCCCGATATGGTGCAGAACATCCAGTGGATGTTCGTTTTGCACCGACCGAAGCGGAGCGTAGACATAAAAGTGGAGCGTAAGCTTCACGATATGCGAATATTGGGCAGGGTGCTGTGTGCCAGTGGCACACGTTTAGCACCGACCGAAGTGGCAACGGAGATGTGAGAGTACGAAGTACGGAACAATCCGCAAGGTATCTTTTGACACCCACATCATTTTAGCTGTCCTCCAGAAGAAGTCTGGTGTACTCCTCTTTGGGATTGGAAAACAGCTCTTCCGTCTCTCCTGTTTCCACAATCTTCCCGTCTTTCATCACCATGATCCGGTCACACATCTGGTACACCACATGAATGTCGTGGGAAATAAACAGATACGACAGCTTCAGTTCTTCCTGGAGTTTTCGCAGCAGTTCCAGAATCTGGGCCTGCATGGTCACATCCAGGGCAGACACCGGCTCATCCGCCACCACAAAACCAGGGCCTGCAATCAATGCCTGACCAATGCTGATGCGCTGGCGCTGGCCGCCGGAAAGCTGGGAGGGTTTCCGGTGATAAAACGAATCATCCAGTCCTACTTTATGAAGCATGTCATAAGCCGCTGCTCTCCGGTCCTCCTTCGTCATGGAAATACCTTTGTCCCAGGCTGCTGCCGCCCGCAGAGGTTCTTCCAGAAGCCAGCCTACCGTCTTGGAGGGGTTCAGGCTGCTGTAAGGGTCCTGAAAAATCATCTGGGGATGCGAAGTAAAATGCACGATCTCCCCCCGAATGTCCTTTGTCATCCCAAGAACCGCCTTTGACAGGGATGTTTTTCCACAGCCGCTCTCGCCCACCAACCCAAGGCTTTCTCCCTCATAGATAGAAAAGCTCACATCCGACAGGGCACAGCGTTTTTTCTTCCCGGAAAACAGGCTGTTTCCATGATCCTGGTAATACACCGCCAGATCTTTCACCGTAAGCACCGGGCGTTTCTCTCCGGCCGTTTCTGCCCCTTTCCAATCCCTTTTTTTCATCATGGAGGGCACCGCTTCAATGAGTTCTCTAGTGTAAACCTGTCTGGGATTTTCAAAAATCTCTTCTGTCTTTCCCTGTTCCACCACGCAGCCATCCTTCATCACCAGAATCCGGCTGCACAGTTTTCTGGCCAGATTCAGGTCATGGGTGATAAACAGCATGGCATTCTGCTCTTTTTCATTGATCTTCTTTAACAGGGCTGTGATCTGGCTCTGGACCGTCACATCCAAAGCAGTAGTTGGCTCATCCGCCACAATCAGCTCCGGATGGAGAAGCACTGCCATGGCAATCATGACCCTCTGGCGCATTCCTCCGGACAGCTGGTGGGGATAGCTTGCATATACTCTCTCAGCATCTGTCAGACCTACCGACCGAAAGGTTTCCAGCACCTTTTCTTTCCGTTCTTTTTTTCCAAGATCCGTATGCAGCTTCAGCATCTCTTCTGCCTGTCTGCCTGCTTTCTGCACAGGATTCAAAGAGGTCATAGGCTCCTGAAATACCATGGACATATGTTTTCCACGATATTCCCGGTACAGCTTCTCCTCTGCCCGTTTTCCGGCTTTTCGCAGGGTTCTGCCGCCAAACTTGATCTCTCCTGACGTAATCCTGGCATCTTCAGATTCCAGTCCCATTAACGTCAGAGCTGTCACAGATTTTCCAGAGCCGGATTCTCCTACAATTCCAAGGATTTCTCCTTTTTGGATTTCAAAGCTGACCTGCTTCACCGCTCCTGCCCCGTCCTGGCCATTTCCTCCGTCTGCAAAACCCACGGAAAGATTTTCCACGGACACCACAATGGCATTTTCTTTCTCCTGCATCTGATTGGTTCCCTCCTTTCTTAGTACAGTGAAAATTAAGTAACCACTATATATAGCAGATACTTAATTTTCACTGTACTAGAGCGTGTTTGAAAAATGCTTTCTGTAAGATGTACGTCACAATTTGTGGAAGATTTTGTCTGAATGAGAGCGGCGCAGCGGGCTGCGTCAACCGAATGAAGGCAAAATATCACGCAAAGTGGGGCGTGCAAATTGCAGGAATGATTTTTCAAACACGTTCTAGTCAGATGTTTTTCCGAATGCCTTCGCTGAGCATGGAAAAGCCCAGCACAATCCACACAATCACAAGGCCCGGTGCCAGCACGCACCAGGGCGCGGACTGCAAATACCCCTGAGCATCCGAAAGCATATTTCCAAGGCTGGCATCTGGGGGATTCACTCCAATCCCCAGATAGCTCATGCTGGATTCCGCCAGAATGGCATTGTTAAAGCCAATCATCACGGACGCCCAGAAGACAGAGAAGATATTCGGCAGGATATGCACGAACAGAATCCTGATCCTGCCCACACCCATAAGCCTGGCCCGGCGGATATAATCCGCATCCCGCAGACGCATGAATTCTCCTCTGACAATTCTTACATAACTGGGAATAAACACAATCCCCAGTGCTAAAATCACGTTCTGTTTTCCCGTTCCCAACAGACTGATGATGACTAAAGTCAGCAGAATGCTGGGAAATCCATTTACCGCATCCGTAATCCGCATCACAATCTCATCCAGAAGGCCGCCAAAATATCCGGTGACGGCTCCAAGGAGAATTCCTATGGTTCCGGAAAACAGTACCACCAGAAAGCTGACGGCCAGCGTGGTACTGCAGCCTTTCATGACTCTGGAAAAAATATCCCTGCCGAAATTGTCGGTGCCAAACAAATGCTGGAAAGACGGCGCTGCAAATTTTTCTGCCGCCGACATGGCTGTGGTGCTGTACGGAGTCCAGAAAAGGCCTGTTATGCCAATCAGCACAGCCAGGCCCGTCATCACTGCTCCCACCGTCAGATACCCATTCCAGGTTCTGCAGAAAGCTTTTCTTTTTGTAGTTTCTTTTTTCATTTCCTGATTTTTATGTTTCATGGCATTCTCTCTCCACTGATCCCTGATATCACTGTTATTTTTCACTGATTCTGGGATCCAGAACCCGATACAGAATGTCTACCAGAAAATATACAAAAATCACAACAAAGGTAATATACAGAATCAAAATCTCCACCACTGGAAAATCTCTGGTGGACACGGAGCTGATCAGCAGCCGTCCGATTCCAGGAAGCCCGAACACCTGCTCTACCACAATGCTTCCTGCGAGGGTCTCCGCAATCATCATGCCAAGAAAGGTCAGCACCGGCATCATAGCATTGCGCAGCACATGGCCGTACACAATCCTTCTCCTGCTGCAGCCCTTGCTTTTGGCTGTCCGCACATAATCTGCTTTCAGCTCCGTCAGCATGGAATTTCGCAGAAACCGGGCAGTCATGGCAATTCTTGGCAGGGCAATGGACACTGCCGGGAAAATCAAATACCGCAGAAATCCCCGGAAATTATCCTGATAGCTGACATATGCCCCCGGCGTAAAAAACCGAAGCACAATGCCAAACACAAAGGTCACCAGAATCCCCAGGAAAAATGCAGGGATTGCCATAGTAATCTGTGTGATGACCCCTAAAAGTCCGTCCAGAATGGGATTTCGGCTTCTTGCCCAGAGCACTCCCAAGGGAATGGACACCAGCACAATCAGCACCATGGAAATGACTGCCAGCCAAAGCGTCACCGGAAGCTTGTCCCCGATCAGCTCCTTCACTGGCATCATTTCATTCATGTTTTTGGAATACCGGTAGCTGACGCCAAAATCTCCGTGGAGGACTGCCCCGGCCCAGTCTGCGTACCGCCAAACCGGAGATTTGTTGAATCCCAGTTCCTCTCGTAGCTGCTCTTCCCGCTCCGGCGTTGCCTCTGTTCCCAGAATGGAAGTCACCACATCCCCCGGAATCACCTGAAAAGCCAGGAAAGCAGCCACAGAAACCAGAAACAATGTCATAATGAGAGTTACGATTTTTTTACCTATGTATTTCATGGGCTCTTTCCTCCTTTTCTTTCCTGAACATGTGCGGCCACGCCGCTCGATTTTAAATTATTCTGTAATATACACCGTACTCATATCCTGTACATAGACCGGATAGAACTTGTAGCCTGCCAGTCTCTTGCTGATGGCAGTGATGTTTGCCGGAACCTGGATAAAGGCGCTTCCTGCCTGATCGCACAGGATCTCCTGAAGCTTTGCATACTGCTCTTTTTTCTGCTCCGGATCCATGGTGGTCTGTGCCTCTGCCCATACTTTGTCATACTCTTCATCAGAGAAATTGATGAAGTTTTTCTTGGCATCGGTCTGGAAACGGTTGATCATGTACCCCGGTGTCAGGTCGCAGGCAATGCCGCTGATAGTGGCCTGATACTTTCTGCCTGTGTAAACATCCTCCAGCCAGGTGTTCCACTCTACCGGATTGATGGTAGCGTTGATGCCTGCTGCTTTTAACTGCTCTGCCACCACTTCTCCTGTCTGCATATGTACCTCGTAGTTGGACGGAATGGTGATTTCCAGGTCAATACCGTCCGGATATCCAGCTTCTGTCAGCAGTTCTTTGGCTTTTTCCACATTTGCAGAAGTACCGTACACATCATTTAAGTCTACATAATTTTCTGTCAGTGTGGGAAGCATAGCAGAACTGATCAGCGCTGCCTTTCCTCCGGAAACAAATTCATTGATCATGTCTTTGTCAAGGGCATAGCAGATAGCCTGGCGGACTTTCACGTCATTCAACGGTTCCTCGGCATTGTTTAAAAACAGTGCCTGTACCACGTCAGACGGAGAAGCGGTGATGTTGAAAGTGCCTTCCAGCTGTGCTGCCTGGGAATCTGTCAGATAAGAGTACAGATCAATGCTGCCGCCCTGCAGTTCCATCAGTGCAGTATCGCCGCTTCCTAAAATCTTAAACTCTACCTGATCCAGATAGGGCAGGCCTTCCTGCCAGTAATCCTCGTTCTTTTTCAGGACAATGCCCTCCTGGGGTGTGTAAGAAACAAAAGAAAACGGTCCCGTACCAATGGGAGCTGAAGCCTCTTCTTCACCGCTGCCTGCGGGAATGATGGCTGCTGTAAAGCTGTAAATCAGCTCTGTATTTGCTGCATCCACTGTTACCTGAACCGTCTTGTCATCTAAAATATCTACTTTCTGAATCGTCTGCAGTACCGAGATCAGCGGTGTGCCGTCTAAAAGACCAGCCGCTCTTTCCAGTGAATATTTTACATCTTCACAGGTCACCGTACTGCCATTGTGAAACTTTACTCCATCTCTCAGAGTGAAGGTGTAAACCAGACCATCCTCTGAGATGCTGTAATCACTTGCAACTGCACAGATCAGATTACCGTTTTCATCCGGCTTTACCAATCCTTCAAAAATGTTAAACAGAATTTCTTTAGTTCCTGCCGCTGTTGCTTTGTGAGGGTCAAGACTGTCAATATCCTGCTGTATGCCTACAACTACAGAGCCTCCGTACATGGACTCATCCTGTACCAGCTCTGTTGAGGAAGTATCCTCCGAAGACTCTCCTGTGCTATCTGCGCTCCATCCGCCCAGTACAGCCATTGTCAGAAGCGCCGTAAAAAGTACTTTTACTGCTTTTTTCATAAACTGCTCTTCTCCTCTTCGTACCGAAGTTCCTCTCATTATTCTATTGTCCTTCCCATTGTACCACAGAAGACTCCGATTGCAAGCAAAAATTGACCCTGTACCTGCAAAAAAGCAGGAGCTGCCAGCAGAAAACCGCTGGCAGTACACAGGCACAAAAAAAGACCGGCATGTTCTACATTGACATACCGGCCTAAGCCTTAATTTTTCAGTTGTATCCAGCCATCGTCACAGCGCCTGATCATCCTTTGAAGGAATATACTCCGCAATATCCTGAATCCGACAATTCAGGATATTGCGGCACAAATCATTTATTATCTTTGTGCTGATGTCCATATTTTTGATGCTTCTGTCCTATCTCCAGTCCACAATCTCAATCAGCTTGTTGTCCGAAAAGGTCTCCTGACAGCTTCGCAGGATCTGTCCCTTCCTGGTTTCATAATAATTGTAGCCATATTTCTCTTCAAATTTCACCAGGCCTGCCTCCAGATTTGTTCCGTAGAACGACATGCAGTCCGCTGTATAATACGGCTTTCCAAGGAACGTTCCTGCAAAACAGTGGTGGGTGTGGCCGCACAGCACCGCCGAAATTCCGGTATTTGCAATCAGATTTTTCAGGCTCTCCGGGCAGCTGACCGCCGGCATAGTTTCATGACCATCCAGGAAATGATGGTGTGTCATCAGAAGCAGGGGAAGATCTGTATTTTTCTGAATCATTTCTTCCAGCCACTGTACTGCTTCTTCTTCGATCTGGCCGTTGCTGTTTCCATAACAGGAGCTGTCCATGGACAGAACTGCAAGCTCTTCCAGGCGCAGTGCATGATTGTACAGGCCACCTGTATGATCTATATTATAAGGAAGATTCTGTTCTTCTTTTCCCATCCAGCCCTTCCGGAATTCTTCTTTCCGGTCATGGTTTCCCAGGGTGATTTCCATGGACACTGTTCCCAGACGACTTTCCAGAAATTTCCTTAAACTTTCATAATCTGCAGCACTCCCGTCCTCACACAGATCACCGCTGATCAGCACCAGACCGATCCCCGGATGCTCCGAAAATGCTTTTTCAAGACAAAAATCCAGCTTTTCCAGAGGATTTCTCATCTGGCAGAGCATCTTTCCATAGCCATCCTGCCGTTTTTCATATTGAATCCGAAAATGTATATCCGATATATGCAGAATTTCCATCTCTGCCCTCCTTACTTCTTGATTTTCAAATCCGTTTTTTTTATAATAGATACAATGCCAGGGGACAAAAGTCTAAAAGCCGGTCGTGCTTACACGGTGCAATCCGCAGGCATTGTATTGAAACTCCGACCAGAATCTAATTTACTCTAGGAGGAACCGCCATGAAAAAAATACCTTCTAAAGAACTGATCAACCGCTATATTGATGAATTCCACCTGCAGCAGTACATGGACACTCCTCTGGCTGACATCGCCGAGCTGGTTGTCTTTGACAGAGATGAGTATCTGATCCGCGTGACCGAAGTTTCCCGTTATTTTTACTTTCTGATCTCTGGAAAGGTCATGTGTTTTTCCTACGCCAACAGCGACCGTTACGGCTGTGTGGGGTATCTCCAGCCGGTAGCCATGTTAGGTGAATCGGCCTCTCTGTGGAACGATCTGCCCACCGCCAATGTCAAGGCTCTTTCCGAATGTACCTGCATTGCCATCAGTTTTCAGCTCTACCGGCAGACCCTTTTAAAAGATCTGCGGTTTCTTCAGAGTGTCTGTCATGTACTGGCTTCCCGTATGAACAAAGATGGCCTGGTATATGCCCTGATTGAACCTCTCGACACACGCCTGGCCAAATTTATCCTTCAAAATTCCCACGAAGACCTATTTACCTTTAAACTCAATGACTGTGCAGAAATCCTCAACACCAGCTACCGGCATCTTCTGCGTACCCTGAAAAAATTCTGTGAAGAGCAGGCCCTTGTCAAAGTCCGCTTTGGCTACCGCATTCTTGATCGGAAAAAGCTGGAGAAAACTGCCGTGAAATCTTCTTCTCCCGTTTAAGCCTCCCGCATTTCCTTTCGGATTTCCAGAAATCTGCAGAACTTTTTCACGTCCGTATTGGCAATCAGCCGCTCCGGCATATCTGCTTCTCTCAGAACTTTTTCCGCTTCCGGAAATGCTCCTACGGCTCCTGAAAAATGTGCATCTGAACCGATGGACACCGGCACTTCCAGCTTTCGGCACAGCCCCAGCATGGTCAGCATATTTTCATGGGTATTCAGCCGGTAAAATGCCGCCTTTAAGGAAGAATTGTTGACCTCCAGAAGAATATGCTGCTTTTTCGCCTGTTCCACCAGCGCTTCAAAATCCACCGGAATGTATCCATCTTCCGGATGTCCGATGATGTTCACATAAGGATTTTCCATCACTCTCAAATAAGCGTTGGTATTTTCCTCTTTCGTTCCCGCAGGTGTGCACATGGTATGATAACTTGCAATGCACAGATCCTGTCTTTTTAAAATATCCTCTTCCAGATCCACCGTTCCGTTAGAATCCATGATATTTAACTCCACGCCATACATCATCTGTACACCATACAGTTCCTTTGGCAGCACATGATATCCCATAAAGTGAAGCTTTGGGCTGGAATCTGGAAGTGACGGCGCATGGTCTGTAATGGCCAGAAGTTTCAGCCCCTTCCCGGCAGCTGCCTGGGCCATTTCCTGAATGGTGGAATACGCATGGGCACTGGCAATGGTATGCGTATGAGTATCAAGTTCAAACTGCATTTCAAATCCTCCCTTTCAAAGCTTCCTGTTTCATAAATTTTTACCGGAGTTTTTTCCGGATGTATCCTGTCAGCAGATCCAGCAGGAATACTGCCACGATGACACCAATCAGAATAATGCTTACTTTATCCCAGTTTCTTGCCTGAATGGCAAAAATTAACGGCGCTCCGATTCCACCTGCTCCTACCAGTCCAAGCGTAGAGGCACTGCGGACTGCAATTTCAAAATGGTTCAAAGAAAGGGACGTGCAGATGGGCATCAGCTGGGGCACTCTGGCATAGAAAAAAGTCTGCCAGAATCCGGCGCCTGCTGCGTGCATGGCCTCTGCAGGCTGCTCATCCATTCCTTCCATTTCTTCTGTAAACAGTTTTCCCAGCATACCGATCTGATGGACGCCAATGGCCATAACACCTGCGAAAGGTCCCGGTCCTACCATTTTTACAAAAATGATGGCGTATACCAGTTCCGGAAATGCACGTAAAACATTGCAGATCAGCTTTCCGATTCTCGGAACAATGGGACATCCTTTCCAGAGGTTTGCCGCTGAAATCAGCATCAGAGGCAGTGCCAGCACGGTTGCAATGGCGGTTCCCAGGAATGCAATGCCGATAGTCAGAAGCAGCAGAGAGAACACATCTTCTCCACTTCCGTCATAAAAATAACTCCATTTCGGTGCACACAGACCTTTTATTACATCCTTTGCCATGGACGGTGAAAAAGATGCCAGGCCGGAATAATCAATGCCAGCTGCGCAGTATACAATAATCCCGACCACCACAATGGTGATCAGCCATTTTTTAATCGTTCTCTGTTTTTCCATTATGCCAGCCTCCTGCGGATCGCTTCACTCAGACCATCTACAATGATGACCACTATCAGGATCATCAGAATGATCACGGATACTCTGTCATAACGCAGAAGCGCCAGAGATGAGTTCAAAATAACGCCGATTCCTCCTGCTCCCACATAGCCCAGTACCGTAGATGCCCGCACATTGATTTCCAATGCATAAAAGGTATAGCTGGCGATCTGGTTTAAAATCTGGGGAAATACGGACCATACTGCGGTCTGTACTTTGTTTGCCCCGATGGATTCTGCCGCTTCAATGGGGCCATAATCAATGGTCTCAATGGTTTCATAAATCAGCTGTGACACCATTCCGAAGGTAAATACCGCAATGGTCATAACTCCGGTAAATTCTCCGATACCGATGACAGCCACCAGAAGAGCTGCTAAAAGAAGGTTTGGAATGGTACGGATCACATCCAGAAAAAAACGGATGATTCCGGTAAGAATGGAATTTTTTGTCACAACGGTAGTAGCTAGAAATGCAAAAGGCACTGCCAGGATCACACCTGCCACGGTTCCCACCACGGACATTTTGATGGTCAGGATCATGGGACCCACAATTTTCGGTATGTAAGAAAAATCAGGGTTCAGAAAACGTTTCATAAACGCGGTCATCTGATCCAGATTTCCAAAAACTTCTGCAAAATCTGCATCAGTTACATGGATGCTGGTTCCAATACAGACTGCCAGCAGGGCCACAAGAAAGAGATGTTTATACCAGTTGAAATGAACTGTATCTTTGATTTTCATTGTGTTCCCCTTTTTAAATCACTTTTCCGTAAATTTCTATCAGTTTCTGATCAGTCAGTTCTTCCGGTGTCCCGTCAAATACCATTTTTCCGGCTTTCAGGGCGATGATTCTGGTCGAAAAGGTTCTTGCCAGCTCCACGGAATGAATGTTTACGATCACGGTCTTGCCCATGCCTTTGTTGATGTTCTGCAGATCCTTCATGATCTTCTGGGTGGTCACCGGATCCAGGGACGCTACCGGCTCATCTGCCAGAATGATGTCTGCCTGCTGTACCAGGGTTCTTGCGATGGAAACTCTCTGCTGCTGTCCTCCGGAAAGCTCGTCACACCGGGTATGAAGTTTGTCCAGTAATCCGACTCTCTCCAGGGCATCCGTTGTCCGCTCATAATCTTCTTTGGAAAAAAGTCCCAGAATGCTTTTCCATGTGGAATAATAGCCAAGACGGCCGGAAAGAACGTTTTTCTGAACAGTGCTGCGCTTTACCAGATTGAAATTCTGTGAAATGAGTCCGATTTTCCGCCGGATCTGGCGGAGTTCCTTTTTGCCTGCCTTTGTCACAGACACTCCATTGATGGTGATTTCGCCCTCTGACACATCATTTAGACGATTAATGGAACGAAGCAGGGTACTTTTCCCTGCTCCGCTCAATCCGATGATGGAAACAAACTCTCCATCCTCAATCGTCAGGTTGATATGGTCCAGACCTTTTACACCATTTCCGTATGTTTTCGAAACATTATCAAAAATGATCATTGGTTTTCCTTCCTGACCTGTATGTTATTCAGCAGCCTTATCGGTATATTCCTCAATGGTATCATAAGCAGCCTCATCTGCCTCGCCGTATCCGGTGTGTCCCCACAGAGACATGGCATCTTTTCCCTCTTCATCATCTGCCATATTCAGGAATACTTCTTTGATCTTGTCTTTCAGCTCATCATCCATGGACGGCTGTACAGCGATGGCATCGTTGGGGATGTCACCTTCTGTCAGGTACAGAACTTTCAGATCTTTGAACAGATCGTAATCAGAAAACTTGGAAGCAAATACGTATCTTGCTCCCTGGAATACAAAGCAGGCATCCTGCTGGCCGTTTAATACGGCGGTAATTTCGCTTGGGATATCATTTACAGTGGTCAGAGTGCAGTCTGTCAGCGGATCGATGCCCAGATCTTTCATCTCTGCTACCGGATAAATGTAACCGCTTGCGGAGTTGGGGCTTAAGGTTGCGATCTTTTTACCCTTTAAGTCTTCCAGGCTTTCCATGTCGCTGTCAGCTTTTACCAGAACTTCACCTTTGAACGTGGAAGTATAGGTATCTTCCAGCGGCTGCTCGGTATCTTCATCATAAGCAACCAGCTGGGAGCTTAACAGAGCCTCTGCTGCGTCCAGATTTCTTGCCTGTACGTAAGCTGCGGGAGGCATAATTCCAAGATCAACCTTTCCAGAAGCCATGGCTTCAACAATCGTAGAGTAATCGGTTGCCAGAGTTACTTCAACATCCATCCCCAGTTTCTCAGACAGATAGTCTGCGAAAGGACCGGTCTTGGCTTCCATTGAGCCATCATTGTTGGTTGGTACGAACTGTACATTCAGGGTATCGCCATCCGCACAGACGGACATTGCGCTTCCTGCCATCAGAGCGGCAGCAGCCAGTACACATGCAAAACTTTTCTTGAACATAAGGGTCTCCTTTCACCTTTTCACCGTAAAGCGGCCATTTTACGCCTGCTTTGCTGTTTTTCTGTGAATTTCTTAAGTGGATTTTTATGATACAAGAAGACTATAACTTTTCCGAAAACAGAAAGATATGACACAGGTCACATTTTACGGGATCTGGAAGAAGATTTTACATAGATTTTGCAGACTATTATACTTCTAAGGCTTTCATTCATGTTGGAATATCTTGGCGCATCCGGATCTGCTGCAAGCTTTCTTTTTCACACACGAAAAAAGCACCATCCCCGGAGCTCCTATGGCTTCAAAAACGGTACTTTCAAGTGCGCCTTCAGGGGCTCGAACCCTGGACACCCTGATTAAGAGTCAGGTGCTCTACCAACTGAGCTAAAAGCGCATCTTTTCTTTTTTCGTCTTGGTCATGAGTGCCATTCCCTTGACGCAAGAGTTATTATATTACATGTTTTAGAAAAATGCAAGCACTTTTTTTCGATTTTTGCAAAAATTTTAGGCGGCCGTTACGGCTGGGAACCACAGGTGCGAAATAATTGACTTTCATAAACAATCATTCAAACTCTACCGTTCTCACCCTCAGAAAAAAATACACCAGCCAGATTAAAGAGTTCCTGGCGCAAGCGGACTTTTGACCTTGGCATTAATTAATTTATTATAATCTTTTTATTATCTTTTTCTAGTCCCCTTGCATCTTCATCTGCAAAACCGTATAATATCCCTATTGAAGAAAGTGGAGGATTCTCTTATGGAAGAGCGTAATCAGCCGTCTCCTGAAAAGAGACATCATTTTGAACCAAACGACAAATATTTTACGATTTCTGTTTATGCAATCGCTGTGATTGCTATTGGTGCCGTGATCATCCGGGCGATTTTCTCATTTGAAAGCCTGGTTGGCGGCATCCGTTCTGCATTCAACGTATTGATGCCCTTTGTCATCGGTGCGCTGCTGGCATTTATCCTGAATCCGGCTGTGCGCAAAGTGATGCAATTTCTTGAAAAAGTATGTCATGTCCGCAGCTTGAAGCTTCGGAAGCTCCTGGCCATTGCCATCACGTACATCATCTTTCTGGGATTTATCACCGTTACCATCTTCGGTATTGTTCCCCAGGTGGCCAACAGCATCATCGAGCTGATCAATAACATACCAGCTTCCATCAATTACATTTACGATCTGCTGGATATTTTGAAAGAACATTTTCCAAGCCTGGACATTGCCGGTCTGGAAAAAGCCACCAACGACACCATTCCGACTCTGTTGAATACGCTGAAGGATTTTGCTACCAATCTCATCCCGGCGATTTACACGATTTCCATGTACATCGTAAACTGGATCGTAGATATTGTGATTGCCATCATCGTATCTGTTTACATGCTGTCTGACAAAAAGCAGCTGCGCAATTCCTGCAAAGCCATGGTCTATGCCTTTGTTCCTCAGAAATGGGTTCAGATTCTGGTAGAGGTTCTTCAAGAATGCAACAACCTGTTCAGCAGCTTTGTCATTGGAAAAGCCATTGACTCCCTGATCATCGGAATTCTCTGTTTCATCCTTATGAATATTTTCCGCCTGCCCTATGCAGTTCTGATCAGTGTCATCGTAGGCATCACCAACATGATCCCTTACTTCGGCCCCTTTATCGGTGCCATTCCCGGTATTTTGATTCTGCTTATCGTAAGCCCCATCAAAGCACTGGTATTCCTGATTTTGATTCTGTGCCTGCAGCAGTTTGACGGACTGATCCTCGGACCAAAGATCCTTGGAAATTCCACTGGCCTGCGACCGCTGTGGATCATCATTGCCATTACCGTAGGCGGCACTGTCGGCGGAGTGCTTGGCATGTTCTTAGGCGTTCCCATTGTGGCGTTCCTGCGTTACCTCATGAACCGCCTGATTCAGCACCGCCTCCGCAAAAAGAATTACAAAGACGCAGAAAGCCTGACACTGGAGTAACCACTCTCCGGCGTCAGGCCGTTTTTTTATTCTTTTCTGTTTAAAATACTGCATACTTCAAAAAAACATCTGCGGATTTTTAAGATCTTCCGGTTCAGGCGGGTGCATTCATAAACCCGGCAGCCCATCCAGTCCCAAAAGCCATGGCGTCTCCTCATACCCATCCCACATTTTTACAGCTGTTTCTACCTATTATATTATTCAGGCTGCAAAAAATATGAACCGGGCACACCTATCTGGAAATAATCATCTTGCAGATGGGATTTCCCTTGGATGAAAATTTTTCTTCGTATTCAGTCATGATGTTTCCCTGCATCAGGCGTTCATCATGGTGCAGATCAAAAGTATACTCCTCCAGAGTCCATCCTGCTTCTTTGACTTCTTCTAGTGAAAATTCAAACAGCGCACGATTATCTGTCTTAAACTCAATCTTTCCGTCCGCAGCCAGAATCTCATCATAACGCTTTAAGAACTGTCTGGAAGTCAGGCGGCGTTTCGCATGGCGGTCCTTTGGCCAGGGATCAGAGAAATTCAGATAAATGCCTTTCACTTCCCCCTTTCCAAAAATTTTCGGCAAATCCTCTGCATCAATGCACATATAACACAGGTTCGGCATGGAGGTTCCCTCTGCCTCCAGTGCTTCTCTTTTCTGCAGGGCACGGAACAGCACACTGGAATACCGCTCAATTCCTGCATAATTATTTTCCGGATGGGCCAGAGCCAGATCCGTTAAAAATCTGCCTTTTCCCATTCCCACTTCAATATAAACAGAATGGTCATTTCCAAAGATTTCTTTCCAGTTTCCCCGGCATTTTTCCGGTTCCTGAACAACAAAGGAGCTTGCCGCAACGGCCTCTCTTGCTCCCGGTACATTTTTCAAACGCATCGTTTTTTCCTCCAAAATTCACTCTAGATTTCTATACAGGTTTCTCTCTTCATTCAGGCTTCCACTGCCTTTTTCTCTTTGAAAACGTATGGCAAACAGCTGAAGGAAGCCCCTTTTCTCCGCGTAAATCGGAACTATTTTAACATACTCTTGTCATTTTTACAAAATCAAAACGCTAATTTTTTGCTAATTTGTGAATTTCCCTATGGATTTTTCCGTAAAAAAGAGTATGATAAATCCGTAACGAACCAGACCCCCTCCAAATGGCACTCTGACAAAGAGCATTCCCTTGCTCCGTAATGTTATTTGCTCTACTCTTTAGAGCGAATGCCTCTTAATATGGAGGGTTCTCTTTTCCTTACTGTGAAAGTCTGAGATGACAGACTGGAACATATGAGTAAACAGGGCAGTATCCCGTTTTACTCCACACATGATTAATTTGACAGATAGGAGGATGGCATAATGGAAGAGATTGTGAAACGTTTGTCGGAAATTGAAACCGAAGCAGTCCGTATTATGGATGATTCCGCAGTCCAGAAAAAAGAAATGGACGCCGAATCGGAAAAACGGCTTCGCAAATACGATGAAGAAAGCAATGCAAAAACTGCCGCCGAGCTGGCAAAACTGAGGACTTCCCTGGAGAACCGTATGGCCGAAGAGCTAAAAAAACTCCGTCAGGAAACCGAGCGCATGATTCAGTCCATTGAGGCCGATTATGCAGCCAATCATGGAATGCTGGCCAGTCAGGTACTTCATAAAATGATCGAGGGCTAAAGGCTATGGGTGAACTGTTGACTTACAGTGGGACAACCACAAAAATCAGAGCCATGAAAAGCCGTCTGCTGACAGACAATGACTACCGCAATATGGCAGGTATGACTTCTGTTTCTGACGCTTTGGTGTATCTGAAAAAGACCCCTGGATATGGCCACCTGCTTGCCGATCAGGATGAAACCGCTCTCCATCGAAATGAGATTGAGACACTCCTGATCCGATCAGTATACCGGGATTACCAGAAGCTTTACCGCTTCTCTTCCACTTACCAGCGGAAATTCCTGGATGCTTATTTCGGCAGATACGAGACCGCCATGTTAAAAGACTGTATGCGTCTGGTATTTGACCATCAGGAAGCGACCTTTTACACCGGCTCCTTCCGTGAGTTTTTTGATAAGCATTCCGATATTGATCTGGAAAAGCTTTCCGGAAGCCACACCATCGGGGAACTTGTAGAAAACCTGAAGGGCACCATGTATTATGACTGCCTGCACCGGCTTTCTGACAAACCCTCCGCAACCTTATGGGATTATGGAATGACACTGGATCTGTTCTATTTTACCTGGCTGTGGAACCAGAGGGAATCTGTATTAAAAGACAAAGATTCCCAGCGCATTTTTATGGATGCTTACGGAGTTAAGATCGACCTGCTGAATCTCCAGTGGATCTGCCGCTCCAAAAAATATTTTCATATGACGGCTGCTCAGATTTATGCCATGATCATTCCGGTTCAGTACCATCTGAAAAAAGACGATATTCAGGCCCTGGCAGAATCTGAAAACATGGAAACCTTTGAACAGCTTCTCCAGAAGACCTGGTACGGCCGCCATTTTGAAAACGTTACCTCAGAAAAACTGCCTCAGGCTTATGTGCATATCCGTCACAAGATCCAGACATCCAATGCAAAAAAAGAGCCGTATTCCGCAGCGACTGTGATCTCTTATCTCTTTGAAAAAGAGCATGAGATCGACCAGGTAACCACCGTCCTTGAGGGAATCCGCTATGGACTTCCGCAGGATGAGATTTTATCATATATATAAGTTACAGTGCACAAAAGTTAAGACACGCATGTGCTTGCACAAAAGCGTGGACGTAACTTTGGGGCACGCCCGATATGAGCATATCGTGTGGCACCATCCACACGATATGCAAATAGCGGTACAGATTGTGGGGTGCTCTGTGCCAGTGGTACACGTCTAGCACCGACTGGAGTGGATACGGAGACACGAAGCACGGAACAATCTGTGTAGATTTTCTAATTTATTAAAAAAGGAGGTATGGTTCGTGATCGAGAAAATGAAGTTCCTAAGTATCACGGGTCCCAAGGCCGATATTGACCGGGTGGTCGATCAGTATCTGTCCAAATACGAGATCCACTTAGAGAACGCCCTTTCCGAACTAAAGACAGTGGCACAGCTTCGTCCTTATATCGAGATCAATCCCTATCGGGAATGGCTTCAGAAAGCAGACGAACTGATAAACGCACTGTCAGACAAGGAGGCCTCTCCCCAGAAGGTCAGCCTTGACGAGGCCATCAGTACGGTGAAGGATTTAAGCCAGCAGCTTGCCTCCATCCGTCAGCGCCGCCAGGAACTGGAAGCAGAGCGCCAGAAAGCCATGGACTCTCTGACCACTATCCGGCCGTTCCTGGATTTCAACTTCAATGTCCATGAGATTCTGAAGTTCAAATTCATCAAATACCGGTTTGGAAAGATTGCTCATGAATACTATGAAAAGCTTGAGAAATATGTTTACGATGATCTGGACACCATTTTTATCAAATGTGCCAGTGATGACCAGTATGTGTGGGGTATTTACTTCATCCCCGCTGCTGAGGCCACCAAAATCGATGCTGTTTACTCATCCATGCATTTTGAGCGTTTCATCCTTCCAGACGAATATGAAGGTACTCCCAAAGAATCTTCAGACCGCCTAAACCGGGAAATCGCAGGCTATACAGCCCAGATCGCAGAATGCGACCGGCAGATGAACACTGTTCTGGAAAAGCAGAAAGCAAAAGTTCTGGCTTCCAGAGCCAAACTGGATGCCCTTTCATCCAACTTCGATATCCGTAAGCTGGCTGCCTGCACCAAGGAAGACCAGCAGGTATTCTACATACTCTGCGGATGGATGACTGAAAAAGATGCTGCCGCTTTCCAGAAAGATATTGAAAATGATGCAAACCTTTACTGTATCATAGAAGATGATGAAAACAACATCCTCAACCAGCCGCCTACCAAGCTGAAAAACCCGAAGATCTTCCGTCCTTTTGAAATGTTTGTGAAAATGTACGGACTGCCGGGGTACACCGAAATGGATCCCACGATTTTCGTGGCTCTCACCTATTCCTTTATTTTCGGCACCATGTTCGGTGATGTGGGACAGGGCTTATGCCTCTTAATCGGCGGCGCACTCTTCTACCACTTTAAGAAAGCACCTTTGGGCGCGATCTTAAGCTGTGCAGGCGTTTTCTCAACCATCTTCGGTTTTCTGTACGGAAGCTTCTTCGGATTTGAGGATACGGTGATCCATTCCCTGTGGCTGCATCCCAAGGAAGCTATGACGACCCTTCCCATGATCGGAAGCCTGAACACCGTTTTCGTGGTTGCCGTCGTCTTTGGTATGTGTATGATCCTGTTTACCATGATCCTTCACATTATCAATGCCGTGCGCGCGCACAAAGTCGGCGAAGCCATCTTTGATGCCAACGGCGTGGCAGGACTGGTATTCTACGGTGCCATTGTACTGATCCTGGTTCTGATGATGACCGGACACAAAACACCGGCTGTGGCAGTGACCGTTGTCATGTTTGTGATTCCGCTGATTCTCATCGCTTTAAAAGAGCCGTTATGCAAACTGGTAGAAAAAGAGCCGGATGCATTTCCCAAGGAGAAAGGCATGTTTGCAATCACCGCATTCTTCGAACTGTTTGATGTACTGCTGACCTACTTCTCCAACACCATTTCCTTTGTGCGTATGGGTGCTTTCGCAGTCAGCCATGCAGCCATGATGGAAGTTGTCCTGATGCTGGCAGGCGCAGCCAATGGCGGATCCCCCAACTGGATCGTCATTGTACTCGGAAACGTATTCGTCTGCGGCATGGAAGGCCTGATCGTTGCTATTCAGGTTCTTCGTCTGGAATACTACGAGATGTTCAGCCGCTTCTACAAAGGAGACGGCCGGGAATTCAAGCCTTTCCAGAAAAAACAGATTTCTGAATAAAGAACTGACCAAACAAAAGATTTTATAGAAATTAGAGAAAGAAATATGAGGAGGAATTAAAAATGTCTACTACAATTACTATCGTATCTGTCATCGCATTAATTCTTACTATGGTTGTACCTTTTGGATTTTATCTTGCAGGTGAAAGAAACCGCGGACGCTTCAAAACTTCCCTGACTGCAAATATTTTCCTGTTCTTCGGCGCTTTAATCATCGCCAACATCGTAGCTTTCACAAACACCTCTGCAGCACTGGCAGCTGAAACCACTTCCGCAAGCGCTGGCGGACTTTCCACCGGTCTTGGTTACATCGCAGCAGGTCTGGTAACTGGTCTTTCCTGTGTCGGCGGCGGTATTGCCGTAGCAAGTGCAGCAAGCTCCGCTCTGGGCGCTATCAGCGAGGACGGCAGCATCTTTGGTAAGTCCATGATCTTCGTAGCTATGGCAGAAGGTATTGCTCTGTACGGTCTGATCATCTCCTTCATGATCCTGGGCCAGCTGTAATTACCCCCAATCCTTCCAGAGGTGGTTTACCTATGAAAATGTACTTAATCAGCGATAACGTAGACACCTACACCGGCATGAGACTTGCCGGTGTGGAAGGATGCGTTGTCCATGAACGTCAGGAGCTCAAAGATGCCCTGGAGCGTTCCATCGCCGACAAAGAGATCGGTATTCTTCTTCTCACCGAGAAATTCGGCAGAGAATTTCCGGATATCGTGGATGATGTCAAGCTGAACCGAAAACTTCCGCTGATCATCGAGATTCCGGACAGACACGGTACGGGCCGTAAACCCGATTTTATTACATCCTATGTCAACGAGGCCATCGGCCTGAAACTATAGTGCAGAGAAGGTGAGACATTTGACAACTGAAGAAAAGTTAAAACATTTTGAAGAAGCCGCTGTAGAACGTGCCAAAGCAAAACGGGAAGCCGCTATCGCCGAGCATCAGGCAGCGCTGGAAAAGATCGAGGCTGAGCACATGGCCGAAACAGACCGCCGTGCAGCTCTTCAGATCAAAACCGAAACCGAAAATTTAAACCGTTCCATCAACACCGCTCTCTCCAAAGAGCAGCTTCAGATCAGACGTGAAATCTCTCAGAAAAACGATGAACTGAAAGAAAAGCTTTTTGTAGAGATCAAAACTCAGCTCGAAGAATATATGTCCACACCGGCTTACGTAAAGCTCCTTGAAAAACAGATCAAGGACATTCTCAAAGTAGCCGGCGGCGAACATGTCACCATATACATTGATCCAAACGATCAGTTCCTTCTCCAGGACCTGGCTGCTGCCACAAACACAGCCATTTCCGTATCCGAATATTCCTTTATGGGAGGCACCCGTGCCGTTCTGGAGGAACGCCACATGCTCATTGACAACTCCTTTGAGACCAAACTCACAGAGGCAAAAGAACAATTCACATTCAGCGGAGGTGTGAGCCATGAATAAGACCGGCGTGATTTACGGCATTAACGGACCGATTATTTACCTGAAAGGAAATACCGGTTTCAAAATGTCAGAAATGGTCTATGTAGGAAAAGAACGTCTGGTAGGCGAAGTCATTGCCCTTACCGAAGATACTACGACCGTACAGGTCTTTGAAGAGACCACCGGCTTAAGACCCGGTGAAACCGTAGAAGCTACCGGAGATGCCATTTCCGTTACCCTTGGACCTGGCATCCTGAATAATATTTTTGATGGTATTGAGCGTCCTCTTTCTGAGATTGCAAAAAATTCCGGAAAATACATCACCCGTGGTGTCAGTGTAGATTCTCTGGATACTTCCAAACTCTGGGATGTCCATATCACTGTAAAACCCGGTGACGCAGTAAGCGGCGGCACCATCGTTGCTGAAACCCAGGAGACCCCGGCCATTCTCCACAAGAGCATGGTTCCTCCAAACATTTCTGGTGTGGTTTCTTCCGTTGTACCGGATGGAAAATACACCATCACCGACACCATCGTGACCATTACCCAGGCAAATGGCCACAGCTATGATATCAAGCTGGCACAGAAATGGCCTATCCGGATTCCGAGACCCACTGCTGCA
The DNA here is from genome assembly GCA_905214955.1 of uncultured bacterium. Classification (GTDB taxonomy): domain Bacteria; phylum Bacillota; class Clostridia; order Lachnospirales; family Lachnospiraceae; genus Limivivens. The sequence goes on from CAJMON010000007.1 coordinate 30,726, forward strand.
CGTTTTGCAGCCAGTAAGCCCCTGGTAACCGGACAGCGTATCCTGGATACTCTGTTCCCCATCGCCAAAGGCGGTACCGCTGCCATCCCCGGCGGATTCGGAACCGGTAAAACCATGACCCAGCACCAGATCGCAAAATGGTCCAACGCCGACATCATCATTTACATCGGATGCGGAGAGCGTGGAAACGAAATGACCCAGGTTCTGGAAGAGTTTGCAGAACTGGTAGACCCCAGAACCGGCAATCCTCTGATGGACCGTACTACCCTGATCGCCAATACTTCCAACATGCCTGTGGCAGCCCGTGAGGCTTCCATTTACACCGGTATCACCCTGGCTGAGTATTACCGCGACATGGGCTACGACGTGGCTATCATGGCCGACTCTACATCCCGTTGGGCAGAGGCTCTGCGTGAGCTGTCAGGACGTCTGGAGGAAATGCCTGCCGAGGAAGGTTTCCCGGCATATCTGGCATCCCGTCTGTCCGCATTCTATGAGCGTGCCGGCCTGATGCAGACCTTAAACGGAAGCGAAGGAAGCGTTTCCATTATTGGAGCCGTATCTCCTCAGGGAGGCGATTTCTCCGAACCTGTTACGCAGAATACCAAACGTTTCGTCCGCTGCTTCTGGGGACTGGACAAATCCCTTGCTTATGCCAGACATTTCCCGGCTATCCACTGGCTCACCAGTTACAGTGAATACTTAAATGACCTGGCTCCCTGGTACAAAGACAATGTAGATTCCAATTTCACTGACCACAGAAATCAGCTGGTAGCAATCCTGAACCAGGAAAGCAGTCTGATGGAAATCGTAAAACTGATCGGTTCTGACGTACTTCCGGATGACCAGAAACTGACTCTTGAAATTGCCCGTGTGATCCGTCTGGGCTTTCTGCAGCAGAACGCCTTCCACAAAGACGATACCTGTGTTCCCATGATCAAACAGTTCAAGATGATGGATATTATCCTGTATCTGAACAAAAAAGCAAAAGCACTGGTTACCATGGGAATGCCCATGTCCGTGTTAAAAGAAAGCAATATCTTCGACCGGGTCATTTCCATCAAATACGATGTGCCCAATGATCATCTGGAAATGTTCGACGACTACTACAAAGCCGTGGACGAATTCTATGACGAAGTATTAAAGAAAAATGCGTAGGGAGGAAACCATCATATGTCAATCGAATATTTAGGACTTAGTAAAATCAATGGCCCCCTCGTGGTACTGGAAGGCGTCCAGAACGCTTCTTTTGAAGAAATCGTAGAAATTACCGTTGACGGAAAAGAGAAGAAGCTTGGACGTATTGTAGAGCTTTATGAGGATAAAGCCATCATCCAGGTGTTTGAAGGAAATGACGGCATGTCCCTGAAAAACACCCATACAAAACTCACCGGCCATCCCATGGAAGTTGCCCTTTCCCCGGATATCCTGGGACGTACCTTTGACGGTATCGGCCGCCCCATTGACGGTCTGGGTGAGATCACTCCGGAAAAGCGGGTCAACATCAACGGACTTCCGTTAAACCCGGTAACCCGTGAGTATCCCCGTAACTACATCCGTACCGGTATCTCCGCCATCGACGGACTGACTACCCTGATCCGAGGCCAGAAGCTTCCGATCTTCTCTGGAAACGGACTTCCCCATGATCAGCTGGCTGCACAGATTGTAAAGCAGGCTTCTCTGGGAGACAACTCCGATGAGAAATTTGCAATCGTATTCGCTGCAATGGGTGTCAAATACGATGTTGCCGAATTCTTCCGCAAAACCTTCGAAGAGAGCGGTGTTTCCGATCACGTTGCCATGTACTTAAACCTGGCAAACGATCCGGTTGTAGAGCGTCTGATCACTCCGAAGGTAGCCCTGACTGCCGCTGAATACCTGGCATTTGAGAAAAATATGCACATCCTGGTTATCCTGACCGATATGACTTCTTTTGCAGAGGCCATGCGTGAAGTATCTTCCTCAAAAGGTGAGATCCCTTCCCGTAAAGGTTTCCCCGGATACTTATACAGCGAACTGGCTACCATCTATGAGCGTGCCGGTATTGTCCAGGGTGTCAACGGATCTGTTACTCAGATCCCCATTCTGACCATGCCCAACGACGATATCACCCATCCAATCCCCGACCTGACCGGATATATTACCGAAGGCCAGATTGTACTGGACCGCCAGCTTAACGGTCAGGCTATTTATCCACCTATCAACGTGCTGCCCTCCCTGTCCCGTCTGATGAAGGACGGCATCGGTAAAGGCTACACCAGAGAAGACCATCAGGACGTTGCCAACCAGCTGTTCTCCTGCTACGCAAAGGTGGGAGATGCCAGAGCCCTGGCTTCCGTTATCGGTGAAGACGAGCTGTCCCCCCTGGATAAGACCTACCTGAAATTCGGTGAAGCTTTCGAGCATGAATTTGTAGGACAGGGTCCGGACGAAAACCGTACCATTATCGAAACCCTGGATCTTGGATGGAAGCTCCTTGGTATGCTACCGAGAGAAGAACTCGACCGTATCGATACCAAGATCCTTGATCAGTATTACAAGCCTTCTAAGGAATCTGAGGTGATTTCATGAATCCCAACACATTTCCTACAAAAGGAAATCTGATCCTTGCAAAAAATTCACTGGCTCTGGCCCGTCAGGGCTATGAGCTAATGGATAAAAAGCGGAACATCCTGATCCGGGAAATGATGGACTTAATCGACAAGGCTTCTGATATTCAGAGCCAGATTGATACCACCTTCCGTACAGCCTATGCAGCTCTTCAGAAAGCCAATGTCCGGCTGGGTATTCATGTGGTAGATGAGATCTCCCATTCTGTTCCAGTGGAGAATTCTATCCGCATCAAGACCCGCAGCATTATGGGTACGGAGATTCCTCTGGTAGAATCCGATGAATCCCCCAGTATGCCTACCTACGCCTATTATGGAACTTCCCAGGCGCTGGATGAGGCAAAGGCCGCTTTCGACAAAGTGAAACAGCTGACCATTCAGCTTTCCATGATTGAAAACTCCGCCTACCGGCTGGCAACGAACATTAAGAAAACCCAGAAGCGCGCCAACGCGCTGAAAAATATCACGATTCCCACCTACGAAGTGCTTACAAAATCCATTCAGGAAGCACTGGAGGAAAAGGAACGTGAGGAATTCACCCGGCTCAAAGTCATTAAACGTATGCAGGGACGTTAAAACATCCAAAACCCAGGCCCGTGTTTGTGGAACATGCACAAACATGGGCTTTTTACTTGACTTTTTCTTGTTTTTACGGTAAAATTTTATACAAATGTAATATTTTTGTAAAGAAGCACAATGAAACCGAGCACGTATCTAAAAGGAGTTTAGCGATGAAGAAAAATTTTCTGGTTGCCCTGTCGCTGGCCGGAGCGCTCTGCCTTTCCGCTCCTGGCATGGAAGCCGACGCAGCATGGAAGATTACTTCTTCCGGCAGACAGTACACTTTAAATGATGGCCAGGGCTACGCTACCGGATGGAAAAAAATCGGAAATTACTGGTATTATTTCAATAAAGAAGGCTACGCACAGACCGGCTGGCACACGATTAAAAAGAAACTTTATTTTTTTGATGCCAGAGGCCGGATGATCACCAACAAATGGGTACAGGGAAAATACCTGTCCAAAGATGGTTTTGTTACCAAGACCAAAGAAGAGACATCCAGCACCAAGACCACTTCCACGGTATCAGACACCGCAGTCTCTGTCCAGGCAAAAGAACCTGTCAAAAAAGGCTGGGTAGAAGAAAACGGAAAATACTACTACTATGTAAAGGGAAAAAAGAAAAAAGGCTGGATCCGCCTTGACGGAAAAGTCTACTATCTGAATCCCAGAAATGGCATCCGTCTCACCGGACTGCGCTGCATCAAGAATAAATACTACTATTTTGATAAAGAAGGCATCCGCATTACCGGATGGAAATCCGTCAAAGGAAAGCGCTATTTCTTCAGCAGAAAGAACGGCACCGCCGTCACCGGCTGGACCTCTATCATGAAGAAGTATTACTACTTTAACAAGCAGGGACAGCTTCAGAAAAATGCCTGGGATACTTCCCATACCCGCTATGCAGACGAAAAGGGACTGCGCGCTTACGGCTGGAAAGAGCTTTCCGACGGTACCTATTATTTTGACCCCAAAACCGGTATCAAGACTGTTGGCTGGCGCACCATCGATGGTAAAAAATATCTCTTTACCTCCACCGGTGCTCTGAGCCAGAAATCCGGTATCATCACCTTTGATAAAAAGAAATACTATTTCAACCCCACTACAGGAGAACAGGCTTCCGGCTGGCAGACTATCAATGGCCAGACCTATTATTTCGATCCGGAGACAGGGGCTGCCTGCAAGGGCTGGGTGAAAATTGACGGAGATTATTACTATTTCAGCAGCAAAAATGTCCTTTCCACAGGTCCCCGCTGGATCAACAACTACTACATTGACGCAGAGGGAAAACGTCAGACAGGCTGGCTTGTTCTGGATGGAAAGTCTTACTACCTGCACTCCACCACCGGCAAGAAGATTACCGGATGGAAGACCATCAAAGGTGTCACCTACTGTTTCAACAAAGACGGTTCCATGATCACCGATGCCTGGAATGGCGACCGCTACCTTGGCAGTGATGGTGTTCTGGTGAGAAATCAGTGGGTTGGCGCTTATTACGTAGGAGCTGACGGCCATCAGACCGGACAGACCAGGCAAGCCGGACTGTACACGGATGCCAACGGCGACACCTACTGCTACGATGACAATTTCCAGCTGCTTACCGGCTGGCAGACTGTAGATGGACAGGTTTACTATTTCAAGACGGAAGACGGCAAGATGCTGAAATCCACCTGGTTCCTTGGCTACTATTTCCAGGAAGACGGTACTTATGCTGTGAACAAATTCATCACCGTTGACAACAAGACCTACTATATGCAGGCTGGCGGCGGTGTGACCGTGGGACTTTATGATGTAAAGGGTAAGACCTACTACTTCAATTCCGACGGCGTGATGATGACAGGCTTTGTGGATATTGATGGAAATTCCTACTACTTCTCAGCGAAGCAGAATGGTGCTATGGTCAAATCCCGCACTGTCACCATCAACAAAGTGACTTACAACTTCGATGACAACGGCGTAGCTACCCCTGTGATTTCCAAACAGGATCTGGCAAAAGGACAGGCCATTGTTGATTATGCTCTCCAGTTTGTCACCACCGAAGAAAACAAATACCGCTATCAGTATGGCGGCCAGTGGAATGGAGAACTGCCCTATACCCCTACCGACTGTTCCGGTTTCACCAGCGGTGTGATGGCACACTTTGGCATCACCATTCCCCGTGTAGCTGCTGATCAGGCAAACGGAGGTACTTTGGGAGGCTGGACCACCTACGCCAAAGCGGTAACCGTATCGACTTCTGAGCTGCTGCCTGGTGACCTGGTATTCTATTACACCCCCATTGAACATGTAGGCATCTACATCGGCGACGGCAAGATCGTCCATGCTTCCAACTCCAAAGATGGCATCAAGATCAGTGCTTACAACTACACCACCGTGGTGAAATGCGTGCGCTACTGGTCCACCACCAAATAACATATGCTAAAAAAGAACTGGGATTTCCTCCGGAGCATTTCTCCGGAAGCATCCCAGCTCTTTTTTGTTTTTATCTTTTGTCATTTCTTTACGTGATTGAAATAGTAAGTTTTGTTCTCCCACAGGAAAGACGTAATATTCTCATTCACCGAATATCCCTCGTCGAAATTCTCCGGCGTTCTGGTCACAATGTAGAACTCATCCGGTTTCTTTTTATCCTCTGTATCCTGGAATTTGTAGAACTTCACCTGATCGTTTACAAACATTTCCACGTTCCGGCGCATAAAAGTAAATTCCGGAATTGGATCGGTGTACACCTTCATCACCTTGTCTTCTCTTGGAAGATCTGCCAGCTCCAGGGCTGCCATCATGTCATAAACTTCATTGCAGCGGATCTCCTCATTGTGCTGGTTCATCTCATCCAGTTTACCAAGGTAGGTATATCCAGCGTATCCTTCAAATACCAGAGCCACTGCCGTCAGCAGTGCCGGAAGCCGTTTCACCATCTTGGACGTCTGTTTTCCAAACTCCGCAGCCATCTGCCCGATCCACATCACCACTGTATAGCCAATGAGCACTGCCTGGCCAATCAGCAGAACCTTCTGTCCATCCACTGCCTCATAGTATTCCACTTCTGCTGTGAGATACTGGCCTACATTCACATGCAGCGCATAGGCAAACAGTCCTGCAGGAATCACAAACATCACAACGAACTGTGTCCACTTTCTTTTGAAGGTAATCTTCTTTGCAAAGACAGCCACCATGGCCAGAAGAATCAGCAGTGCCGGAAGATACATGAGATACCGTCCTTTTAATTTCACAAACTCTGGATAATTGTAATAGGCTCTCCAGGAATGTCGGCTTACCGCCACCAGAAGAGCTCCCGCAAATCCATAGCAGGTCAGCAGCAGCCGATTGTAAGGTCCAAACAGACGCTTCCATTCAAATCCCCGCAGAGCTTTCAGAGCAAATCCGATACAAGGCGCACTGCCCAGCACGATATAGCTTACATACAGCATACAGGACTGTGCCAGACGGGGCATGGTCAGCTGCTCCGGATTTGTTTTGGATGCAATGGAGAAGCCCAGAGCATTTTTGATAGTCAGGCCTTCCCGCACGCACATAATCAGCCATGGGGAATAGGTAAGCCCCATCACGCCTACAATAAGAAAACCTCTCAGGAAAATCACCGGAATCTTCTCTTTTTCATCCAGCTGTTTTACAAACCACACCAGGGCAAACACCGGAATGGTCACCAGGGTCACATGTCTGGTCAGATAACAGGCTCCAATAAGAAATCCCAGGAGTACATCTGCCCCAATCTTGTGCCTCGGATGATCTTTGAGCAGTACGTAAATCGCCAGCAAAAATAGCGGGAAATACAGGTTCTCACTCATAATGCTCATGACCGTCACATAATGGAAGGGCAGGATCGCACTGAAAAATCCGCATACCGCACTTTCCTTTGGTTTCAGATACAGTCTGGCAATGGCGTACATCAGCACCGGCACAAAGGAAGAATACACAGCGTTTAACACCTTAATCGCGGTGTAAAAATGGCTTCCCATAAGGAATGCCGGTATCAGGGCCAGGGGATACGCCAGGGGATACTGGGTGCTGTGATAGCTTCCCTTCTCCAGAAGGCTTCTGGCAAACCGTACATACCGGAACTCATCCGAAATCACCGGCATACTCCGGTTGTCAATGATAAATACCAGTTTAAACAGCAGCAGGCCTGCATACAAAAGAAATGGAATCCAGAAATCAGGCCGTTCCTGGAACTTAATCTTTTTCACTTTCTTACCACCTCTGTTTTCATTTTACTTTGTTTTTTACGTTTTTCTGCAGTCTAATCCGTACCAAGTTTATCATATTTTTTCTGCCCCCGCAACTATGAGAAACACGCTTTGCGAGTTTCTCAAATTGTCGCGGCATCTATGTTTCACTTCGGTCGGTGCCAAACAAGCGCCACTGGCGCTTAGCACCGCCAAGGTCTCGTGCAAGCACGGACTTTGGCTCGTTGCTTTGCGTAAATGCAGAAAGACCCGCTTTCCGGAATTTCTCACGGAAAACGGGCCTTCGAAGCAAAACGCTGTCTTTACTTAAATGTGATCTTCACCGGCTTGGAAGCTTTTCCATAGTATGTCCGGTTCCGATAGGTATAAAAAGTCTGGATCTTGAAGAAATATCTGTTTCCTTTCTGTCCGCGGACCTTTGCAGAAGTTCCTGCCAGATTGGAAGTGTCATAAGACCAGGTGTAATAATAGCCGTTCTTGCTGCTGGAATACAGCAGGCGGTATCCCTTCACACCAGGCACTTTCTTCCAGCGGATCCGCTTGGTCACATAGGTGGTTCCCCAGCTCACTTCCTGGCTGATCTTGGTATTGCCGGTGATCTTGCTCGTTCCCGGAAGAGTGGTGGTCATAATGCTCTTTACCGGTCCCTGGATATTTCCTTTCTTCATATAAGGAATGATCCCGATCTTGTACTCTGTTCTGGGCTTTAAGCCAGTCACTGTCACATAGTTCTTTTTAACTGTTTTTACAACTTCATAATTCTTTGTCTTCTTATTATAAATGGCCACCTTGTAGCCGTATACCTCACCATTGGTGTTCCATTTCAGCTTAATAGAATTTGCAGAAGATTCATCCTCTTCCATCCAGATGCTGCCTACTTTTTTCGGGGTAACAGTCACTTTGCAGCTTCCCTTGGCACCGCCGCCATCCACAGAAGATGCGGTAATCACAGCAGTACCTGCTTTTCTGGTATAGACTTTGCCGTTTTCATTGACCGTTGCAACGTTTTCATTACTGGATGTCCACACCAGAGACTTGTTGTAGGCATTTTTCGGAAGAATGGATGCCTTTAAGGTAAAGGACTTATCTACCTCCACTTTCTTGGATGTGCGGCTCAGCTTGATACTGCTGACGCGGGCATTGGAAACGCTGATACTGTAATTTCCACTATACTCTTCGCTGACCGTAATGTAATAGCTCACACCCTGTTCCAGGTACACTTCGTGGGTCTTGGTGTTGTTTCTGTATACATCATCGGAAACACTCCGGCCATTGGTGTCTTTGACAATCTCGTCTCCGTTCCACTCCCGGATGGAATAATCCAGCCAGGCATCCACTGTCGCGTTCGTGATTTTAAAACTGTGGTTTCCGGAGTTCTTTGCTGTAAAGACAAAGTAATCGGTATCGGTATTCTGTCCCAGAGAAGCATCCATGGATGCGCTATAGGTCTGGTTCAGATTGATCCGCTGTGCGCTGGCTTTTCCATTGGGATTCTTATCCTGACTGTATTCCAGGTGAAATTTCATATGGGTTCCCTTTGGCATATCCCAGACTTTGATGTAATAAATCGTGCTGGGTTCCATCACCGCACTATACTGGCCATTGGCGGACATATAGAACTCTTTGGTTTTTTCTCCATTCTGATAACAGTCATCTGTCCATAACTGGCTGCCATCGCTGGAACACACGGCATAATCTACCCAGTCATATGCATCGTTGTTTTTGATGGTCACCCGCACATATCCATTGGAGCTTGCCGGTGTCAGGAACCAGAACCAGCTGGCATCACCCTGATCCAGACTTCTTTCAAAGAAATAGTCCTGATTATACTCATCCAGCCACGCCGATCCAGACATGCTTGCACTGTCTCTCAGCTGGATAGACGCTGCATCCGATACCAGTGCCGGTGCTGCCATGCACACCAGGGCAAGCAACAGTGTCATTGTAAGATTTTTGAGCCACTTTCTCATAATCTCCTCTCCTCCTCTTTCTTTCCTTTTTTGCATTTTCTCATTTTTCTGTATCGCTTGGAAATGCTGATAACAGTATTATAGCATTGATTCATTTTTCAAACAAGATAAAATGCTGGGCAAATGCAGCACCCGGCCTGCTGAAACTGCATCCTGCGCACAAAAAAGACACCTGATCTTTTCAGACCAGATGCCCTTTCTATTTTTTTCAGATCATATTCGGTTTTAGAGGAAACTTCTTGCACATACCGGTGTCCGGTAGTTCATATTGGATACGATGATTCCTGTAGTGGAGCTGCTGGCGTGTACTACCTGGCCGCCTCCGATATACATGGCTACATGGCTGATGCCGCTTCCGTCTGAGTAGAACAGAAGGTCACCCGGCTGTACTGCACTGACATCCACTGCGGTACCTGCACCTGCCTGAGAAGCTGCCACACGGGGAATGCTGACTCCAAAGTTTGCCAGAACTGACATGGTAAATCCGGAGCAGTCCGTTCCGTTTGTCAGGCTGGTTCCGCCGTATACATACGGATTGCCTACAAACTGAAGTGCATAGCTTACAACGCTGTCGCGGACGCTGCTGTAAGAGCTGTCAGATGCGGCGCTGCTGTCAGATGCGGCGCTGCTGTCTGCACTGCCGCCGTCGTAACTGGTGCCATCAGAACTGGTGTCATTCCAGCTTCCGCCATCATAGCTGGTCTGATCCTGCTGTTCCTGTGCAGCTGCATCGGCTGCCGCCTGAGCATCTGCCTGTGCCTGTGCCTGATATGCGGCGTTAGCTGCTGCCTGGTCTGCAGCTGCCTGCTGATTTAAGTATTCCTGGTATGCAGCGTCGGCCTGCGCCTGTGCTTCCTGGCGGGCTGCCTCATCACCTGCTGCTGCGGCTGCATCGGCTGCTGCCTGGGCATCCGCCTGGGCCTGTGCCTGATATGCAGCGTTAGCTGCTGCCTGGTCTGCGGCTGCCTGCTGATTTAAGTATTCCTGGTATGCAGCGTCGGCTGCTGCCTGCTGCTGTTCCTGTTCATAGGATTCCTGAGCACCAATGGCTTCCAGATAAGCCTGCTCTGCAGCCTTCTGTTCTGCTTCCTGCTGTGCCAGATATTCGATCCATGCCTGGTTCTCTGCTTCGCGGATGGCTTCCTGTTCTGCCAGGTAATCCAGCCATGCCTGGTTCTCTGCTTCAATCCGGGCTGCTTCTTCTTCGTTGGATTCTGCGCTGTCTAACTGGGTCTCTGTACTGATGTAATCTTTTGATACATAACCTACCACGTCATCATCCACAGCCACCTTAACCCAGTCACCGCAGTCTTCCTGCACCTGGAGAACATCTGCATCAGAAACCATGGTCAGAACATCTGCATCGGTACTGGCATCAGAACGTACCATCAGTCCGTCGGTATTGACGGTCGCCACTTCTTCTCCCACCTGGGAAGCCAGCCACTCTGCATCTGCTCCCGTTGCAAAATAAGCGGAGTTTACGTATCCAGTAACGGAGCCAGACTGAATCAGATACCAGTCACCTTCCACGCCGAGAATCGTTGCCGCACTGTAATTGTACAGTTTTCCAAGGATATTTCCTTCGGTACTGGCTGCATCACGGATGTTTACGTACTCATCACACTGTGCGATGGCAACGGTATCATATCCGCTGGCTTCTACCTGTACAACTCCTGCATCAGCTGCCGCCTGCTGCTGGCTTTCAATTTCAACACCCACACCTGCCAGCTGTGTATCCAGGGTATCTGCGAATGTCAGCATTCCATTTCCTGCCAGGGATGCAGCTACTGTCACGCAGCATGCGGTTTTTCTCCAAACTCCTTTTTTCATACTTCTTTATGACCTCCGTATATGCCTTTTTCCAGGCATCCTGCTTTTCTTACTTATTACAAAAATGTTACATTTATTACGGATTAATCATAGCAAAAGTACCCTGATTTGTCAACATCTATGACAGTATTTTTTTAATATTTTGTAACATTTATGTTACTATTGCAGTTCTTCTTTGCGAAGCATCACTTTCACAGATGGCTGCGAATGTGGCAGTTCACAGCCATCTGTGAATTATCATACTTTTACTTTACGTTACTATTCTATCAGCAGTGAAACACCTGCTGTTTCGCTGCGTAAGAAAGTGATTCCGGTGTGAGCATCCCTCCTTTGCGAAGTAAAATTTTTAATGAGAGCTGCGAATATATAGCTCACAGGGATTTATGAATGATATATTCCGTAATAGAATTTACTGCATTGGCGCCGTCTGCAACCGCCGTCACAATCTGCCGCAGTTTTTTGGTGCGTACATCACCTGCTGCGAAAATTCCTGTAACATTTGTTTCACAATTTTCACCTGCTTTAATGTACCCGGTCTCATCCAATTCTACTTTTCCCGCTGCCAGTCCGGAGTTCGGCAGCATTCCCACTGCAATGAAAATGCCATCCACCGAAAGTGCTTTCGTCTCTCCTGTCTTCACATTTTTCAGGCGGACAGCTTCCACCTGGTCTTCTCCACAAATCTCTTCCACCACGGTATTCCAAACAACCTCCACGTTTTCTGCTGCAAAAAGTGCCTGCTGAAGCACTTTTGCTGCCCGCAGTTCATTTCTTCTGTGAACCAGTGTTACTTTGGCGCAGCCTCTGGCGAGAAACAGTGCATCCTCCACAGCCACGTCACCGCCTCCTGCTACCACCACATTTCTTCCTTTAAAAAAAGCGCCATCGCAGGTCGCACAGTAGGAAACTCCCATGCCCGCAAGCTCCGTTTCTCCTGCTGCTCCCAAAGGCCGGTGTCTGGCACCTGTGGCAAGAAGAATAGTTCTTGTCTCATACGTCTCTTTTTTTGTCACAACTTTTTTCACAGGTGCTTCCATATCGGCAAGCTCCAGCACTTCAGCTGTCACAAACTTAGTACCCAGTTTGTCCGCATGTTCCCGGAATTTGCTGCCCAGCTCATAGCCGCCAATTCCCGGAAGTCCCGGATAATTGTCCACTTCATAGGTATTTACCACCTGGCCGCCGCTGATATACTCTTTCTCCAGCACCAGTGTTTTCAGTTTTGCACGCTCTGCGTAAATCGCCGCCGACAGTCCTGCCGGACCAGAGCCAATAATAATCAGATCATAAATTTCACTCATACGAAACATCTCCTTTCCGTATCAGTTTAACACAGACCTTTTTGAATTTATACAAAATATTTGACAAAAACTGCTCTTTCTTATATTATATTAGTAACTGTTATCGTTATTAAATATTATCCTACATGCTTTGAACTCCAAAAGCTTTCCTGCCTGTACGGTAAAGTTTTTGAACCTGGTTTCTTTTTAATCCACAATTTTTGTTCACTTCGCATAATTTTCAGGAAAGGAGTTATCCTATATGACTGCACGAAAATACAGCAAACAGCGTGAATCCATCAAACAATTTCTTATGACCCGCACCGACCACCCAACAGCGGACACCGTTTATCTGAACATCCGCCAGGCATTTCCCAACATCAGCCTGGGAACTGTGTACCGTAATCTCAACCTTCTTTCAGAAATGGGCGAGATCATGAAAATTACCACGGACGGCGGCGCTGATCGTTTTGATGGAAATACCATGCGGCATCACCACTTTATTTGTACCTGCTGCCACTGCGTCAGTGATCTGAATAACATGGAAAACATTGATTCCATTATGGACGCTGCCCAGAAAGCCACTTCCGGTCAGATCACCGGATACACTGCGAACTTCTACGGGCTCTGTGAAAACTGCAGAAATTCCCAGGAAAAAGGAGCTTAAAGGGCCCCTTAAAATTTCTCAAAAATTTTCAAAAAACTCTTGACGAAACAAAAGAAAAGTGATAAATTGATATCAGTAATCATTACTGTTTTAAATAACAAACCACTTTCTCTTTTCTTTTTAGGGAACGGACTTATTGGTTTACAGAATTGAAAAACAGCATGAATTACAAGACAAAGCACTTAAAAAAATTTATTATATAAGAAAAGGAGATTATCATTATGGCAAAATTTGTATGTACAGTATGTGGTTATGTTTACGAAGGTGAAGCAGCTCCTGAAGTCTGTCCGGTATGTAAAGCTCCGGCTTCCAAATTCAACAAAGTAGAATCCGATGAAAAAGTATGGGCTGCAGAGCATGTTGTAGGCGTTGCAAAAGACGTTCCGGAAGATATCAAAGCTGACCTGCGTGCAAACTTTGAAGGAGAATGCTCCGAAGTTGGTATGTACCTGGCTATGTCCAGAGTTGCTTTCAGAGAAGGCTATCCGGAAATCGGTCTGTACTGGGAGAAAGCAGCTTACGAAGAAGCAGAACATGCTGCTAAATTTGCAGAGCTCCTGGGCGAAGTTGTTACCGACAGTACCAAGAAAAACCTGGAAATGCGTGTAGAAGCTGAGAATGGCGCTACCGCCGGCAAGACTGACCTTGCAAAACGCGCAAAAGCAGCCAATCTGGATGCTATCCACGACACCGTTCACGAAATGGCAAAAGATGAGGCTAGACATGGACGTGCTTTTGAAGGACTGCTGAAGAGATATTTTGGCTAAGCTACAAGCCGTATAAAATAAGGATTTTTGCAAAGAGAGAATAGAGAAATCTGTTCTCTCTTTTTTGCTTTTTTGCTGATTTGCTGATTTTTTGCATTTATTCCAAAATGACCAAATAGAATAATCAAAGTTAAACTTTAAAGACACTTTCATAAGCAATCGTCATATTTTTATATTTTTTCTCTAACTGGATTTTTCGGTTATCGCATTTCTCATAGGGCACTTTTTTCTCAATAGCTGCCTCTACCGTTTTTTGATGTGTCTATGCATAGCGTTTTGCCTGTTCTGCTTTTTCGTACTTAAATTTCCATGCCACGACTTCTGCGTCGGCTCTTTTCCTTGCATCACTGAATTAACAGCAAGTGCAAGTATCATATTTTTCTTCGTGTTTGCTGTTCAAAATAACACAGGCATATAAAACATCTTTTCCTGTCAAAGTATAGAGTTCTCTGTCTCTCCTGATTTTCATATTTCCAGCAGTTCTTCACTCTTACATCCCAGTCCTCTGGCCAGCTTCAGCACATCAATGGCCTTTGTATGGTTGATATCTCTCTGGCGCTGTTCAAAAAGCTGGATCTGGCGAATCGACACACCGGTCCTTTTTGCCAGCTCGCTTTGAGACAAACCGGCCAGTGTCCGAAGCCGTTTCAAATTGGTTTCCACATAGTATTGGTTCCATTTTTCATCCATAACTTCCACAAATTTGGAAATATCCATTTCGTGATAGACCGGATACATGTTTAAAATCTCTTCAATTGAGACTGCATGATAAATTTTCATGAAACTCCGCCCTGTGTACCATTGATAATAGGCCAGTGCCCAGCCACACCAGTACTCCGGCGATTTATCCAGATACATCTCATCTTCCAGTTCTGGAATCGACAGCCCTGATTTCCGAAGCACTTCTTTGACCAGTTCACATCCATTTTTTCCTGCTACATAAGTCGGATTTCCGGTCTGAAACTGCATCGAAACATCCGATACCAGAAACATCTCATAAAACTGATTCGGAGAAAATTCATAAGTATTTACTGCATAGTCCATCATATCCCCAAGTATTTTCTGTGCAGTACTCAAATAGTCTTCAGAATAAGCGTGGATCACCATTTTCCATTCCCTCTCGCATAATATCCAATATAAACAGTTCGTTTAAATCTGCTTTCTGTCGTTTACTCATTCGATATTCTTTTCTGGCGGCACGCTCCCGCTCTATTTTCTTTATATAGTACGCCTGCATGTCAACCGGTTCACTTTTTACATATTGGATTTTTTCAAATGCCTGCGGACTTTTCAAGACAATCTGCTCACCAAGTTTCCCAAGCTGCATAGCTTCCGAAAGCTTCTGTAACGAGATTACCCCTGCCACAAAATCCTGTGCAAACGAAAAATAAGAATCATCCGCCCGATATCCTATAATCACATCATATTCTGAAATATCCAGCAAAAAATGTTCCTTCAGATACCTTTTCCCCTCTTCTGCAATACTTCCATTCTGCCAGTATGTCCTGTTATCAGCCAATAATGCAAGCCAGTTCAAAATATGATACTTGCCACTATTCAGGTTCAACACCCGGAAGCCTTCCAAATCCAGTTTATAGATATTGACATATCCATTTGTCTGTTTTGCACATGCCCATTCTTTCGCCAGTTCTATTTCCTCGGTACAATAAAATCCCCTTCCATAATCATTGTTTCTTGCACCCTTTCCATATTCCGGTTTTTCCAAAATGATCTGTGAGCCATGGTATAACGTTCTTTCCATTCCATCACCCTTTCTTGCTTTATTATATCGCTTATGCGATATAATCACAAGCATTTTCTTTAACACTTTTCATTATTCATGTTTTTCTCCTTCTTTTGATTGCTCGTTGAATTTAAAAACTGCGCATCTCTCATTACAAAAGTAACAAGAACTTGATGCGCAGTTCTTTCAATCAATTCTATTCTATACTTTTCTGTGTTTGGATTTAGATATCCAGATATAATGCATAGGAATAATTTTTGCTGGTATTTTTATATATGACCTGGACATAATAGTTCGCATCCAGCGTGATGCTGCTTCCATTTTTGATCTTCTTCGCTTTTCCAGTTCCATGCTCACACAAGTACAATCCTGTGAGCTTATAGCCCTTTTTCATGGAAATATTGATTTTTCCTTTTTGAACGTTCCCTTTACCTAAAGCAACCATATATTTTTTGTTAAGTTCTTTTGTATAATCTGCTTTTCCAATGCTGCATTTACTGACTGGATTGGTATAGTTATATACACGGATCTTAGTTTTAAATGTGTAGACTTTTCCGCTTTTTCTCTTTAACTTAAAGGTTACTGTGGAACTGCCTGCTTTTTTCGCGTTCACCAAAATCGTCCAGTCATCGATAAACGGAGCTTTTTTTACTGTCACTACGTTGGTGTTGCTGGATTTTAATTTCAAAATTTTATCGGATTTGACGGAATTTACAACTCCATATCCCTTCTCCTGTCCTTTCATCATAACAAATGACTTTGACACAAACGGTTTGCCAGCTGCATAGGCCGTGGCAGGTGCTGCTGCAAGGTCTGTCACAAGAAATGTCAGCACCAGAACCAATGCAAGAATTACATGTTTTCCCTTTTTCATACAAAACCCTCCTAGTTTTTTCTTTTATTATACAATATTGTTTACAGATAGTACAACCAAATTTGTTGAAAAAACAGACCAGAGAATCTCCCCGGCCTGCTCCTCTTCTTCTTTTTCAACCTTTTACGGAACCAATCATGACACCTTTTACGAAATATTTCTGAATAAACGGATAAATAATAGCAATCGGGATCATGGTGACTACGATCAGCGCATATTTGATGACGTTTGCAAGCCGTGCAATCTGCAGCTGCAGCTCCGGATCGGACACGGTAGACGGGTCAATCTGGCTGGAGATCAGGATTTGCTTTAAAATAATCGGCAGGGTGTACTTGTTGGGATCATTCAAATACAGCATTGCATTGAAATACGTGTTCCAGTGAGCCACTCCGTAGAACAGCACCAGAACTGCGATAACAGAACCGGACAGCGGAAGTACAATCCGAAGGAAAAACAGGAAATCGTTGCATCCGTCCATTTCCGCCGCCTCATACAGCTCTTTCGGGATGTTGGAGCGGATAAAAGTTCTGGCAATGATCAGATTGTAGGCGTTGATGGCACCCGGAAGTACCATGGCCCACATGGTATTCATAATATGCAGACTCCTTACCAGGATATAGTTTGGAATCATGCCGCCGCCGAAAAACATGGTAAAGGTAAACAGAAACATGATCTTATTAATGCCTGGCAGTTCCACTCTGGTCAGTGCATAGGCTGCACACATGGTAAGCGCCACATTGATAGCTGTTCCCACGATCATATAAATCAGAGAATTACGGAAACCAACGAGCACATCCCGGTCATTAAATACTGTCTTATATCCATCCAAACTGAATTCCACCGGCCACAGGAATACTTTTCCTGCCGAAACCGCATCGCCCGATGAAAAAGATGCTGCAAGGACAAACAGAATGGGATATAGTACCACGATAAAAAACAACGTAATGATGATGCCCGTAATGATATAGAAAATCATATCGGAACGGCTGATGATTTTTTTAGACCGTTTCTTTCTTTTTGAAGTCTCTTTTGTCATTTCCATTGCACGCCTCCTAGAAGATAGAATCATTGGTCAGCCGTTTGCTGATTCCGTTGACAATGACCAGCAGAATAAAGTTAATCACGGAGTTAAACATACCAATGGCCGTTGACAGGGAGAAATCACCGATTCCGCTCTGCAGACCTACTTTGTACACATACGTGGAAATTACTTCACTGCAGGCAATGTTCAGGTCATTCTGCATCAGCAATGCTTTTTCAAAGCTTACATTCATAATGCCGCCGGCTGCCAGGATCAGCATGATTACTGCGGTGCCGCGGATGCACGGCCAGTCGATATAGATCATTCTCTGGAACCTGCTTGCTCCGTCAATGCAGGCTGCCTCATGAAGACTCTGATCTACGCTGGAAAGGGATGCAATGTAAATGATGGCATTATAACCGGTACTCTGCCAGATACCTGACCATACAAAAATATGCTTGAAATATTTTCCTTTTGACAGGATATCCGGTGCACTCTGGCCGGTAAAGAAAGTGTACAGGCTTCCATAGATACCTGCTCGGCTGTTTAACAGCTGGAAAATAATACCTACTATCACAACGGTAGAAATAAAATGAGGAATGTACGTTACACTCTGGACGATCTTTCCATAACGTCTTGCCGGAAATGCATTCAGCAGCAGTGCGAACAGAATCGGGATTGGAAATCCCACCAGCAGAGAATACACTGCCAGGGTCAGAGTATTTTTCAGGACGATGGTAAATTTGTACGACCGGAAAAATTTCAGGAAGTTGTCAAATCCGACCCATGGGCTTCCCAGGATTCCTTTTGAAAGATCATATTTTTTGAATGCCAGCACCAGTCCTCCCATAGGAATATAGCAGAACACGATCAGATAGATAACCGGGAGCAGCAGCAGCGCATACACCTGCCAGCCAGACCGCATTCTTTGCCAGACGGATTTTTTCTTACTCATTCTGCTTCCTCACTTTCGTCTTATCTAAGAAGGCACTGCCGGAATCCTTTCCTGCAGGTCCGGCAGTGCCTTCCGCTCTTTCTTTTTATAGTTCTTATCTGCTTATTCAGCGGATGTTCTGTCGTAAGCAGCCTGTGCTTTTTCGATCATCTGCTGTAATCCCATGTTGTCAAGTTCTTCCAGATAGTTGTCCCAGTCAGACAGCGGTCTGTTGCCGGTAATAAACTCAGCCATGCTGCTGGATACATAAGTGGTTACATCTGTTGCGATTCCGGAGATTCCTTCTGCTTCTTCTTCGGTGTAGTTTAAGGACGGCATCAGCTGCGGATGTGCTTCATAGTACATGGAGTAGGAAGTAGAACGCAGCACTGCGTTTCTGTTGTCGTCTCCGTTCTGCATGGAGTCCAGTCCGCGGTAATCATCGGTGCTTAAGTAGTGCGGGCACGCCCCATACCAGTGTTTATTCTGTACTTTAGACCACTGGTTGTCCAGAATGGCAATCTTGCAGGGGATGTCAAGCATATCCTGATACAGACCGACTTTCTCAGAAGTAACAGCTTCATCCGTGGACCAGTCTACATTTTCCTCACCATAACGGGTGGTATAAGATACATCCTGGCGGTACAGCAGATCGCCTGCCTGCATAGCAAGGTCAACATCTTCACAGTCTTTGGTTACGTTCCAGTACAGGTTCGGTGTATACTGATAAGTTGCTGCATAAGCAATGCCTTCCGGTCCTGCAAGAGGTGCCAGCAGTTCAAAATCCTGGAAGTTTTCGGAATCCAGAGATCCGGTCCAGTATCCCCAGCCGCCTGCGCATACACAGCCAACAGCATTCGGATTCTGATCCAGCATTGCGGTAAACTGTGTGGAATCCATGGTGAACATAGACGGATCAAGGAGACCTTCTTCACTTAAGGAGTTCATGTACTCCAGGCCCTGTTTCCACTCTTCCGTTGCAAACGGTGCAATCACAGTCTTGCCATCTGCATCCAGTGCCAGTCCGTTGTTTGCCATATTTGCATTATAGAAGATGAAAGAGTTCATCAGGTAATACGGGGTAAATCCTCCCCATACAGCAGAGGTCGCACCTGTCAGAGGAATTTCATCCTGAATGCCGTTTCCATTGGGATCCTGGGTTGCAAATGCTTCCAGAACTGCTTTCAGCTCATCGGTTGTGGTCGGTGTTTCCAGTCCCAGATTGTCCAGCCAGGTCTTGTTGATCCAGCAGCGGTACGGGGTCAGGTTGTAATCTTCCGGTGAATAATCAGCCAGTGTATAGATGTTTCCGTCCGGGCTTGTGATGGCCTGTACGATTGCGTTTCTGGTTTCCTCATCAATGGCATTGAAGTTAGGAGTCTTGGATGCATCGCCGATGTAATCGTTGAGTGCCTGGAACACACCCTTGGAGCCGTACTCTGCAACTTCCAGGTTAGTCAGCTGCATACATACCACATCTGGAAGTTTCTCACCGGAGCTTGCCATCAGAGCCAGTTTTGATTTTGCATCTTCCAGAGAAGTGGGAAGCAGCATAAACTGAATATCTACATTGCATTCCTTCTCTAGCAACTGGGTCAGATAGTTGGTGTCGTAGTTTTCTACGTTTGCGTTCTGCGGAAGAGCAATGGTCAGTACCTTTGTCTCTTCTGCACTTCCTGTTGTAAAGGGAACTGCAGTAAGCATCATTCCCAGTGCCATGGCTGCTGCGATCTGTCGTCTCTTTTTCATAAAGCTTTTTACCTCCTGTAGTACCTATAAAATAAATAGTTTTTGCTCAGGCTTTCGGTTCTTTTTATGTCCATCTCTGTCCGTCTGCCTGCCCCACCTGTTGATGAATCTGTTGTACCACATACACCTTCTCCAGTACAGTCTCAGAATGGATGCTTTCTCCCAAAAACTGCCAGAAACGCAGAAAAAGCCGGAAATTCCAGCTTTTTCCATACTCTCATTTTTCAATTTGTATTGCAGTTTTCTGGATTTCCACGGAATTCTCCCGGGGAAACCCCTGTTTTTTTCTTGAATACCCGGTAAAAGCTGTTGGCAGAACCAAATCCTGCAGCCTCCGCGATCTTCTCATTGCTGAAGGAAGTTTCCTTCAGAAGTTTCTTCGCCTGCTCTACTCTAAGATCTTCCACATACTTGGCAAAAGTCTTTCCGGTATGCTCTTTCAAAAACTGACTGAGATATTTTTCAGAAATTTTCATCTCCTGGCAGACCATCCCAGCTGTCAGTGCCGGGTCTGAATAATGTTCCTGAATATAGTCGATGATGTCCGCTTCCAATGCATCATTGTGACTCTTCTTTTTATCTTCGTTGGCAGCAAACAGACGCTCTGCTGCTTTCTGCAGATTCTGAATTCCTGGCTCCAGACCCTGGCTGCCTCTCCAGGAGGGAATCTGAAGTTCCTGCTCCCCGATAGACAACTCTCTGGCCGCACTCACCAGCGCATGGCGCACAGAATAATAAATTTCAGAAATATTTCTTTCATATAAATAGGGATTCAGTCTGTAATGGCGCACCAGTTTTTCCAGATTCTCATTGAAAGCATCCTGTTTTCCACTGAGCAGATACTGATACAGCTTAGCAAAGAAATCCATATTTGTCAGATTTTCACCGGTGCTGTCCAAAAGATCCGAGTACCAGCCTACCGTATTGGTGTGCTCCCGAAAATATCCCATCAGTGCCTGCTCTGCCTGAACGTAGCAGGTGTGGACGCCGGAAGCTTTCATACCGATGCCGCTGATTCCCACATGGAAAATTTCTTCCAGCGCTTCGGTGGCTGTCTGGAGAAGTGCCTGAATCTTTTCACTTTCCACCTGTTTCTGGATTTCTGCATCCGGCCGGATCTGAAACAGAAAACTTTTTTCATTTACCGCAGTCTGGACGCTTAAGCTGCCGCCTTTCCAATAATTAGCAAACAGATCTTCCAGCAGGAAGAAACAGTCTGCCAGCACTTCCGGATCTTCTTCTTCACATTTCACCGCTGCCAAGAAGAAAAATTCGGTTCCTTCCGGAAACAGTTTTTCACACTGTTCCAGTGTTTTTTCGGAAGTAATCTCCCATAAAAACATTTCTTCCAGCATATTTTCTTTCATTCTATTCCGCACAGCTTCCAGATCCCGCCGGTAGGTGTCTCTGGAATCTGCCATCCGGTCCATATTTTCCCGGATAAACTGATATTCATTTCCACGATGAAATTCTTCTGTATTCCGCTCATTGATGTTATTCAAAATGCCCTGCATGGACATAAATTTCCGGTAGCTTAAAAAGACCGTTGCCGCCAGACTGATGCCAATTGCCGCAAACAGCACCACCAGATTTACCCGAAGCAGCTGTACAGTCTGAAGCTTCACCAGATCTTCCGGCACTGTAATGAAAATCCGGTTGCCATTTACCGTCTCAAAAGCACTCCTCACATAACAGCTGACCCCTCCAATGGACACTGCCTGATCCTTTTTCCCTGTCCGGTTCATGATATCTGTCCCGGCCAGTTCCTGGGAAGCAGCCCATCCAGCTAGTTCTTCCGCATGACTTCCAAACCCACACAGAAGAGTTCTATCCGGCCTGCACACCACCATGGAATTTTCCTCACTGATTCCCTGGAACAGTTTTCCATACAGTTCTTCCTGATCCAGGATAAAACAAAACGCCACAGATCGGTCCAAAGCCGTATTCGTATTTCGAATCCGCACCACCACCGCCAGCGGATGCTCCAGCACTTTCATCTTGGACTGCTGAAAGACTGTCACCTTATCATATTTCAGGCAGGTAATCTGCTCGTTGCACCTAAGGATCTCTTCTTTAAATTCCTGCGCTGTCTTTTCTTCCACCTGCAGATACCGTCCATAATACGTTTCAAAATCGCTGGATGTCTGTGCATTGGAAACAAACACCGGATTATCCCGAAACAGCACAAAACTGGCAGCGGAAATACCCGCTGTCATTTGAGTATCTGTCAGGTCCTTCTGCAGGTAATTCATCAGAACATACTTGTCTGCCGGCAGGGTATCCCCCTTAAATCCTGCCAGGCTTTTCATGTAATTATTGGACCGCAGTGCAGAAGAAACTGCATAGATAGAATTTAGCAGTTCTTCCAGTTCCCCGATGCTCCGGGACAGTGCGGTTTCATTCTGCTCCATAATATTTTTCTTTTCCAGGTTGTAGGTATAAAAAATATCAGCAAAACAGCCCGCCAGCAATACTGCCAACAGGCTGAGATTTATCAGCAGATACTTGATAAACAGATGCTTCTTTTTCATAGCGTCGTCTCATTTTCCTTTTCTTCATCTTCTTCCGCAAGGATGCCGATGAAAATTTCTCCTTTTGTCCGTTTTGCGCGGTACATGTTTTTATCTGCCTTCGCAAGAAGCTCTGCTGTCTTTCCTTTTCCGTAAATACCTCCGATGCTGACAGAAAAGCTCAGGCCATCCATATCATCCATGCGCAGTTCCTTTACTTTTTTTTGAATCTCTGCCAGCTTCCTTTCAAAAATATTTTTCGGAATACCCCACAGTACAATGACAAATTCATCTCCGCCATAACGTACCACTGCATCTGAAGAACGCACGCAGCTTTTGACTGCCTGAGCAATCATATGAAGGGCTGCATCCCCTGTCTGGTGTCCGTAAGAGTCATTGATCATTTTAAAACTGTCAACATCCAGCATCACCAGCGCTTGGGCACTGCACAGTTCACTGAGCTGCTCATCATAATAACGCCGGTTGTAAAGACCGCTCACCGAGTCGATATAGATTTTCTGATTATGTTCAAAAATCGACTTCACCCATTTTTCTTTTCCCTTGGCGCTCCACAGGGTTTCATCCGTGATCCTGTTCAGCATTTCCAGAGAATATGGCACGCCGTCAATCTCCATATACATGGCTACCACATGATATGTCTCATTTTCTATGAATTCGAATTTTTCCAGCTTACCTTTCTGATGAAAGCATTTTGCAGAAATGCAGTTTTCACATCTTTCGCACCGGTTCCACATTTCGTAGCACTGATAAGGCAGACGCCTCATCTTTCCATCTTCACCGACCTTATACTGATAATTGATTCCTGCATCCACAAGGCGTACTTCATCAAATACCATCCGCAGATACTGCATCATGATCCAGACTTCTCTTCCGGACATATGCATTTCGCTATTTTCTTCTTTCTCCCGGTCAAGCATGTTTCTGCTCTTCTGCAGCAGGAGATCCACACTTTCTTTCTGCTTCTGGTAATGTTCGTCAACATCCGTGAGCTTTCCGACAATGCCTTCATAAACAGTGCTGTGATCAGAATTCCAGATGGTATTGGCTGACAGCTGATACCAGTGGACCGTGCCGCTGATACTGATGGGAAGATCCATCGTCACTGCCGGGCTGGCTGGCGTTGCTTTTTGAATCTTTGCAAGAAGGGTTTCCTGAATCTCTGCACTCATCAGGCGGTTGAGAACATCTTTACGCATCGGTTCTGCAATGGTCTCTGACAATCCAAATTCTTCTGCCATCCGTCTGTTCAGATTTAAAATCGGCGGCACCACTGTGAAAGAAAAGATCATATCGTCAGAAACAGATGTAATAAACTGTACTTTCTTGCGCTCGATCTCCAGCTGGCGCAGGAAACGCTCAGAAGAATACATTTTGTGAGAATGCATCTGCTCTGCGATATTCGCCATATCTTTGACACCATAATCTTCCTGATAGTTATTCAGCAGTTCACTTTTCAGATTTTTGCTGATTTCTTTTAAACACTCCAGCAGCAGCGGATTAAATACACCGCACTGACCCCCTAAAATCATCTGAATCGCCTGTTCATGAGGAATGGCTTTTTTGTAGCAGCGCTCACTGGTCAGGGCATCGTAAACATCTGCCAGTGATACCACCTGAGCGGAGATGGGGATCTCCTCTCCTTTTAATCCGTCCGGATATCCGCCCCCGTCATAGCGCTCATGATGCCAGCGGCAGATCTGATAGGCTACACGTACCAGCGGTGTATTTCTCTGTTCTTCCGGAAGTCCGTCCAGCATTCTGGCTCCCGTCATGGAATGCCCTTTCATGATCTCAAATTCTTCTGCTGTCAGTCTTCCCGGTTTATTTAAAATCTCATCCGGCACAGAAATTTTTCCGATATCGTGAAGAGCCGATGCTGTCGTAATCAGAGAAATATCCGTCTTGGACAGCTGATAACGGTCTGTTTTCTTTAGCAGACACTGAAGCATCATTCCCGTGATGATATTGATGTGCATGACATGAAGTCCGCTCTCTCCATTCCGGAATTCTACGATATGGGATAAAATGCTGATCATCAGCTTGTTGCTTTTTTCTTTTTCGTAAATCTGCTCCATGGCAAAATCCATCATCTGTTTCTGCCGCTTGGACAGAAGCATGGTGTTGGAAACTCTTCGGCGGACCACGGAAACATCAAAGGGACGGCTAATATAATCCGTCGCTCCAAGATCAAATGCTCTATTAATATAAGCAGGTGAAGATTCCGATGAAATCATGATAACCGGCGTGTCGTCCAACCAGTGGCACTGCTGCATATACGTCAATACTTCAAATCCATCTATTTCCGGCATCACAATATCCAAAAGCAGTAAAGAAAATTCTCCGGGATTTTCCTGTAATGCCGCAAGTGCCTGCGCACCATTTTCTACTTCTGCTATTTCAAAATTATCTTTCAGCATTTCCACCAGCAGAGTACGATTCATTTCCGAATCGTCTGCAATCAGAATCTTCTGTTTCTCAGGTACCATTTTTTCTCCCAATCCTCTAACACATACAAATATTTCTCCAGCCACCCGTAAGCTTTCTAAGCGGCATTCACGAAGTCTTAATTTCTGTCATCGTACCTATCATTATAACGAATCTGCCAGTTTTTGTCTACCTATAATAACAGTTCCCACTGCACCCTTCCTGGAAAAGCTTCTGCTTCATCTGGCAACGGTATGTATCATTTTCACTCTCTTCTAAAACCTCCAGTGCCCGTTTCAGACTGCGGATATCTTTTTCCATAAAATCCGCATAATTTCCACGCCCCACCAGTTTCAGATGGGTGATTCCGGCTTCTCTCAGCTGAGCCAGCGCACACAGACCGCAGCCCGTCTTCCCGCACAGATATCCCGAATCCTCTCTGTCTGTCCCTGTTTCTTCTGACATCCCAGTCAAATCCGCATTCTCTGCATTTTCCCGGCATTTTTTTACTTTTCCCAGCCAGCAGGGTATCCGACAGAGGTATCCCATTTCGTCGCAGTGCCAGGAATTGCAGAATGCTCCTGTAAACTGACACTGTTCATTAAGCACAAATGCTTCAAATTCTGTCTGTGCCCGGCTTCCTCCTGCCGCTTTTTCCTGCTCCACCACAGCTTTCATATCCGCGAAGCTGTTTTTTCTGTGAAAAATAATCCTTTTTGGATTCAGTCTCTGAAAAACTTCCACCATTCGCCGATTTACCTCCCCGGTCTCTCCGCTTAAATGAATTTCGCAGGGAATATTTTTCTCTCTGAGGTACACCATCAGTGCAGGATCTGCCAGAATGAAGCTTTGAAATCCCAGCTTCATGCATTTTACAATGATATCTGCAATCTCTTGGTACTGTTCCGGAAGATAATACAGAGAATTGAAGGTTAAATGCACCTGCCTGTCATATTCTTTTTTCATTTTCTCCAGAATTTTCAGCTCTTCAAAAGCGCCAAGCTGCACCTGGCAGCTTAGAACTTCCCGCCGGTTTAATGGAAGAACCGTTCCATATTTTTCTGACCAGGAATACGGCACATACCCGCAGAAAAATTCGTCGGCTCCTGCCTTTACAAACCGGATATACTGATCAATGGATCCCAGTCCTACAGTAAGTTTCATATAGATCCTCCTACAGCAGGTTCCAGACAAGACGGCTGGCTCCTGCCAGATATGCATTTTCGTTTTCCGCAAAATCATCCAGCAGTTTCAGACTTTCCCTGTCCAGGGCAAACAGAGAATTGTACCGCCCTGTCATCTGCAGATGATCCGGATACAAATAGACTTTCTCCTGGCAGTAAAACGGACATTTCGTAAGAAGCTTCTGTTTTCCCCGGTCTCCTCTTTGGCATCCTGCCGCCAGGGTGCAGTATTGGGATGTATTGGTCTGGTAAAATGGCAGATGTACAAAATGCTTCCCATCCGGGAAATCCTGCGAATAGCCGCAGGTCTCCCATTCATACCGCTCTATGCCAAATTCTTGTTTCAGGTATGTCCGGTAGAATTCTGCATTCAGGCTGTTCCTTTCCAGTAATTTCAAATTGCCTTTCTTCCAGGGCATCCGCGGATCTTTTTTTCTTTTATTCAAAAGAATCCCCAGCACCGGCACCAGATGGCTGGTTTCTTTTTGAAGAATATCTGCCATTCCCCAGTCATTGACCACCACTTCTATCTGGCAATTCCTGCCCAGGCACCACGCATCCAGTTTTTTCAGCAGTTCTGCGGTTTCTTCCAGCAGATAATCCCGCACATAAGAAAAAGACAGGGTAATCTTCAAATCTTCCTGATACGCCTGCTCCATCATAGAAAGCAGTACCGGTTCTTCTGGAAACAGCAGATGGCAGAATTGGTTTCCAAAATACAGCCGCTCTGGAAGCCGTTTTGCCGCAGCACAGTTTTCAAGACCGTTTTGCCTCCAGTATTCTTTTATAAAATTTCGGATTCCTTTTGATAAATACGCATCATACAGTTCCGGCCGGTCCAGCTCCAGAGCCATCTCCAGTGTCTTCCGCATTTTCCGCGTCTGTTCTGCCTTTCGATGCTCCTCTGCTTCCAGCGTTTTTTTCTCTTCTGCAAACCATTTTTCTTTCTGTTCTTCCAGGCTTTCGCTGTATATTTCGTCTTTCCACGCCGGATATCCGGTCATCACCTGGGTCAGTTCTCCATCGTCTTCCTCCAGTTTCAGCCGGATATAGCGCCCATACCCCAGCACCAGCTTCTGTATTTCTTCCTTATAAGTAAGATCTTTTACAAATACCCGGTATTCCTGCCAGTACGGTTTCTTTTTTGCTGTTTCTATGCGGAAAGCCCCCTGTGACAGATCGACATTCTGGTACGCAGCCTGGTTTAGATCATAAAAATTCAGAGAAAAGGCATCCACTCCCGGAAGTTCTTCTGCCGTCCGGAAAATAAATCCCTCCCTGGATACCTTCTGAATCTGCACTTCCTTTCCATCTGCACACACAGACAGCATTCCAAAAGGAATCCCGGAAATTCCCTGCATTCCCCGGATCACTCTTTGCAGTCTTATTTTTTCTCCGGTAAAGGGCTGTTTCAGTTCCGCTCTCCATGCAGACAATCTGGCATGATCCTGCCCTGACCTTCCCTTTCCATAAATAGGATCACCCTCCAGAGGATGTCCAGTCCATGCCATGTGCACCCGGATCTGATGAGTCCGCCCTGTCCCAAGCCGCACTCGGATCAGCGTCCGGTCCTTCTGCCTTTTTAAAATCCGGTACCAGGTCAGGGCCTCTTTTCCCTCATCCGAAACACACATTTTGTTCAGCTCCCCTGGCACCGGCATCACAGGCGCCTGAATTTTCTGCCAGCCCATCTGCTCTTTTTTCAGATCCCCGGTGCACCATGCCAGATATTCCTTCCAGAAAATCCCTTCTTCCCGCTGTTTCCAAAGCCGCTGGGCTGCCGCGCGGTTCTTTGCAAACACTAAAATGCCGCTGGTATCCTTGTCCAGACGTCCAATACTGCGGATTTCCTCATTTTCTGTTATCCCCTGCTCTGCATCTTTTTTGCAGAGTATCTTTTTCTCTTTTACAAGATGAGCCTGTATTCTATTGGCAAGAGAATCCTGATAATGTCCCCGCCCAGGATGGGAAGGCAGGCCTGCCGGTTTCCACACTGCAATCAGATCTTGATCTTCATACAGAATTTCCAGCCTTCCTTCTGTTGGAACTACTTTTTCCTGCTTTGCGCTGCCCGGGCCGTTTTTCCCTGCTTTCGTCCCTGTCTTCTCCCTGGCATCTCCCAGCACAGCTTCTACCAGATCTCCTTCCTTTAAAATCTGGTTCACCCTGGCCCGGACATGGTTGACCTGTATTCCGTTTTCTTTAAATTTCAGGCTCCGTACCTGTGCCCTGGTAAATTTCATGCAGCCCGTGAGAAACCGGCCAGTTTCCATGCCCGCTTCCTCTTTCCCCACAAACCGCCCAAAGATTTCCTCTGTTCTGCATTCTCTTGCCATATCTGTTTTCCTCATACATTTCTTTCCATATTCTCACGTGTCTCTATTGTTACATTACTTCCTGCCACACCATGTGTCAATGCAAGATCTCGTCTTTTACGGATTTTCCTCCTTGACAGATACCCCTGCTAGGTATATACTATATTCAGCTTTTAAAATACCCCCTTAGGGTATATTATATAAAATAAGGAGGAACCTTTTATGGAACAATATGTTGTCACCGGCATGAGCTGTGCCGCCTGCAGCAGCCGGGTCGAGAAAGCTGTTTCCAAAGTTCCGGGAGTGACGTCCTGTTCCGTGAGTCTTCTCACCAACTCCATGGGTGTGGAGGGAACCGCTTCTTCCGACGCAGTCATTGCTGCCGTAAAAAATGCCGGTTACGGCGCTTCATTAAAATCCGCCGCTTCCGAAAAGAGCAGCACCGCCAGCGCTTCTGCCCAGGAAGAGCTTCTGGAAGACCATGATACCCCCGTCCTAAAACGCCGGCTTCTCACCAGCCTTGGCTTTCTCATCGTTCTTATGTATTTCTCCATGGGACATATGATGTGGAACTGGCCGCTGCCTGCTTTTTATACGGACAACCACATCGCCATGGGACTGACCCAGATGCTGCTCACCATCATCGTCATGGTCATCAACCAGAAATTTTTCATCAGCGGCTACAAAAGCCTGTGGCATAAAGCGCCAAACATGGATACTCTGGTAGCCCTTGGCTCAACCGCCGCTTTCGGCTACAGTACCTATGCCCTGTTTGCCATGACCTATGCACAGGTACACGGGGATGATGCAGCTGTCATGTCTTACATGCATGAATTTTATTTCGAATCCGCAGCCATGATCCTGACCCTGATCACCGTTGGAAAAATGCTGGAGGCCCGTTCCAAAGGCCGCACCACAGATGCGTTAAAAGGACTGATGAAACTGGCCCCCAAGACCGCTGTGATTCTCCGGAACGGACAGGAAATTACTGTTCCCATTGAACAGGTAAAAAAAGACGACATTTTTGTGGTACGCCCAGGCGAGAACATTCCGGTAGACGGATTTGTCCTGGAAGGTGCCAGCGCTGTAAATGAATCTGCCCTGACCGGAGAAAGTATTCCTGTGGACAAGGCTGTTGGTGATCCGGTTTCCGCAGCCACCATCAACCAGTCCGGATTTCTGAAATGCCAGGCTTCCCGTGTCGGCGAAGACACCACCCTTTCCCAAATCATCCAGATGGTCAGCGATGCCGCAGCCACCAAAGCTCCCATCGCCAAAATTGCAGACAAGGTATCCGGCATTTTTGTTCCCACCGTCATCACTCTGGCAGTTATCACCATTCTTGGATGGCTCCTGGCAGGACAAACCATTGGATTTGCCCTTGCCCGGGGAATTTCTGTTCTGGTCATCAGCTGCCCCTGCGCCCTGGGACTGGCTACTCCGGTAGCCATCATGGTAGGGAACGGCATGGGCGCCAAAAATGGTATCCTGTTCAAGACGGCTGTTTCCCTGGAGGAAACCGGCAAAGTCGATATTGTTGCCCTGGATAAAACCGGAACCATCACCTCTGGCGAACCTAAAGTAACCGACATTCTTCCTGCTGACAGTATGAATGCCGAATCTCTTCTGAAAATGGCTGCTGCCTTGGAGCAGCACAGCGAGCATCCCCTTGCAAAAGCCATTCTTCTGAAAGCAAACGAAGACCACATGACCCTCCATGAAGTTTCCGATTTCCAGGCGCTTCCCGGAAATGGTTTGACCGCCCGGCTGAACGGCACCGTTTTAAACGGTGGAAACGCTGATTTCATCAGTACCAAAGTATCCGTTTCCTCTGATATGCAGGCCGCTGCCACACGTCTGGCAGAACAGGGAAAAACACCTCTCTTCTTTGCCTGCGGGGAAAAACTTGCCGGAATCATTGCTGTGGCTGATGTCATCAAAGAGGACAGCCCGGAAGCCATCCGCCAGATGCAGAACATGGGCATCCGTGTAGTCATGCTGACGGGAGACAATGAACGCACCGCAAAAGCTATTGGAAAAGAGGCAGGTGTGGACGAAGTGATCGCAGGGGTTCTCCCTGACGGAAAAGAAAGCGTTATTCGTTCTCTAAAAGAACAGGGAAAAGTTGCCATGGTTGGAGACGGTATCAACGATGCACCTGCCCTTACCCGTGCAGATATCGGTATTGCCATCGGTGCCGGAACAGACGTTGCCATTGACGCTGCTGATCTGGTTCTAATGAAGAGCCGTTTAAGCGATGTGCCTGCTGCCATCCGCTTAAGCCGTGCCACCTTGCGTAACATCCATGAAAATCTGTTCTGGGCATTTGGCTACAATGTTATTGGCATTCCGCTTGCCGCCGGAGTGTTTATCTCACTTCTTGGCTGGAAATTAAATCCCATGTTCGGCGCTGCTGCCATGAGC
>CAJMON010000008.1 GCA_905214955.1 uncultured bacterium
TTATTTGTTTATTTTTTATCTATCATTTTGTACAATTTTAGTAATCTTTCACTTGTCTATTTTACAAATAAACAAAAAAAGCAGCCGTTTGCACGCTTTTCAAACATTCTATTGCAAAAAAGCCGCAGCTTCACAAATGACATCCCATCTGTGAAACCACGGCTTTTCTATCTGCACACCGGTATCTTTATTTTTCCGGATTTTCACCCTTCTTAAAAAATTTCGGCTGATATTCCCGGCACCTGGCCTGATCCAGTACAACTTTAAATTTTTCCACATCCAGTTCTTTTCGATTACTCATCAGGGTAAAGACCACGCCAAGATTGGAGGTGCAGTATCCGGTATCATAAAATCCATTTCTCTGATAAAATCCTTCGCGCCTTTTTCTCTGCGGATAGTTGGACGCTTCAGGGTTCAGTTCTTCCATTTCCAGAACCAGAGTACTCTCCGGATATAAGTCCTCTAAATGCTTTAAAATCCGGCCTCCGTACCCTTCGGAGCGTTTATCCCTGGCCACTGCCAGAAATAACGGAAACAACACTTCTTCTTTAGGTCCCGGCACATACACCAGAAACCCCACAAAAGTATCTTCCTCATATGCTGCCACAAAAACTGTTTTTCCTGCTTCCATCAGTGCGATCTGACGTTCTACTTCAATTCGTTCACTGTCCGGAAAAGCCTCCCGGTTCAATTCATCCAGCATATCCAATTTTGGAAATTCTTTTCCGACTTTTTCAAATCTGATGCTCATAACTTTCTGCCTCTCTTTTCAAGTCTTTTGCCAAATCACTGCTCTTTTTTCGAAATACCAGGTAGAAGATGCAGCCTTTGGCAACGCTGGACAGGCTCAGCGCCCACCATACTCCCAGCACTCCCAGACTGGTACTGCTTAATATCCACGCCAGCGGTATTCGGATACTGGTAAGAGAAATGCTCACCACACTACACAATTTGGTCAGTCCCAGCCCACATAGGGTTCCAATTGTTAAAAGTTCAACGCACATAAACGCCTCGCACACACTGATTACCTGCAGATAACCGGTAAACGCCTGGATACTTTCCGCTTCGTGGAAAAAGATCCTGGAAATTGGCTCTGGTGCCACCAGAAATACCACGGTAATGATCAAGCCCCAGGTTCCCACAGCAGTCAGGGATATATGGTAGCTTTTCTTCACCCGGTCCATCTTGCCTGCGCCATAGTTCTGTCCTGCAAAGGCGTTCATGGCTGTTCCAAATCCATCAGCCGTATTCCAGGAAATAGATTCGATCTGTCCGCCCACTCTCTGAGCTGCCACTGCCGCAGATCCAAAAGAGGATACCATTCTGGTAAGCACCATGGAAATTCCACAGTATACAATACTCTGCAGCGCTGATGGAATGCCGATCCTGCATACTTCCCGGTAATACCATTTTTTGCACAGTGTCGTCAGATACATGTGTTTTAAAATATTCTCGTTATCTGCATCCTTTCGGCTCTTTAAGGTACACACCACCAGAACCATGGTCACAATGATCTGGGAACAGACCGTTGCCACCGCCGCTCCTGCTGCCTGCATCCCCGGTATGGGACCTGCCCCAAAGATAAACAGCGGATCCAGGACAATGTTTGCCGCCATTCCCGCAAAGTTGGCCACAAAGGGAGTGCGGGAATCTCCCTGAGCTGTATACAGTCCTGTCAATGTGAAATTCAAAAACGAAAAAAGGATCAGCCCGCAGGTGATCTTTGTATACTGAATCCCGATTGCCACAGATTCTGCATCTGACAGTTGAAAAAAACCGATCAGCTGATCGGTAAAGGCAAGGCATACTACTCCGTACAGCACACCCATCAAAATCACCAGCTGCACAGCGGCCTTGGCATACTGCCTGGCCTCTTCCCTTCGTCCTTTTCCAAGCTCCTGGGCTGCAAATACCTGGCCTCCCATCCGGGTCATAGTGGAAAACCCACTGGACAGCCACACATACATGCCGCCTGCCCCCACACCAGCTACTGCATTGGCTCCCAAAAGCCCCACCCATGCCATATCCACAATGTTGTAAAGCGTTCCCAGAAAGCTGGAAATCATAATGGGAAACGCCAGATTCAGCAGACTTTTTAAGATGGGACCTTCTGTCAGGCTGACCTGCTTTGCTTCTTTTGCATGTTTCATACCGTCTCCTTTACGTTCAATGATAATTACTTCGTATTGCGCGCTGGTATTACTTTTATTATATCACAAGAATCCAGGTTTTGGTAGAAGATTTCAATCAAAACAGTACGTCTTTGTTGATGGTAGTATAAAACAGTTCCCGGCATGTTTCAAAATCTCTGGTCTGTGCCAGAATCCACATCATTTTTGTCACTGCAGCTTCCAGGGTCATGTCATAGGATTCCAGAATCGGGAATTTTTCTTTGATGGTTTTTCCCACTTTATAAATCCCCATATCACTGCCTTCGTGCGTGACTTGGGTAGACATAAGCACCAGTTTTCCTGTGGATACCCATTTTTCAAGAACCTTTGTAAACTCGTGGTTTCCATAATCCGGCAGTCCTCCCACACCAAAGGATTCCAGAATCAGTCCATCGTAAGAATTCGCCAGATTCTCCAGCACTCCCGGATCAATGCTGGGAATCAGTTTCAGCAGAAAAACCCGGTCATTCATTTCATGGTAGAATTTTAACAGTTTTGTGGACTGCTCTTTGTCATCAATGTAGAAGACAATCCGGTTATCATGAATCACTGCGATATCTGGATAATTGATGCTGGAAAATGCATTGTAGCTCTTGGAAAATTCTTTTTTTGCCCTGGTGCCTGCGATCACCTTTCCGCCAAAGACGATCACAGTTCCGTGAGACCTTGGATCGGATGCAAAACGCAAGCTGTCCAGCAGATTGGATCTGGCATCCGTAATCGCCAGATCAATGGGCTTCTGCGCTCCTGTCACCACCACCGGTTTCCGGTTGTTCTGAATCAGGTAAGACAGGGCCGCCGCCGTATATGCCATGGTATCTGTTCCGTGACAGATCACAAACCCATCGTAATACTCATACTTTTTCTCAATCAATGCCGCCAGTGCCGTCCAGTGCTTCGCACATACATTGGTGCTATCCAGAGAAAACGGTGCTTCCGTATCAATGGTACAAAATTCTTTTGCCGATGGCACATACTCCAAAAGCTCCTCAGCTGAGATTTTGGGCGAAAGCCCCTGTTCTGTATATTTCGATGCGATGGTACCGCCTGTCGCAATGAGAAGTATCTTCTTCATCTGAAAAAATCCTTTCTGTTCTGCTCATTCCTCTACAGACATTGTACCATCCGATGCCCTGAAAGTAAATAGCGTCAGCCGGTCTTCAGCTTCTGCTTGTAATCAGTAGGCGTCATTCCTGTGTTTTTGCTGAAAATTGTGCTGAAATAAAACTGCTCAATGCCCACTGCATCTGCCACGTCCTTGATGCGGATCTCTGGATTGTTCTGAAACAGCATTTTTGCAAATTCGATCTTCTGTTCCAGTAGGTATTCATTATACGTACTCTTTGCATACATTTTGAAAATCTTCCGGATGTAAGGCTGGCTTACTTTAAACAGGCTGCTGATTTCTGCCAGGGAATAATACCGGTTCATTTCACTTTCCGTAAACCGCACAATCTTTTCAAAAAGGATTTTCTCCTTCTTTCGGACGCCTTCTTCCTCTTTCTGCAGCACTTCTTTGAGATACAGTGTCTTAAACAGCCCAAAATCTCCCACTGGAATCAGATCTTCCAGTTCTTTCGCGTCTGCTTCGGAAAGCTTTTCCTCAAACTCTGCTTTTTTCTGTTTCAGCTCCTGTTCTTCCCGTTCCGCATAGATCTTTTTCAAAACTTTGGAAAATTCTTTCGGGTCGATGGGTTTTGTAATATACTCCTCCACATCCAGCTGAATGGCCTTTCTGGCATACTCAAACATCCGATACCCGCTGATGATGACCAGATACAGCTCCTTGTTCTGTTTTCGAAGCCTTCCAAGAAGTTCGATGCCATCCATTTCTGCCATGCGGATATCACTGAGCACCACATCCGCCTTCTCTCCTTTTTCAAAGCAGCGCCACGCCTCCTCGGCACTTTCAAACACTCCGGTAACACAGAAGCCTTCCTCCGCCTCTGCTAATGACCGGATAAATCTGGCCATGGGCGGCTCATCTTCCACAATCCAGATCTTCAAGTCCTTCATGTTCCATACCACTCCCTTCTGTGATCTCCATGATCACACAAAACCCTCCATTCTCCTGATTTTGCAGTTCAAATCCAAACCGTTCTCCAAAAAACAGGTGCATCCGAAGCAGGGTATTTTCCACTCCGATACCGTACGAAATTTTTCTCATCTGAATCCGTGATTCCTGCTGCATTGCATCTTTTATTTCCTGTTTCAGCTCTTTTAGTGCTTCCTCCGGCATTCCCTGTCCATTGTCCTGAATGCGCAGGCAGATGGTCTCTCCTCGTTTTTCACAGACGATCTGCACCAAAAGTTTTTTGTGAGTCCGGTCATACCCATGTTCAAACACATTTTCCACAAACGGCTGAAAAATCAGTCTGGGGATCTCTGTATTTTTCAACATTTCTTCACAAAACACCTGATATTCCACCCGGTGCTCAAACCGCAGCTTCATCAGCTCCAGATAGTCCGTAATGTTCTCGATTTCCCATCCGATGATACTGTTTCTTCCGTTTTTGTCCGCAATGGCATACCGCATCAGGGAAGAAAGCCGTCTGCAGGCATCATAAATATCCGGATTGTGGCTCTCCGTTCCCATAATGCCAATCACATTCAGAGTATTATATAGAAAATGCGGATTGATCTGGGCCTGAAGAGAATTTAAGCGTTCCCGGATTTTCAGCGTTTCATTTTCCACCTGCTGTCTTACCATCCTGCACAGCCTTTTCTGCATTTCCCGGTAGCCATCGTACAAATACTGAATCTCATCGTACTCTGCTTCATGTTCTGACTGGCTTTCCACATCCAGATTTTCCAATGTGGTGTTCTGTATCTGATCTGTGAGCAGCTTCAGCGCTCTCGTCATCTTTCTGGTGCAATACCGCATGACCCAGATAGTCAGAATCAGAAGCCCTGCCCCTTCTGCAATCAGAATACGGACTTCCTGCATGACATCTTTATAAATCTCTTTTTTAGGTGAAAGAAAAAAGACCTCGATCCCATTCTGATCCGTCAGCTCGGTAATCAGATATTCCTTTTTCAGCGTCTGCACTTCTTCCTCATCTGCCTCTGGAAAATCTGAGGTTTGGTAAATAACCTTCTGATTCTGAGTATCGTACAGGCGGATCTGTCCATTTTGAGGCGCACCGATTTTAAAAATTCCTTCGATAGCATCCATGTCCACCTGTACGCACAGATATCCCACCACTTTTCCTGGGTCCCGGATTGCCCGTGCCAGTGTCAACATCGTTTCCTTCACCAGAGGAACCTGTGTGTCTGTGGGAAGCAGGACACTTCGTCCAAAATTATGGCGGACCAGTTCTCTCCACTGTGCTTTTTCCAGCTCCTCCTCCGACAGACGATACCGGCTGTTGTATGCAATGTTATAATCATTGCTTGTGATATAATAGCCACGGTCGGTAAAAAATACCACCTGATAGAGGGACGACTGAATAGCATACGAGCAGCATTCTGCCTGAATTTCTGAATAATATTTTTCCTCCTGAATCAGCGAATTTCCAGGATAATTCAGGCTTTTTGCATTATACATGATGTTGTTTACCAGATGAATGCTGAGGAAAGACATATTGTCCACCAGCGACTGAATCTGGGAGGAGATCAGTTTTGCAGAAGCTTCTGCCTCCTGCCTGGCATTCTCCATAAAACTTTTTGTAGTTTTTACAAAGAAAAATCCCAGTACAATGGAAAGAGGCACCGCCGCAATCCAAAAATAAGAAATCATCAGACTTCTTGCAAAACTTCTCTTCTTCATCCCTCAAATCCTTTCTTATCGGTACATTCGAATCACGGGTGCTTTTAAAATCCCCCATGGATGTAGCCGGTATGTGTAACACCAGTTTTTCCCGGTAGTTCTCCAGGTGGTAGGGCCAAAATACGTTTCCTTTGGATTGCAGTTGTGAAGCTGTCCAAAGGTATTGATTCTGGTCCCGTAACAACGGATGCGTAAGGTATGCGTCCCTGCCTCCACTTCTCCCAGACCCCTTGTATAAGGAGCAAATACCACACTTTTCCATTCTCCGCCATCTATGGAAACTTCTGTCAGGGCTCCTTCGTATTCTCCCACTTCAATTTCCATGATTCCCTTTGGCACAATGATTTCGTTTTCATATACCAGCGAACCTCCGTAAAACGGCAGGCCCTGGCTGCACACATCTCCATAACCGATCTGTTCCTGGGAGGGAGTCAGCGTACACACATCCCCGGATACCGTTACTCCAAATTTTCCAAGCAGATAGAACCATTCCAGGTTGGTCAAATTCCCAAAGGGCATTTCCACCCTCAGTTCATGGCTTCCTGCTTCCAGATCACCCAGTTTGATTTTATGAATCACTTCATCCACAAACCACGCTCCTGGTGTCCACGGTTTCTCCACTCCATCCAGAAAAATCCGGATATCCATATCTCCTTCAAAAGCCAGGAAAACCTCTTCTATTTTTGTTTCCGCCTGGATGGCAAAGCAAAGTTCCACCAGATGCTCTTTTTGATTTCCTTCCCGGCTGATCCAGGGCTGTGGAAAGCTGTCTGTCCGTTTCCGATACCCTGTCTGTTCCCGGATTTTATCATCAATTTTCAAAATTTCTTCTTTTTCTTTCCATTCTCCTCCGTCCAGCCGGTACTTTGCCTGATCCAGAAGAAGGACATTATCTTCCTCCAGATGATATGCCGTTACAGAAGGAAGATACCGCTCACAAATCAGCTTCCGTTCTTTCTTGGCTTCTTTTGAAAGAGCTTTCGTTTCGGTCTCTATCCTTTTGGTCATTTCCAGAAGCATGGAATCATGGGCATAAAAGGCTGCTTCAAACCAGGTGTGCGTTCCGTCAAAATTTCCCGGCATTTCCCGTATTTCTCCTGTAAGGGTATCCAGGCATTTCAGAATCCAGTTGCCTTTCAGGCTGATTTCATAGGATTCTTCTTTTGGCTTTCCAGTTCCATGTACCACAAAAAGAAAACGTCTGTCCCCCTCTTCCCGCATCTGGTAAATCAAATCTTCCGAAGGCATTCCCTGTTTTGTCAAAATCTTTACTTCCTGCACAGGTTCCAGGGCTTTTAAAAGCTTGTCCTTTTCAAATCCAATCTGTTCAAATTTAGAAAGGATTTCTTTGGGCAGTTCTGACTTTTCCCCTTCCAGATATTCCGGAAGATTTCCCAGAAGCACTACCTTTCCTCCTGCTTTTCCAAAGCTTTCCAAGCAGTCCAGGGTGGTTTTCCGAATGGTGGTAAGCTCTGGAACCACAAGAATTTGATACTTCATCTCTCCCACACAAAGTCCTTCCCCGGAAGCTCCTTTGGACAATTCCGGCAGAAGCGCTTCGGAAAGGAAATCAAAATCCTGGAGACCAAACAGCAGCCATCTAGTCAGATTCTGAAACTGTTCCTCCATCAAGCTTCGTTTCTCTATGGTCTCCTTCTCCGGTCCAAATTCCATAAACATACTTTCAATGGGATGCACCACCCCTACATGCACTACCGCCTTTCCTCTGGTCATAGCCACATTCACTCTGGCAAAATGATCTTCAATCAGAGGATATTTCCGGTACCAGGG
The DNA here is from genome assembly GCA_905214955.1 of uncultured bacterium. Lineage (GTDB taxonomy): Bacteria > Bacillota > Clostridia > Lachnospirales > Lachnospiraceae > Limivivens. The sequence continues at coordinate 7,732 of CAJMON010000008.1, forward strand.
AGAATGGCTGTCAATAGGTGCCGGATAATCCCGCTTGGACTCGCCTCCCATATACATCCAGGACAGATGGGGCACTCTCACCGTCACCCCCAGGGCTGCCTGCCAGTCTCCCTGAAGCTTGTGCCCCCGGAAATCAAAATTCCAGTTGGTCACGCCGTAAAGCTCGCTGATGACGCCGCTTCTTCCCATCTGCCTGGACACGCTCTGTGCCTGCTTCGCAGTGGTATACTCTCTGGCATCTGCCAGCATATCAATTCCCGGAAGCTGAAACTGTGCATAACAGCGCATGGTATCTCCCACGCTTCGAAACTGGCTTTCCAAACGACTCTCTTCCATAAGATGTCCTGCCAGCATCAACTGATGTTCTTCGCACCATGCCCCCAGAGTGCCTGCATAGTTTTCTGCAAACTGCGCTGACAGCAGGTTTCCGTACTGATAACGCAGTCTGCTGATAGAACCGTCTTTCTTCAGCCAGAACAGCTCCGGCAGGCGTTTTAAAAGGGATGTCTGGCAAATCTCCAAAAACCGGCTCTCCAGGCTTTCTGTGAAAGGAATTCCGATTTCTTCTGCCTCTTTGATGGTGTGCATACATTCCATTTTGGAAAACTGTGGCTCATCCGTAAAAATCGAAGGAATGGTTCTGGAAAATTCTTTTTCAAGTCTTTTTGCATAGGGTTCATATCCTTCTTTTAAAAATGCCTCCACGGCTTCTTTGTTCAGGGTATCTCCATAAGCCTGATTGTTAAACCAAGGAAGGGGATCCGTCACCACCAGATAGGCGTACCAGAATTCTTTTCCAGGAACCGGCTTCTGTATCGTTTCTTTCGGATATACGGTATATTCCAAAAGCCTTCCATCCTCTGTCTTTACTTCATATTGATACAGAAGCATCAGATCACCATTTTTCGTCAGCCGGTTTTCCTGAGGAATTTTCCGGTCATAATGTCCATTTTCATGAAAATACGGAGAAAACAGCAGATATCTGGCACGGTATTCTTCCTTCTTTGTCACCCGGCCTCCTCCATATCCGGAAGGCCACTTGTCTTCGTCATAGAGATAGGTCTGCATCCCTAAACTTTCTCCATAACTTCTGCAGAATTCCACGCTGTCTAAAAATTTTTCTCCCAGATATTCTTCCTGCAGGCCGATTCTGGAATGAATGTGAAATCCCCCGAATCCCATTTCCTTAAAATCGTCCATCTGCTTTTTCAGATGTTCCTGCACAAGCCTTCCATTCCAGCTCCAGAAGGGAGCTCCCCGAAATCTGCCTGATGGATTCTGAAACTGTTTTTCAAACTCCTCACCCACTGTTTTTTCTTTACCCATATTTCTTCTCCTTTCTCCCGTCTTTTATCCTTTTACAGCTCCGGAGGTCATTCCTTCCATCATCTGTCTGTTTAAAATCACATAAATGACAACAAGTGGAATGGAAACCACCACAATGGCTGCAAACAAATGTCCATAATCCGTATCAAACGCCGATTTCAGTTCGTAAATACACAGCTGGACAGTCTGACTGCTGGACCCGGACATGTAATACTGAGGATTCTGAAAATCATTATACACCACAATGGATCTTAAAATCACCACCGAAGCAGTAATTGGCTTCAGCAGTGGAAAAATAATTCGAAAGAACAAGGTCAGCGGGCCGCACCCGTCCACAATGGCCGCCTCATCCACTTCTTTTGGCAGAGTTGCAATAAATCCTTTGTACATCATAGCTGCAAATGGAAACAGCGTTGCCACTTCTACCAGAATCAGTCCCGTCAGTGTATTGGCCACATGCAGCTTGTTTAACATCCAGTACGTAGGGATAATGGATGCAGGCACAATCAGTCCGGCAACAATGAGTTTATCCGAAATGGCACTGAACAGACCTCTTCGCCGCTGCATAATAAAGGCTGTCATGGAAGAAACCAGCACCAGAATCAGGATAGACCAGAAAGTAAGAATCAGGCTGTTTTTAAATGCCTGGAAAAAAGCACCTTTTCCATATTGAAAAATATAGGCATAGTTTTCTGCAATGTTCCACTCTTTGGGAAATGCCAAGCTTAACTGAGAAGCCTCTGTTTTGGTTTTAAAGGAATTGATGAGAATAAAATAAAAAATCAGCCAGTGGGTCACAACTGTCAATAACACCAGCACCACTTCAAACATCTGGAAGGCTCTGTTTTTCTTCTTTATCATTACAGCTCTGCCTCCTTTTTCGCCACAAAGGAATTCAGCGGAAATACAATCACGGAAACAACTACAAACATAATGACATATCCCGCTGTAGCAATGCCATAGTTTCCTCTTGAGAACAGTTTATAGATTACGGAGCCTAACACCTCTGTGGAATATCCAGGGCCTCCTCCTGTCATAGCATAAATCAGGTCATAGGTCCGAAGTCCTCCAATGAGGGAAAGGGTGAGAACCGTGTTAATGGTAGGCACCAGAAGGGGCAGCGTAATTTTCCTAAAAATCTGGACAGAACTGCCTCCATCAATAGCAGCTGCCTCATAATAGGTAGTCGGAATGGCACTAATTCCTGCCACATAAATCAAAATGGCCGTTCCGATGCCTTTCCAGATATCCACCAGAATACAGGTAAACATGGCCCATGCAGAAGATGTCAGCCATTTCACCGGGCCAATACCCAAAATTCCAAGAAACTGATTCACAATACCTCCGGACGCCAGAATCTTTTCAAATGCAATGGCAACGACTACATTTCCAAGAAGCGTTGGGAAGAACAATACCACTTTTAAATAACCGGCACTTTTGGCTTTTCCGCACAGATACTGGGCAATGAGCAGCCCAAATACCACCTTTGCTGCGCAGGTACAGAATGCATACACGGCAGTATTGGCCAGAGAAGCTTTGGTATTGGTCATAGTAAAAAAGGTAATAAAATTATCAAATCCGGTAAACACCGATGTTTTTAAGTTCCATGTGGTCATGGAAAAATAAAAAGACGCAAAGGTAGGAATCACAAAGATCAGCACATAAATCAAGATTCCCGGCACGGCCAGCCAGCCTGTATATACTTTTTTTTCAATCCGGCTCATAAAATCCTCCTTTTCTAAAAAAAGAGGAGCTTCTGCGGCCCCTCTCTTTTTTTGCATTTTACCAGCCTTCCAGGCCTTTCTGCTGTGCATCAATAGCATTGTCAGATTCAATTTCTAAAATCGCTTCATCCGGTGTATACTCGCCGGTTCCTACCATGGTCAGGATGGTAGCCATGTTGGAGCCTTTGATGTCACAGAAATATTCCATAACCGGAGTGGACGCTTCCTGTGCCCAGCTCTGTGCTTCTTTCACTGCTCCACTGACATCGTCTGGAAGTTCCACACCGCTTAACATAAATGCGCCTGTGGGAGTGGTCTTGGTACAGTATTCATCCACAGCTTCTTCTGTGGTCAGATACTCTAACAGCTTTAATGCCAGTTCGGTATTTTCAGAATTTTTATTCATGCACCATGCTTCCGGCATCCAGGTTGCCACGCCTCTTACCTCTGCAGACTCATCCGGCAGCGGGAAAAATCCGATTTCTTCAATGGCATCCGGATTTACCGTTGCCACGGTTGACATAATGTTGGTTCTACAGAAAATATGGACAGCGCCTCCCTCGGATACTGCTTTTGCTGCATCTTCCCAGCTGATTTCCAGAGGATTGTCATTCTGATAGCCTTTCTCCCAGATGTCATACATCTTGGTCAAACCACGCATATAGGCATCCGATTCATGAAGTTCAATTTCTTTCTTGGTATATTTTTCTGCAAAATCCGGATCCTCTTCCTGCACGTAGTAATACTGAGAAAGGAATAAAATCTGAGCACCGGAAGCGTTGCTGTACTGAGACATTACCGGATCTTTGTCTGTCTTTTCCCGGATCACTGCACAATTTGCAAGGAATTCTTCCCAGGTTTGCGGTATGGACAGTCCCAGATCTTCATATGCCTGCTTGTTGTAGAAAACACCTGCCACATTAGACGGCCTTGACGGAATTCCATACACGGCACCGCTGTCAGAATCTGTGACAATGTCCAGATATGCTTCGTTTACCCGCTCCTTGATCCATGCTTCTCCTGACAGATCATAGCAGTTTTCATCGGGAGACATAGCTTCCAGCTTTGCGCCTACAGAGTTCAGCCAGATATCCGGCAGATTTCCAGTCGCTGCCCGCACCTGCATCACACTTTCCATTTCATCGGCATCGCTGGAAAGCCGTTCTACTTCGATGGTGCATCCATATTTTTCTTCAAATGCATCAAACTCTGCCTGGAAAGAATCCGCATTGCTGTCTGTCACGCTGTGTGCAATCTGAAGTGTCACGCCTTCATAAGATTGCTCGGTATTTTCCTGTGCATATCCCACAGATGCAGAGGAAATCGTAAGTGCTGCCATAAACAGTGCTGTTATCTTTTTCTTCATCTTTCAAACCCTCCATATACGTAATCTATTTTTTTGAAAGACTCCCGGCCGTTTACTTTCTTAAGATGGCTTTATTATAACTGTCAAATAGAGGATCGTACATGGAAATTTGGAATCATTTCCCTTTAAAAAAAGAATTTTTTATGCCCCGCCCCAATATGGTGCAAAACGAACATCCAGTGGATGTTCGTTTTGCACCAACTGAAGCGGAGCGTAGACATAAAATTGAAGCGTCAGCTTCGCGATATGCGAATATCGGGGCAAATTGTGAGAGTACGAAGCACGACACAATTCACATGGCATCTCTTTCTTTTACCACTCTGCAATAGATCCGTCCCCATGTCTCCATACCGGATTTTTCCAATGGTGGGGATTCTGATTTTCCTGAAGCACCAGTTCTTTATCTACGTCCACACCAAGTCCTGGCAGTCTTGGAAATTTTGCAAATCCGTCCTGAAATGTAAAATCTTCCCGGTTTTTCACATAGTCCAGAACGCTCTTTCCTACATTATAATGGATTCCCATGCTCTGTTCCTGGATCACCGCATTGTAGCAGACGGCATCCACTTAGGAAAAGGATACTTCTATTTTTGAAATATGTTCTTTGATTTCTTCCCGTGTCTTTGCATCCAGTCCCAGTCTTGTGCCAATCCCTAAGAAGAACGGCAGTCTGCTCATTTCTTCCAATGTCATATTCTGGATTTCTGCTCCATCCACTTTCTGCAGCATGGGCACTTTCTCATACAGCCAGGCTTTCAGTTCTGGATTCTGGATCAGCTGGCGCACACTGTCTCCCATAGAATAGTGGGGCCTCCATGCACTGTCTAACAGATACCGGTACTGATAGGTGCCTGCCTTGCGCACAAGCACATCTTCCGTCTCCATTAAAGGCTTTCCATTTTCCAGCACAGTGCCCCTTACAAAAGGCAGACAGATCTCTGCCTCAGCATCAAAGGGAACCGTTATTTCCAGCACCAGCTCTTCCCCATTTTCCACAACTTCTGTATGCCAGGACACCTTCCAGGTGCCGAAGGCGCTTTCATACTGAAGGCCGGCTTTTCCGATTCCCGGATGGATCTTGGGTGCAATTTCCACATGTGCAAATCCGGTAGTGCCTGGAAGCTGGCAGATACCGCCGATATGCTCATAAATCCAAACTGCCACGGAACCGTTTGCATAATGGTTCAGGGAATTCATTCCGTTATCGCTCATGGAACCGTCTGGATTTAAGGCATCCCACCGCTCCCACATCGTGGTGGCTCCCATGGTCACCGGATACAGCCAGCTCGGGAAGCCTTCATCCAAAAGTATCTGGTAAGCCAGATCTTCTCTTCCACATAGGGAGAGAGCTTCCAGCAAGAAGGGCGTTCCCACAAATCCGGTTTTCAGCCGGTATCCATCTTTCTGCATCCGCTTTAAGAACTGCTCTTTCACCAGCTCTGCCTCTTTTCCGCCTACGATGCCAAAGCACAGTGCCACGATTCCCGCCGTCTGCGTATCGATAGCCAGCTTGCCGTTTCCGGTAAAATATTCTCTGTAAATCGCCTGGCGGATGCGCTCTGCTTTCTCCCTCCATGCACTCTGTTCTTCCTCTGGTTTTCCAAGGATTTCCGCTGTCTTTGCCAGAATTTTTACAGAATAATAGAAGTATGCGGAAGATACATAAAAGACATCGGTGCCGCCGGTAGGCATATGGTAGCAGCCGCCGTCTAACGCCAGCCAGTCACCATAATGGAATCCATTCTGCCACAGATTAGGATTTGTTCCATATTTCTCATTTTCTCCGTCAATATATGCAATCCAGGCTTTCATGCTGTCATACTGCTCTTTCAAAATCCCGGCATCCCCGTAAATGGTATACAGCCGCCAGGGAATGATCACTGCTGCATCTCCCCAGGCCGCAGAAGTCCGCTCATTTCTTCCCACCGACGGAACCACCTGGGGCACCAGTCCGCCCGTATGTTTCTGTTCCAGTGCAATGTCATGAAGGTATTTTCTGAAGAACGGATAGCATTCCATGTTCATGCAGGCGGTCTCCGAAAAGATCTGGGCATCTCCGGTCCATCCCATTTTCTCATCCCTCTGCGGACAGTCTGTGGGAATATCAATAAAGTTCCCTTTCTGGCTCCACATCACATTTTTCATGAGCCGGTTCAACAGGGCATGGCCCGTCTCAAACTTCATGGTATTTTCCAGTGCACTGCACAGCACCACGCCTGTAAAGTCCTCTTTTTTCACTTCCGAAATTCCTGTAATCCGGATGTACTGAAAACCGAAAAAGCATAATCTAGCATGTACCACTCTTGGAACGCCATCGGAAATATACTCATATCTGGCTTTTGCTGTCCGGTAATTTTTCCGGAAAAAATTTCCATCCTGGAGAACTTCTCCGTGCTCCAGCACTACATGAGTTCCTTTGGGCTCCCTGCAGAAAAAGCTTACATAGCCTGCCATATTCTGTCCCATATCCAGAACCGTTTCTCCTGCTGACGTATGAAGCACTGCCTTTGGTATCACAGTCTCTATGGCTTTTACCGGAACCCCCAAACGCTCCTTCACTGTATTTTTCTTCAGCTTTCCTTCTTTCACTGGAAATACTTCCGAATCGTCCAGACATGCATCGTAAATTTCCCCATCATAATGATCGGAAAATACAATCTGGCTTTTTCTTACCTTCCAGGATAAATCTGTACACAAGATACACTCATCATCTGTATACAGATCCGCCAGCAATTCAAAAACTTTTCCTTCTCTGTACTTTTCATTCTGCCGATATCCATAGAGTCCTTTGTACCATCCGTCTCCTGCCAGAACGCGGATCACATTTTCCCCTGCTGTCAGATACGCTCCCACATCATAGGTCTGGTACTGAACATAATCTTCATACACGGTAAAGCCGGGTGCCAGAAGCTCCTCTCCCACCCGTTCTCCATTGATCTCCAGTTCGTACACCCCAAGGCAGGTCAGATAAAGTCTGGCTTTTTCCGGCTTTTTCGCAAGGGTAAAGGTTTTTTCATAAACTGGCTGGATAGACGGATCCAGATCCGGTGTGATGGGTATTCCCTGAAATCCAGTTTCCATAAGCCCAGTTTCGAACCACTGGATGCAGCTCTCCCCGGCATCCCCGGCATCATCCCACACCTGTACTTTCCAGTAATAACGGGTACGTGGTTTCAGGGAAACGTCCACAGACGTTCCCCTGCTGTCCAGATCTGCTTTTTTTTCAGAATCCCATACCAATGTTTCAAAGGACTCATCCAAGGCCACCAGAATTCTGACATACTTCTGTTTCTGTCCTTTCGCCTCTTCTACCTTCCAGGATGCTGACAATGTCCGGTACCAGTATCCAAGAGGGTTGGAAATGTGATTAATCTTCATGTTTGTAATCTTCATGTTTTTCCTCCTTAAACACACAGGGACAGAACACTTCTTTCAGAAATGCTCTGCCCCTGCCAGTTTTCTGTTCTTAATATTCCAGATAAGCGCCTTTCATCGGGCTGGCGGCATGAAGGCTGAACAGCCTCAACACTCCTTTTTTGTATCTGGGTTCTCTTGGTTTCCAGTTCTTCCGGCGTTCTTTCAGAATTTCATCCATCTCTTCCATGGTTTTGCGCTCTCCTGCAACGCCGATGATATTCAGTTTTCGTTCTATTACATCAATTTCAATCAGGTCCCCTTCTTCCACCAGTGCGATAGGACCGCCATCCACAGCCTCCGGACTGCAGTGTCCAATGACCGGTCCGGTAGATGCACCGGAAAACCGTCCGTCTGTAATCAGGGCAATGCTCTTTCCCAGTTCTTTGTCGCTGCTAATAGCTTCCGAGGTATAAAACATCTCCGGCATCCCGCTGCCTTTCGGCCCTTCGTAGCGTATAAAGACCGCATCCCCTTTCTGGACTTTGTGTTTTAAGACCGCATCCAGGCACTCTTCCTCACTGTCAAAAGGACGGGCCCGCAGAATGGATTTGAACATTTCCCTGGGGCAGGCGGTATGTTTGATGACAGCGCCTTCCGGTGCCAGATTTCCTCTTAAAATGGCAATGCTTCCGTCCGTTCCAATGGCTTTGTCATAGGGACGGATAATGTCTTCCCTTGTAAGCTGAATGCCATAACGTTTGTTAAACTCCTGCAGCCATTTTTCACATTTCTCATAGAAGCCCTGCTTTTTCAGATCTTCCAGATTCTCTCCTAACGTCTTTCCTGTTACCGTCATCACATCCAGGTGAAGATGTTCTTTGATCTCCTCCATGATAGCCGGAACGCCGCCTGCATAATAGAAGCACTCTGCTGGCCATCTGCCAGCCGGGCGTACATCCAGAAGGTATCTGGCATTTCTGTGCAGTCTGTCAAAGGTGTCTCCCGTAATCTCAATGCCAAATTCATGGGCAATGGCAGGCAGATGCAGCAGGCAGTTGGTACTTCCGGAAATGGCCGCATGAACCAGAATGGCATTTTCAAAGCTGTCCATAGTCACAATGTCTGACGGACGCATATGCTCCATCTGTGCCAGGCGGACTGCCTGTTTTCCGGCCTCTTTGGCATAATCCAAAAGATCCGGGCTGGTGGCAGGCATCAGTGCGCTTCCCGGCAGTGCCAGTCCCAGTGCCTCTGCCATGATCTGCATAGTGGAAGCTGTTCCAATAAAGGAACAGGCTCCGCAGCTTGGACAGGCATTGCATTTTGCCCAGTCCAGTTCTTCCTCCGGAATCTCTCCACGCTCATATTTTGCGCTGTACATGCCAAGCTGTTCCAGAGTCAGCATCTTCGGTCCTGCATTCATGGTCCCGCCTGGCACCACCACAGAAGGAATGTTCACTCTTGCAAGGCCGATCAGATTTCCAGGCACACCCTTATCACAGCTTGAAAGATATACACCTGCATCAAACGGTGTCGCATTGGCGTGAATCTCAATCATATTTGCAATCATTTCCCGGCTGGCAAGACTGTAGTTGATGCCGTCGGTTCCCTGGCTCTCTCCGTCACAGATATCGGTGCAGAAGTACCGGGCGCCAAAGCCTCCTGCCTCTACCACGCCTTCCCGGACTTTTTCCACCAGAATATCCAGATGGCCGCTTCCAGGATGACTGTCTCCAAAGGTGCTTTCGATCATGACCTGGACTTTTCCAAGGTCTTCTTTTTTCCAGCCGGTGCCGATTCTAAGCGGGTCCAGTTCCGGCGCAAGTTTTCTCATTTCCTGACTTTTCAGTTCCATATCGGATTCTCCTATCTCATCGGTTTCACCAAAATTCATCTGATGACTTTTCTTTTTATTGGTCTGATGTTTTTATTATATCGTCCCTGTTTTTGTAAATCAATATTGCATTTTTCCTGATATTTTTCTTAAAAATTTGTATAGAATCCCAGTTTGACTTTAGACACATTCTCTTTTATCATAAAAGAAAGTCATCCGACTATTTTAATCAAACTACTCATACAGGATAGGGGGCTGAGTATGGAAGAAAAAAACCTTTCCCAGAAACTTTCAGAAGACATCATCTCTTTGATTTTAGAAGAAAACTTAAAACCCGGAGACCGGCTTCCCAATGAATCCGTCCTCTCCTCCCGTCTTGGCGCAGGCAGAAGTTCTGTCCGGGAAGCCATCCGCCTTCTGGTCTCCCGGAACATTGTCACAGTAAAGCAGGGAAGCGGCACGTATCTTGCCTCTTCCCCCGGCATGACGGAAGATCCTTTAGGATTTACCTTTATTGAAAATAAGCAGAAGCTGGTTCACGATCTGCTGGAAGTCCGCTTTCTCCTGGAGCCGTCCATCGCTGCCATGGCTGCCGCCCATGCAGACGATGCCGATATCCAGAAGATTACTTCCCTCTGTGCCCAGACAGAAGCTCTCTTAAAACAGGGACTGGACCATACAAAAAAAGACATGGAATTTCACACAGCCATTGCTATGAGCAGCAAAAATGTGGTGGTGCCCCGCCTGATTCCAGTGATCAACCACTCCATTCCTCTGTTTGTGGAATCTACGGAAAACCGCCTGCAGATGGAAACCATCGAAACTCACTGGGACATTACCAATGCCATTGCCGCACACGATCCTGTCCGTGCCCAGGATGCCATGTATCTTCACCTTGTATACAATCGGAAGCAGATTCACAATCTGGCAAAGTTGAATGCAAAAAAGAAGTAGTTGCAGTATTGGACAATCTGAAGTAAAATTGCCGCATAAAAAGATGCCTTGCGGATTGTTCCATACTTCGTACTTCCGCAATCCTGACATTCTAAAAATATTGGAGGAAGAATATGTTATCTGTGATTTTTGATATGGATGGTGTGATTTTTGATACGGAAATGCTGTGCCGCAAAGCCTGGCATTCCATGGAAGAAGAATATGGCATTTCTGCCGAAAAAATGGACCAGCTTTTAATTCTGTGCGTGGGAACCAACCGTGCCCACATGGTAAAAACTTTTCTGGAACAGTTGGGAAACGACTTTCCTGTGGAGCGCTTTCTGGATGAATCCATGGATCGGATTGCTGCCCTTGGCGCTTCCGGTCTGCCGCTGAAAAAGGGAGCTGTCGAACTGCTCTCCTGGCTGAAAGAACAGAACGCCCTTCTTGCCCTGGCGTCTTCCACAAAACGTTCTCTTGTCATACAGGAACTGACCGATGCCGGCCTTCTGGACTATTTTTCTGTTATCACCGGCGGCGACCAGATCACCAAAAGCAAGCCGGACCCGGAAATTTATTTAAAAACCTGCCAGGCCCTTGACATTTCTCCAGAAGCTGCTTTTGGCATTGAGGACTCCTACAATGGTGTCCGCTCTGCCAGCGCTGCAGGATTAAAAACCATTATGGTTCCGGATCTGCTGCCTCCTACCAATGAGATGCGCAGTCTTGCACTTTGTATTCAGCCAGATCTGCTGGCTGTGAAAGATTATTTTCACAGAAATAAATAAGTAAACTTTGCTCTGTCCTCACTGGGCAGAGTTTTTTTCTATGTCTGTTTCCAGTTTTTCCAATTTTTCAAGGTCCCGGTCATACCCACGGAAATATCTGCGCATCAGACTCACCTGGCGTTTCGTAAGAGGTTCTTTTCTTTCCAGAAGTGCCCAGATATCCAGGATTTTTCCTATCAGATCTTCTGCCACTGCCCACCAGTCATGGAGAGCTGCCGGTGCCATGGGATCTTCTGTCATGTTCAGATATTCCAGGCGGACTTCTTCGCTCCATGGCTGATACTGCTTTCTCACTTCTTCCAGCGTCTTCGTGTGGTTGGCCGTTTCTTCCAAATCCGACCGTAAGGCTTCTGCCATAGCCGTGATCTTTTCCAGCAGCTGTCTTCCCTGAAAATAAAACTCTTCTGCTCCCATTTTTTCTTCCTGAATCCTGCGGATTTCCGGATAAGCTCCATCCAGAATCACGCAGGCTCCCTGTTTCACCACTGCTTTTGGAGACACTTCGAAATATTTTTCCTGCATTTTCTGATTCAAAGCCCAGATACTCCGCCCATAATACCGGTGATTCACCAGATCGCTTTCATCTTGGCCAAAATAAAACCAGATCACGCTTGCCGGTGTTTTTCGAAACCGTTCCTCCATCTGCCAGCCAGAATGCACTTCTGTCATGCAGAGCCGTTCTCCTTCTTTTTTGGTAAGCTCCGCCAATGCCTGTATCTCCCAGATTCCCTGTGTTTTTACAAATACAGCCAGCCGTTTTTCTTCCAGAGAAGAGGAAGGTTCCACTGCCCAGATATCATACCCGTTCCGTTTTTCATGAATCTTTTTGGGCTCATACGCTGGCATTTTCCAAGGCTCTTCTATCGAAAAGCAAATGGTTCCCCCAAGATCTGAACGAAAAATGGGATGCTGGACCTTGTCCGGGTATTTTGTATTCCACGCCTCTGCCAGGCGGCGGATCTCTTCACTGATATCGGATAAAAACACCTTCCCATTCCGCACTTTCCGGTTCAGCGTCATAGCAGTCAGTACCAGGCCGGTATACAGGCTGTGGTCTTCTCCAGGCCCCAGCCAGGCAGCTTCTTTTTCCGCCGCAGAAGCCAGGATAGCGGTTCCTTTTCCCACAAACCCATGAATGGATTCTTCCAGGTTCATTTTTCTTGTTTTGAGTACACCAAAACCTCCGGCACAGCAGCAGTCTAAAATCATGATCCTGCTCTTTGCCGGAAACTCTTCCATGACATGCAGAAGGCTTTCCAGGCTGATCTCTCCGTCCGTAAATGCCAGATTTCCATTCCAGCCGTGTCCAGAAAAATAAAAGACAAATAAGTCTTCTTCTCTCAGCATTGTTTGAAATTCTAAGAGCGCCCTTACCAGGCTCTCTACTGTCACGGTTCCTTCTTCTCCCAGGAACCGTATATTTTCCTTTTCAAACTGGAGGCCCGAAACCAATGCCGTTTCTATCAAGCTTAAATCTTTTTGGAAACATGGCAGATCTGGAAAACCATTCTGCTGATACGTTCCCACTGCTGCTGCCAGTGCATACATCTTCCGTTTCTTCTGTGTTACTTCCATATTTGCATCTTTTGTCTGCAGCTATCCGATGACAGGCTGCCCGTACTGTTCCAGAGCGAAATTCACCGTCATCAGGTCATAGATTTCATGCTGGATGCAATAGCGGATGATCAGATCTCCCTTGTTGGAAGGGGACAGGGCATATTCTGCTCTTGCCAGGAGATCTTCCGTTTCCTGTAAATCCAGTTTTAACGCCAATGCCAGTGCTACCACCGTATTTTTTCTTGGATGGCACGCCGGGTTGCTGCGAATCTTGGAAAAAAGCTTTCGGTCAATTCCGGCTCTCTTATACACATCCACATCGGTCATTCCACTCTCATCAATCAGCCGAAACAACATTTCGTGAAACGATTCTCCGGCACCCTTTAACAATTCTGCCAGATCCAGCCCTGTGGCCTGGCCGGAAAGACACACGCCTTTCCAAAACGGCTGCCCGAAAAATGTTTCTCCTTTCTTATCCTGTTTTTGTGTTTCCTGATATTTCTCACAGTCTTTGAGAAACCGGGCAAGATCTTCTCTGAGTATTGGTGGAAATCCCATCGTTTCCCTCTCCTTTTGTACAATCGTCCTATATTGTTTATTTATTGTACTGACTTTTGGCATTTTTCTGGTCGCTGTAAAAGCGACAATTCCCGCAGACTCCTCTCTTCTTTCGTTTTGTGTTCTTTATTCGTTCTCCATTTTTCGCTTTCTCTTTGCTTTTGCCGTGCTTCCCTCTTCCATCCTTTTCAGCAGATTCTCGGCTGCCAGGGAAATGTACCCGTGTGGATTGTATACCGCACAAATTTCGGAAACCAGCTCTTCCTCCTGAAGCTGGTATACACGGACCTTTCTTTTATCCGCCATTGCTTTTGCAGATGCCGGAAAAATCGCAATGCCCATCCCAGCGGCTGCCCATTCCAGAGACGTTCTGGCATCATCGTTTTTGCAAAGATACAAAGGCTGTACTCCCGCTTTTGCAAAGGCTCTGCCAAGGACTTCCTCCCACCTGCGGTAAACAATCAGGGGCTTTCCGGCAAGCTGTTCTAAAGTCAGGCTGCCCTTCTTTTTGCCCTCCGGCTTTGGAATGCCTTCAAAAAACCGTTCCAGCCCGGCAGCCATCATAGGTTCCCCTGCAAGGTGAATGGTTTTTAATTCTCCTGCCTCAAAAGGTGTCCGCACCAGGGCTGCTTCCACCAGATTAGACCGCACCTGTTCTAACATCTGGTAGGTGTTTCCCTCGTATATTTCATAGCGTATCTGCGGAAACTCTTTGTGAAAAGGAACCATCCATTTTTCCAGGAACAGGCTTCCCACAGAGGAAACTACGCCGATGCGCAGAGCGCCTGCCTTTCCTTTCTGGTAATCTTCCATTTCCTGGGCGGTAAACCGTGCCAGATCCAGCATGGCGCAGGCCCGCTCATAAAACATGCGTCCCGCTTCTGTCAGCCTGATTTTCCTGGAACCCCGTTCAAAAAGCACGCAGCCAAGCTCCTGCTCCAAAAAATGCATCTGGCTGCTTAAAGGCGGCTGGGACATGTTCAGCTTCCTTGCCGCCCCGGAAATGGTTCCCTCATCTGCCACGGCCTTAAAATAGGCCAGCTGTTTGAGTTCCATACTGTCTCCTTTCTATATGTTATTTATATGGATTCCATATAAAACTAATCATTTTCATATGTTTGATTTTATGATACAGTAGATGCCGATGTACTGTATCATTGACTTTCAGACAAATAACGCAGGTGAAATTTTCAGTCTGCAAGACGGAGAAATGAGCCGCAGCAGATGGAAATTTACACAAGTTATTTGACGAAATATCAATGATACCGTACACTGGGTCAAAATCCATGATTATCTTCATCATAAAGTACCCGGAAACAAAATGCAAGAAAAGGAGATTTTTTTATGAAAAAGCTTTTGGTCTTCATGAAAAGCTACCGCAAGGAAACCATTCTGGCTCCGCTGTTTAAGCTGTTAGAAGCTTCCTTCGAACTTTTTGTACCGTTAGTCGTTGCTGCTATCATCGACTCCGGTATCGGAAGCGGGCGCAAAGGCTATGTCATCCAGATGAGCGGCGTTCTGATCGCTCTTGGACTCATCGGACTTACCTGTGCCGTCACCGCCCAGTATTTTTCTGCAAAGGCTTCGGTAGGCTTCGCCACCAAGCTCCGCCATCAGCTCTTTGCACATATTCAGACCCTCTCTTTCACAGAGATGGACACCATCGGAACTTCTACCCTGATCACCCGGATGACCAGTGACATCAACCAGATCCAGTCCGGTGTCAACCTGGTTCTGCGTTTGTTCCTGCGCTCCCCCTTCATCGTATTCGGAGCCATGGTCATGGCCTTTACCGTAGATGCCAAGGCCGCTCTGATCTTTGTGGCCGCCATTCCCCTGTTGTCTGTTGTGGTATTTGGCATCATGCTTATTACTATGCCTCTTTATAAAAAGGTGCAGGCAAGCCTGGACACTGTTCTTGGCATCACCCGTGAGAACCTCACCGGTGCCCGTGTGCTGCGTGCTTTTAATAAGGAAGAAGATGAATGGGAACGTTTCCTGGAAAACAACACCCTGCTCACCGGATTGCAGAAGCACGTTGGAAAAATTTCCAACCTGATGAATCCTCTGACCTACATCATTGTCAACGGCTCCATCATTGCCCTGATTTACACCGGAGCCATCCGCGTAGATGCCGGTGTTCTGACACAGGGCCAGGTGGTTGCACTGGTAAACTACATGTCACAGATTCTGGTAGAGCTGGTAAAACTGGCCAACTTAATCATCAGCGTGACCAAGGCCATTGCCTGCGGAAACCGTGTGGCTGGTATTTTAGACATCCAGTCCTCCATGCCAGACCCAGCTTCAAACGGTTCCTCTGTTTCTGCAAAGGTTCCCGGTACTGCTCCTGCCATTGTCTTTGACCACGTCAGCCTGACCTACAAAGATGCCGGAGCTCCTTCCCTGACCGACATTTCCTTTACCGCTATGCCAGGAGAAACCATTGGTATTATCGGAGGCACCGGAAGCGGAAAGTCTTCTCTGGTGAACTTAATCCCCAGATTCTATGACGCTACTGAAGGACAGATCCTCATCGGCGGCACAGACATCAAAAAGCTGGGCCTTAGCGACCTGCGCGGCCGCATCGGTATGGTGCTTCAAAAAGCCGTTCTTTTTAAAGGAACCATTGCGGAAAACCTGCGCTGGGGAAATCCGGATGCTTCCGATGAAGATCTGTGGAAAGCCCTGAAAACTGCCCAGGCAGCGGATGTAGTGGAACACAAAGACGGCCAGCTCGCAGCTCCTGTGGAACAGGGCGGACGGAACTTCTCCGGCGGCCAGAAGCAGCGTCTTACCATTGCCCGTGCCCTGGTGCGCAATCCGGAAATCCTGATTCTGGACGACAGCGCCTCTGCTCTGGACTTTGCCACAGACGCAAGACTTCGAAAAGCCATCCGGGAACTTGACACCAATCCGGCTGTCTTCATCGTTTCCCAGCGTACTTCCTCCATCCAGCACGCAGACAAGATCATTGTTCTGGATGATGGAAAAGCCGTTGGCATGGGAACTCATGCAGAGCTTTTAAAATCCTGCCCTGCTTACCAGGAAATTTATTATTCACAGTTTAAAAAGGAGGAAAGCGGAAGATGAGTGCACCGAAAAAGAATACCCGCCAGAAAGAAACCCTGATCAAGGTTCTCCATCATCTGAAAAAATACCGGATCTACCTGATCCTGTCTATCCTTCTGGCTGCCTTAACTGTCGCATTAAACCTTTACGTACCAAAGCTTACCGGAAACGCCGTTGACCTGATTGTTTCCAAGGGACACGTAGACTTTCCAGGTGTCCTTCGCATTGTCGTCCAGATCGGTGTCTGCACCCTGATTACAGCAGCTGCCCAGTGGATCATGAGCACCTTAAACAACAAAATGACTTACCAGATCGTGGCTGATATTCGAAACGAAGCTTTCCAGAAGATCGAAATTCTGCCCCTAAAATACATTGACGAGCATTCCAACGGAGAAATCGTAAGCCGTGTCATCGCCGATGTAGATCAGTTTGCAGACGGTCTTCTCATGGGATTTACCCAGTTTTTCACCGGTGTTGCCACCATTGTTGGAACCCTTGTGTTCATGCTTTCCATCAATATTCCCATCACCTTCGTGGTGGTTCTGGTAACCCCCCTTTCCTTCTTTGTGGCCGGTTTCATTGCCAAAAAGACCTTTACGATGTTTAAGCTGCAGTCCGAGACCCGCGGCGAGCAGACCGCCCTCATTGAAGAAATGATCGGAAACCAGAAAGTGGTTCAAGCTTTCGGACAGGAAGATGCTTCTCTGGAGAAATTTGACGAGATCAATGACCGTCTGCAGAAATGCTCCCTCCAGGCCATCTTTTTCTCCTCCCTGACAAACCCCTGCACCCGTTTTGTCAACAACGTGGCTTACGCCGGCATCTGCCTGACAGGCGCCCTTGCAGCCATCCAGGGACGGATGAGCGTAGGACAGCTTTCCTGCTTCTTAAGCTACGCTACCCAGTACACCAAACCCTTCAACGAGATTTCTGGCGTCATCACCGAGCTGCAGAATGCCATTGCCTGCGCAGGCCGTGTGTTTGACCTGATTGAGGAAACACCCCAGATTCCGGAAAAAGAAGATGCAGTTGTTCTTTCCGATGTCAAAGGAAATGTGATACTGTCTGATGTGTCCTTCTCCTACACCCCAGCGCAGAAGCTCATTGAGAATTTCAGCCTGGATGTAAAGCCCAGCCAGCGAATCGCCCTGGTAGGCCCCACTGGCTGCGGAAAAACCACCATCATCAACCTGCTGATGCGCTTCTATGATGTGAACAGTGGAAGCATTTCTGTGGAAGGAACAGACATCCGCGACATGACCCGCCACAGCCTTCGTGCCGGATACGGCATGGTGCTTCAGGATACCTGGTTAAAAGCAGGCACCATCCGGGAAAATATCATCATGGGAAAACCGGATGCCACGAAAGAAGAAATCATCAAGGCAGCTAAGGCTTCCCACGCCCACAGCTTTATCATGCGTCTTCCCAAAGGCTATGACACCGTTATTTCCGAGGACGGCGGAAGTCTTTCCCAGGGACAGAAACAGCTTCTGTGCATCACCCGTGTGATGCTGTGCCACCCGCCTATGCTGATTCTGGACGAGGCAACCTCTTCCATTGATACCCGTACCGAGCTGAAAATCCAGCACGCTTTTGCACAGCTGATGGAAGGACGCACCAGCTTCATCGTTGCCCACCGTCTCTCCACCATCCGTGAGGCCGATGTGATTCTGGTGATGAAAGACGGACACATTGTGGAACAGGGAACCCACGATACCCTTCTTGCAAAAAATGGATTTTATGCAGAGCTGTACAACAGCCAGTTTGCAGTTTAACCGAATTAAGCAAGGGACTTGCTTGTATTAGGAGTGGTACAGACCACTCCTGATAAGCTGTGAAACAGCTATTCGGTTATGAGCAAGCAGCGAAGCAGATTGCGAATATCCCCTATCTGCTTTGACATTTTGAGGCGGTCTGTGAAAGCAGGCCGCCTTTTTCGTCATATTGTACAAAAACTTTGCAAAATAATTGGTATTTGCTTTACAAAAAACTCATGATACAATCAAAAGGAAGACTATTTTACATATGTTGGGGGATTAGAAATGAAAACATCACAAAAGAGCCAGGCCCGCGATATGACCCAGGGCTCCATCTGGAAGCAGCTTCTGTTATTTTCGCTTCCTCTCATGGCTGGAAACCTATTTCAGCAGCTTTACAACACCGTTGACAGCATTGTCGTCGGCAACTTTGTGGGCAAGGAAGCTCTTGCCGCTGTGGGATCGGTAGGTCCCATCTGCAACTCGCTCATCGGCTTTTTCATGGGACTTTCCACTGGTGCCGGTGTGGTTATTTCACAGTATTATGGTGCCAAAGAACACGAAAAGGTGAGCCGTACCGTCAGCACCACCTTTCTCATGACTCTGGTTCTTTCCATCCTTTTTACCATTCTAGGCATCTTCATGACTCCCTATATGCTCCGCATGATGAGCACTCCTGAAGATGTGATCCGCCAGTCTGAAACCTACCTGCGGATTTATTTTGCCGGTGCTTCCGGTCTGATGTTCTACAACATGGGTTCCGGGATTCTCCGGGCTGTGGGAGATTCCAGGCATCCTCTGTATTTCCTGATTTTTTCCGCCTGTGTCAACACGATATTGGATCTTGTGTTTGTGATCTGCTTTGGCATGGGCATTGAAGGTGTTGCGCTGGCTACCATTCTGGCCCAGTTTTTCTCCGCTATTCTTACCCTGGTGGTGCTGACCCGTTCTGACGGTCCTTACCGGATCTGCTGGAACCATCTTTCCATGGACTGGACACTGCTTGGACGTATTGTGGGGGTTGGACTTCCCTCTGCCATTCAGCAGATGGTGACTTCCATCTCTAATGTATTTGTTCAGTCCTACATCAACGTCTTTGGATCCGACGTTATGGCTGGCTGGAGTGCCTGTATGAAAATCGACCAGTTTATGATGCTGCCCATGATGAGTGTCGGTCTTGCTTCTACCACCTTCACTGGACAGAACGTGGGAGCTGGGCAGATTGACCGTGCAAAGAAAGGCGCCCGTACTGCTTTTCTTCTTTCCGAGCTTGTCACCATCGTCATGATGATTCCGCTGCTTATCTTTACTCCTCAGATGGTGTATTTGTTCAACCAGGAAACCGAAGTCATCCGCTATGGAACTCTGTTCTTGTACCTGCTTTCTCCGTTTTATATCCTGTGTTGTGTCAACCAGGTATATTCCAACACTCTCCGGGGTGCAGGCGACACCAAAAGCCCCATGTTTATTATGCTTGGCAGTTTTGTTGTCTTCCGGCAGATTTACCTGTTTGTGGTATCCCATATCATCGACTCCATCATCCCCATCGCCCTTGGCTACCCTGCCGGATGGGCTTTATGCAGTCTTTTGATCTTCCTGTGCTACCGCAGATTCAAATGGGATAAGAAGTTATAGAGGAAAAGTCCTTCTGATTGATTGACAAGCAGGCGCCCCATCCTCTATAATAAAAAAGATACACTTATGACTGTACAATAAAAAATGCCTTACAGATTGTTCCGTACTTCGTACTTCCACAATCCCTGGCATCGTACGATTTGAAAGAGAGGTATATATTTATTATGTCCGATGACTCTGTCTCGTTGGTTATCATCGTGGCCTGCCTGGTCTGCTCCAGCTATTTTTCTGCAACGGAAACTGCATTTTCGACTATGAATCATGCTCGTATGAAGACTATGGCTGACAAGGGAAACAAATCTGCTGCCCTGGCACTGAAGCTTTCCGATAACTACGACACGCTGCTTTCCACCATCCTCATTGGAAACAACCTGGTGAACATCCTGCTTTCCTCCCTTGCTACCCTTCTGTTTGTGAAAATGCTGGGCAGCTCCACCGGTACCACTGCATCTACTTTGGTAACCACTGTTCTGGTTCTGATTTTCGGTGAAATTTCCCCAAAAAGCATTGCCAAAGAATCCCCGGAATCATTTGCCATGTTTTCCGCTCCTATTATCCGTGTCCTGATGGTTGTGCTGACCCCGGTTACCTGGATCTTTGCCCAGTGGAAAAAGATTCTCACCAGACTCTTTAAAAAGGACGGGGACGACCGCGCCATGACCGATGAAGAGCTGATGACCATTGTAGAAGAAGCGGAACAGGACGGCGGCATTGATGCCGAAGAAAGCACACTGATCCGCAGCGCGATTGAGTTTATGGATCTGGAAAGTATTGATATTTACACGCCCCGTGTGGATATTGTCAGTGTTTCCCTGGATGAATCCAAAGAAGAGATTGCGAAAATTTTCCTGGATACCGGATTTTCCAGACTTCCGGTTTATGAAGAAAATATCGACCACATCATCGGTATTATCAACCAGAAAGATTTCCACAACTTTATTTATAATACGGACCGCTCCATCAAAGAGATCGTCCGGCCTGTGCTTTTCATCACACCGACCATGAAAATCGGTTCCCTTCTGAAAAAACTCCAGGCCAGCAAGACCCACATTGCCATCATCCTTGATGAGTTCGGCGGTACCGAAGGTCTTGTCACCATCGAAGATATTGTAGAAGAACTGGTGGGCGACATCTGGGATGAACACGACCAGGTTGTCACCGAGATTGAAAAAATTTCCAATGAGGAATATCTGATGGCCGGTTCTACCAGCATTGATGATGTTTTTGAAGAACTTGGCATCGAAAAAGAAGTGGATGTCAACACCTTAAGTGGATGGGTCATGGAAGTCCTGGCCTGTATCCCCAAAGAAGGGGACTCTTTTGTAAGCGATGGCTATAAAGTCACCGTTGTAAAAATGGATGAACGCCGGATTGAAAAAGTCCGGGTTCAGAAAGTCCATTCTGAAACCGAAGACGAGAACGATACGCAGAATTCCTAATCTTTTCATTTTTCAAAAGGAGTGACGACAGATATGGATATGCAGTCTATCAATTTTCCCGTTGGTATTTCTGATTTTGAAAAAATCCGTACTAACCACTACTACTATGTTGATAAAAGCGGACTCATTTCTGAACTTCTCGAGAAATCTTCTGCTGAAGTTACCCTGATTACACGTCCCAGGCGTTTTGGAAAAACGCTTGGGATGAGTATGCTTGCAAATTTTTTTGATATTCGAAAAGACAGCCGTGCACTGTTTGAAGGCCTTGAAATTACCTCTTCTCCATCCTTATGTCAAAAATGGATGAATCAGTGCCCGGCTATTTTCCTTTCTCTTAAAGACATTGACGGTCTTACCTTTCAGAATGCATACAGCCAGCTGGAAACTCAGATTTCAGAACTTTATAAGCAATTTACGTATCTTTGTGACTGTGACCGCATTGATTCCGATGACAAACGTATTTTTCTCCTGCTGAAAACATCCCAGGCAACCCACACGCAGCTTTCACGTTCCTTAAGTCTGCTTATGCGGATGATGCACCAGTATTATCAAAAACCTGTGATCCTGCTTTTAGATGAGTACGATGTTCCGCTCGCAAAAGCCAGCAACCACGGCTATTATCCCCAGATGCTGGAAATTATCAAAACCATGATGAGTACTGCTTTAAAAGACAATCCTTCCCTTGGTTTTGCTGTGATTACAGGCTGTCTGAAAATCGCCAAGGAAAGCATTTTTACGGGAACCAACAACTTTGTTTCTGATACCATTTCCAGCTCCCGGCTGAATGAATATTTTGGCTTCACTCAAAAAGAGGTTGACCGCCTTTTGAAAGATGCCAATGCCTCAAAAGCCGCTTCTTCTATCAAACGCTGGTATGACGGCTATCACTTTGGGGAATTCGATGTTTACTGTCCCTGGGATGTGATCAACTACCTCCGCGATCTGCAGAGAAATCCGCATATACTTCCTGCCGGTTATTGGAAAAATACCAGCGATAATGCCATTATACGCTCCTTTATTGATCATTCTGGACCTGCTATCACACAAAAACTGGAGACTCTGCTCTCCGGTGGATATATTCTCCAGTCCATTGACGAAAACCTGACTTATGATTACCTGCATTCCTCTGAGGAAAATTTATGGAGCATCCTGTATCTGACCGGCTACCTGACAAAGCTTCCTGCATCTGCTCTGGCTTCTCCTCTGCCCCAGGATATTTTCGCTTTGACCATTCCTAATGCGGAAATTCAGGAAATTTTTGAAACTACCATTCTGAAATGGTTTCAGGACTCTGCAAAAACCTGGAACAAGACCGCTCTTCTCGATGCTGTTTGGAACGCCGATCCGCAGAAACTTACCTTAGAAATGGCCTCTCTTCTGCGCCGTACCATCAGCTACCATGATTACCATGAAGACTTTTATCATGCTTTCCTTGCAGGCATTTTCACCGGTGCCGGATATGTCGTCGATTCTAATAAAGAACACGGAGAAGGCCGCAGTGATATTGTGGTATACGATCCACTAAACAGCTGCGTGGCTGTTTTCGAAGTCAAATGCTCCAAAACCCTAAAAAATATGGAATCTGACTGCCAGAAAGCCCTTCTCCAAATCGAGGATCGTAAGTATACCAGCAGCTTTGCAGATGATTACGACCAGATCTTTTGTTATGGCATTTCCTTCTTTCGGAAGCGGTGCCTGGCTGCTGCAGAAACTTAAACACTCTCGTTTTTCATTACAATTCCTACATTCAAAAAGGCTTCCATCCAGCACTTCGGTGCTTTCTGGAAGCCTTTTTGAATCTTTTTTAATCTGAAATCGGGTCCCAGTAGGTCAGGAAGACATTTCCTGCTTCTTCGAAAATATCGGTACTGTCGTCGGAAGCATAATAGAAGGTCTCGGTTTCGCCAGGATTTAACAGGATGGTGTTGTACTCATCATATCCTACAATAACTACCACACCGCTTGGGAATTCTTCCGTCACCGGAGTCTTCGCCACTACCGGAGTCCCCTCACTAACGTAATACAATACCGCATCCAGGGTACAGCCTGTCAGATCCAGTGCCTGGTCCCCAAACATGTCTTTCCATGCAGAAGTATCCAGGGATCCCTGGCTGATGATGGAGGGCAGGCTGCTGGTATCCAGCCGCTTCTTTGTATCTTTGTTTCCGCGCTCCCAGATATTCTGCCAATTCTTGCTGTCCACCACAACGCCATATTCTTCATCTGCCCTCTTTACCGCCTGGCTGATGGCTGTATAAGCGCTGTCCAGCTTTCCTTTGGCATACACATAATACAGTTCTTCTGTGCTCTGTCTGTTCTCTAAGGAAACGATCTTGGAGCCTTCGTAAATCACCTGGCGGCTCCGGACAATCTGGGGCACACGGCCTGCTTTCAGGGGCGTTCCCACTCGGAGAATGATCTCTGTCTGGTGTTTGTCCACATCCTGGGTAGTCAGTCCGTAAGCGTTTTCTTCATCTGCAGTGCTGCTGACAATGTGATCTTCGTCCTCCTCCACGAAAGTGCTGCCCTGTCTGACAGCTCTTTTTAAGGTAATAAGTTTTTCTTCGATAGTAATGCCTGTGACATAGTAACCGGAAGCCTGATAGTTTTTTACCGTTTCTCCAGTTCCATTGGCAATGTAAACGGCTTTCATGGGGAAGATTTCATTTCCTTCGTGTTCGGTGCTGATGTCTGCCGCATCTGCCACGCCGTAAACCAGGTCTTCACCCATGTATCCCAATGGACGGATGCGCTCACTGTCTCCACAGGAAATCTCTTTTGTGGTCATAGTATCAAAATCCAGCACAGTGATTTTGTTGGAATTGTACGGCTCATTCTGTTGCAGCCAGGCCAGGTAACGGCCGGAGCTGGAGGATACATAGCAGTCGGAACGGAGATTTTCCGCCACGGTATTGATCTGTCTGGTATCCAGAGTAATGCCGTAAATACTTCCTTCTACACACAGATAAAAACGATTTCTGTCGGAAGAAACGTAGGAAACAGAATCTACGTCTTTTTTCAGCAGCTCGTAATTCTGTTTGGTATCCACAAACAGACATTCTTCCACGCTGGATACCGAAGCGTCAAAATAATACAATGCCACGCCGGACTCTCCTTCGTGGGCTCCCCGGTTCATGTAACCGCAAATCAGGAAGTACATGTTTCCATTTTCATCAATATTGATAATCTGGATGTCATTCTGGCCGTAGGTGTCCCGCACATCAGAACCACTCTCCTGCGGGAAGCTGAACACCTGCGTTACTCTGCTGGCAGAGCTGTCAAACAGCCACAGAGTTCCATTTAATGCAAATCCGAAATACCGGTTTCCGGCATCGTTTTTGTATTCAATATCCCGGCTGTTGATGCCAAGGTCAATGCCTTTTTCTGTCAGCACATCTGCTTCCGGGTCAAACATCTGGCTCACATCCCGCTCAAAATCCAGAAGCATGATCCGCTCTTCCGTATACCGAAGGCGGTAATACTCGGAAACTTTGTAATATTCTGTTTTTCCATCCCCGCTGTCTGCTGTCACCATATAGTCCAGCCGGATGGTGGCTGTGTTGCTGTTGACTTCTTTTAAGCTGGGCACTGGCTTATAATACACCTGTGGGCCTAAATCTCCCCAGGAAATCTGATCCATGGTACAGTGGATGTCCACATGGGCAAGGCTGGCATTGTTTCCAGTCTCATCCGGCTCAATATAAGCCGCAAGAGTATCCAGATCGGTACCGGTAAGGGTTTTTTCATAAAATCCCATGGCAAAATCCAGATATCCTTTGGTGTGCAGATTATCCTCAAAAATCACTCTGGTGTAATAGTAGATAGGAATGTCTCCTGTCATGACCTGAAGTTTCAGCACATATTCAGTGTTAATCAGCATCTGATGCTGCATTTCCAAGGTGGCATTGATAACATTACTTTCCTCTGTCATTTTGGTGACTTTTGTGTTTTCCAAAGACTCCGTTCCATCCGCAGAAAGTACCTCAAAGGTAATATCCCCGATCTCATTGTCATAAGGAACGATCTGAATGTCCAGGGTCTGGTCACTGTTCAGCGGCGTCAGGGTATCTCTGGTGGCTGTCACAGTCATGGGATTTTTGTAGCCGTGGAGGGTGTTGTACGGAGTCCCATCCGTCAGCATATACACCAGCGGAAGGGTGGCATTTTCCATGGCTTCAGAAGTAGTTCCATTTTCCTGGTTCAAAATCCTCGTGGATACCACAAAAGCACCTGCAAAAACCAGAACCAGCACAACGATTTTCAGCAGGATGCGTCCGATTTTTCCTTTTTTCATAAGGTCTGCTCCTCCTTTTCTGAAAGGAGATGGCCGATCAGGGGATCTACTCCCAGAAGTCTGGTACATGTTTCATAGCTCCTGGCTTTTTCCGGCTTTTTCTTTCCGGTTTTTACAGCACGGATAAGAATATTTTTGGGTGTGTGCTCCATGTCGATGAATTCCAGCAGCTGTACCTGATATCCGGCTTCTTCCAGTTTGGCTCCCCGCAGGCCGTCTGTCACCAGGGCTGCCAGACGTTCTTTTAAAATGCCGTATTTTAATACCGGCTCCAAGGCTTCGCAGTGAATCTGGCGGTTCAGCTCATGCTGGCAGCAGGGCACGGACAGGATGACTTTTGCATTCCACTGGACTGCTTTTTCCAGGGCATAATCGGTGGCAGTATCGCAGGCGTGAAGTGTCACTACCATATCCACCTCATTCGCTCCGGTGTAGGATGCAATGTCGCCGGTTAAGAAGGTCAGTTTCTCGTAGCCATATTTTTCTGCCAGCTGATTACACTCTTCAATCACGTCTTCTTTCAGATCCAGACCGATAATCCGCACGTCAAAGCCATTCAGCTCTTTTAAGTAATAGTAGATGGCAAAGGTCAAATAGGATTTTCCGCAGCCAAAATCCAGGATGGTGACTTCCCGGTCTTTGGGCAGTCTTGGCAGAATGTCTTCCACAAATTCCAGGAAGCGGTTGATCTGCCGGAATTTGTCGTATCTGGCATGGACGATTTTTCCCTCTTCAGTCATGACCCCAAGATCCTGTAAGAATGGCACTGGACGGCCTTCTTCCAGAAGATACCGTTTTTTCCGGTTGTGGGATAAATCTCCCACCACTTTTCCAGGAACTGCTTTTTTCTTTTCTTTGATGGTGATCAGGCCTTTTTTACTTACCAGCACCTGCGCTGTCTTCTCAGTCGTTTCCAGGTGCAGCTGTCTGTAGGAATTTTCCATCCACCCGCAGATTTTGTCTGCTGCCTGCTCCTGAGTCAGGTTTTCGTGAAATTCCTTCTTTCCGATCTGACTGGACGCCTGAAATACCAGGCGGCCTTTATACCGCACCGGGCGCACCCGGATCCGCACGGCATCTTCTTTGTTCCTGGGACCACTGATCACCAGCAGCATCAGAAATTCATTGAGATTTTCTATCAGTAATTTTCTTAATTTTTCCATGAAAGCTCCCTTCGTTCTGCCACAGTGGCATTACCTTTTATTGTAAAGGGTTTAGAAGGAAATCTCAACAAAAAGTTTTCTTAAAATATGTGGGGGACGAAACGAAGGTGTGAAATGAAGCACTGGCATTAGGACGGAACGAAGCTGGCAGAAGCCTAAACACCACTGCAAAAAGGGGGCACAGGCCCCCTTTCTACATCATTCAATACCATCTTCTCTGTTTTCTGCGTTCTTCCCGTCTCCGGTACATTTCCTGCAGCAGCACCACCTGCACCATATCGCCAAGCCAGTTTTCCCCCGGCGGATACCGCTTTTCTTTTTCGTTTTCAGGAAGCATTTCCAGGTTTTCATCCCGGTCATTGTTCTCCTGCACCGTATATTTTTCTTTCATCTTGTCATAAATTTTTCCTGCAATGTTCCGAAACTGGATTTTGTCCGGCTGCTCATCATACATCATGCTGCCTTCGTATTCCAGTTCATCACAGGCTTCTTCTGCATACCTTAAAATTTCCTTCGCAATATCCGGATATAATTCCTGCAGCCGCTCCAGATCTTCCGCAAACTCCCGGACATCTTCTGACAAATTCCAGGCCTCGCCCAGCGAAAGCGGTTCTTCCAGGGACTGCATTCCAAAACCTGAGCCGTAGGGCGCTGGGCCACCAGGCCGCATCCCGGAACCTGGTCCAAAGGGCGGTCTTCCCGAATCTCCAAAGCCTCCCGGCGGATACGGCGGCCATGGCGGCATTCCTGGATCCGGCCTAAAGGGCGGTCTCCCAGGACCTCCTGGCGGATACGGTGGGCCTGGCGGCATTCCCGGCCCAGGCCCATAAGGCGGATGCCAGAACGATCCCCAGCCGGAATTCCCCTGACATCTTCTGCAGGACTGAATCCGTATTTTTCTGTTTTCCATTTCATACTCCTGTTTTTCTCTCATAAACATAGTATGTTTCTGGAAATGAAAGGTTCAAGGCCAAAACTTCTACTCTCCCATTACTTTTTCATAGCAGTATCCCCGGTCGCTTTTAACACTCACCGGCCGCAGCTCAAAATAAACCACCCCATTGGGCTCCAATTCCAGCTCAACATTCAACGCTCCATCGTTTTCATCCACCTGGCACGCTTTCTCTGCTGACATTCTCCTGCTCTCTATAAACGGCCTGGATACCTCCTGCAGCAATTTTTTCTGCTCCTCTGACAAGCTGGAAGGTTCTCCCATATCGTGCCAGAGCTTCAGCGGATTGCAGGTCTTTTCATCCACGGTTTTGGTAAGCAGGCAGTAAGTCCCTTCCGCTTCCTCCACTGCAAAGCGGATGTGAACTTTCTCCCCTTTTCCCGTCATGGTCTTGTTCCATGCCGTTCCCTTATAGATGCCGTCTACAGTGCGCACCACCACAGCCTCCTTACTTCGGTGTACACAGGTTCCCTGAAGATTTTTGAAAAACTGGAATGTCCAAAATGTGGGCTTTGGAATGCAGCCATCCGCTACCAGGCCGAATCCTCCATGAAAGGGCGTAAAAGGCACACCCTGTTCCTCAAATACATCCCCAAACGTCCAGTAGGAATACGATTCATTCACATCTCCAAGCCTGGACAGCTGCTCTGCCAGATATGCCGCATTCTGATTGGTGTCATGCAACGGACAGTTTGGAATATAAGATGTATTAAATTCTGTGATATGAATTTCCATTCCCCTATATTCCGGAAAACTATTAATAATATCTCTGGTAGTCTGCAGATTGGCGAATCCCTCCTCAGCAGGTGTCAGTGCCGCATAACCGTAATGCCCTTCCATCACCGGAAAATCTGTTGTGTAATGATGTCTCGTAATAAAATCTGGTTTCAGATTTTTTGAACGGCAGAATTCCAGAAAACACCGGATCCATTTTTCATCTTCCACGCCACATATAGCAGGGCCTCCTACCTGAAAACGGGAATCCAGTTTTTTGATTCTCTCAAAAGTCACCTGAAACAGATGAAAATAGGCTTCCATATCTGCATCTTTCCAGAAGCCCGGCAGATTTGGTTCATTCCACACTTCAATGGGCCAGGTTACTACTTTTTCTACTCCATAGCGTTCCATCAGATGACGGAGTGTCTGTTCTGTCAGGTCACACCATGCATTCCAGCTTCTCGGAGGCGTCACATTCCCTTTCCAGTAAAATACCGTCTGTTCTCCCGATGCCAGCTTTTTCGGCATAAAGCCCAGCTCCAGAAACGGCTCCAGCCCAAGTCTCTGGTATGCGTCCATCACCCGGTCCAGATAGGTGAAATTGTACTCTGCATGAGTCTTTCCCTCTGAATCGGTGTATTCCTGGTAAATGGCCATATCGTCTGAAAACAGTCCATGGCCCCGGATATGGGAAAAACCGATTTCTTTTTGTACCAGCTCCAGCTGATCCTGATATTCTTTCTGAAGGGCAAGCCCCATTCTTCCTGTTCCAATGCAATAATCCACGTTATTATGGAAAGGAATTTCTGCATCTTTTTTGATTCTCCAGAATTTTTCTTTCATTTTCTGCATCCCCCTCTTTCTAAAATTGATATGCCGCCTGATGGCGGCACCACCATACATGAAAGTCAGCTGCTTCGCGCCTTTGGCGCTCCCCTCAGCTGCCTTATCCGCCTTCTTTACTCCAGAGTGATTTCCATGACACAGCAGGGCGGAATCGCGATCTTCATGGCTCCGTCTTCAATTCTCACAGAATCCATGGTCTGAATCTCCACCTGCTCTGGTTTTCCAAATGCATTGTGTTCGTGCATTTCCCCTGCAATGTACCGAATCTGAGCAGTTTTCCAGATGCCGCCGCTTAGATGGCACTTCAGTGTCTGAGACTGCTCCATATCCAGATTCACTACGGTGGCATGGACCGTTCCTTTCGCATCCCTGGAAGCACTGATGGAAAGTGCTGGAACTTTCGCTTCTTCTGTTCCTGTCAGATCCTGCTGTACATAGCTTTCTACACGCTCTGCATCCTGATGATGTTTGTACAGTTCAAATACATAGTAGGTAGGTGTCAAAAGCAGTTCTTCTCCCTTTGTCAGGATCACGGCCTGAAGCACATTCACCATCTGGGCAATGTTGGCCATCTGGACACGCTCATTGTGGTTATTGAAAATGTTCAGTGTGGCTCCGGCTGCCACCGCATCCCGCATGGTGTTCTGCTGATACAGAAACGCTGGGTTGGTGTCCGGCTCTGCCAGATGCCAGGTGCCCCACTCGTCTACCACAAAGGCGCATTTTTTCTCAGGATCATAGCGGTCCATAATTGCACAGTGATTCTCGATAAATTCTTCGATCTGGAGGGCTCTCTGCATGGTCCGGTAATATGCAGCTCTGTCAAAATCCAGGGCATGGGCTTTTTCTTCCCAGGGATAGGCATCAGTTTTGTAATAGCCCGGCATGGTATAATAATGCAAAGAAATGCCGTTCATCACGCTGGTATCCGTCATGCGCATCACCGTATCTGTCCAGTTGTAATCTCCGCCGTCCGGTCCACAGGCGATCCGGGTAATTTTCTGATGGATGCTGCCTGCTCCTTTTAAGCCCGAGGCATATAGCTTAAAACGGTCTGAATAAAATTCCGGGCGCATAGTCCAGTTCTCATTTCCAATGCCAAGGTAGGGAAGCTCCCAGGGCTCTTCCCGGCCATTTTCTTTTCTCATCTGTCCCATCTTGGATGTCCCCGAATTGGTAATGTAATCCACCCAGTCTGTCAGTTCCTGCACTGTACCTGAAGTAATGTTTGCTGCAATATAAGGCGCTGCCCCAACCAGCTCACATAGCTTGAAAAATTCATGGGTTCCAAAGGAATTGTCCTCTACTACATCACCCCAGCTGGTATTGATGATGGGACTGCGCTTTTCTTTTGGACCGATGGCATCTTTCCAGTGGTAGCTTTCAGAAAAACTTCCGCCAGGCCAGCGGATCACCGGCACCTGAATATTTTTCAGTGCCTGGACAACGTCCGTCCGGATGCCGTCTATATTGGGAATCGGACTGTCTTCCCCCACATACACTCCCTGATAAATCCCAAGTCCCAAGTGTTCTGCAAAATGTCCGTAAATATTCTTGTTGATCTTTCCATAACTGCGTCCTGCGTTAATCAATACTTCTGCCATCGTATTCTCCTTTCTGCAAAAGCCTGCGTCCCTCCTGCACGGCTGTCCTTTCAACTGAAAAAATTCATTTTGTTTATTTAGTTTAACGTTAAACATATCATGATTCTTTATTATACTTCCTTTTTTAAGGAAGTCAATCCCAAAAAAGCAAAAATAATATCCGGAAACCAGCCCTGCCTGTAAAGACCAGTTCCCGGATATCTGGCAGGCCAGACTGTATTCAGAATCCGTACACGAAACAATAGCGCCCCGGCTTTCCCATATCTTTTATCTTCTTCTGACAGAGCCCCGCTCCACCAGCGTACATGGAATCACCAGGCGTCCTTTTGCGGTGCCGTCGATTTTCTCCAGCATGACTTCCGCCGCCTTTTCTCCCACCTGAAGCAGTGGAAGGGCCATGGTGGTAAGCCCCGGCCGGAAATAACCGGCAATCATCTGATTATCAAATCCCGTCACGGAAATGTCCTCCCCAGGCTTTTTCCCTGCTTCTTCCAGGGCATCGTACACGCCTCCTGCCATGGCATCTGTCATGGCAGCCACTGCAGTCACGCCCATTTCCAAAAGTGCTTTTGTTTCAGCGCAGGCCTTTTCCCGGTTCCAGCTGGCATAGCGGATCCATTCTGGTTCAAAGGAAAGAGCTGACTCCAGAAATGCTCGCCGGTATCCCTCCAGACGTTTCTGGGTATGAATGTTGTCCTGCCGCCCTCCAATGATCCCGATTTTTTTATGTCCCGCATGTAACAAATACTGGATAATCTGGAAACCGCCTTTTTCATCATCCACCACCACGCAGGGTACTTTGGGATCATCAGAATATGCATACGCCATCACAGCCGGAATCTCAAAATTTTCCGGAAAGCAGTGGATCACTCTGGCATGTCCTGCCACATAAATAATGCCGTCCACATTCAGGGAACGAAGCTCCTGAAGTACCGGATCTAAAATGGAATGATATTCCGCATCCTTTTCGTACCACTGGTCGCTCCACCTGGCATACAGGCGGAGATTCTGCACAATGGTGCGGTAGCCCCTGCTCTCAAAAAATTCCATCATGCCCTCAATGATCGGAGGCGTGGAAAACTGTGCAATGTCCTCCGCAATGATTCCAATCATCCTGGTTTTCCGGTTCCGCAGCCCCTGGGCAATGTAATTGGGCTGATAACCGGTTTCCCGGATCACATCCAGCACCCGCTGCCTGGTCTCTTCACTGACCTTGGGTTTTCCATTGAGAATGTTAGATACGGTGGTTGCTGACACACCACATCTTCTAGCAATTTCCTTTACTGTAATCATGGGGTTCAAATTTCTCCTTATTTTGTCCGGACCTTCCGGGCCTTGGAAAAAGTACTGTATACCGTCTTCTTCCCCGCAGTTTTAAAGCTGCGGACTTTCACATAATAGTCCGTCTTCCGGTCCAGTTTTTTCAGCACTGCTGATACGCTTGCAGTCTTTTTCACCGTTGCCGCCAGCGCAAACTTTCCATTTTTCCCTTTTGCCAGGTACACCTGATAACCCGTTGCATTGGAAAGTTTTTTCCACTGTACTTTGACGCTGTTTTTTCCTGAGGATGTTTTCACTACGGAAGGTGTTTCCGGTGTGGTAATCACCGTCAGCGTGGTCTTTTTCCCACTCACCCAGGAATTCTTTTGTTTCTTCTGCGCTGCTGCCTGGAACTGCCATGCGGTTCCGGCTTTGAATTTTTTCCCCTGAAAAGCGGTCAGTTTTACACTGGTCTGGGTCACCGTTTTCAGCTTCACATAACTGCCTTTTCCATAAGGCCGCCCGTAAATCACAGAAGCTGCCATCCGGCACTGTAACGCGGAATCTTTATAACTGGTTTTGTCCAGCTTTCTTCCTCGTTTATCGTACCCACTGCCACATAGTGGCATCCATCACTTTCATGATAATATCCGCCAAACTTGGAGAACGGCAGTTGGATATTCTTTTGGCTCTGCACGGTTCCTGCTTTTGTAAAAGTCAGTACCTGCAGCCTGCTGCCTTTGACATACACCGCACACAGATTTCCTGCCCCATCCACATAAAGAAAAGTATTTCCCGTATGATTCCAGTTGTATAAATCATAACTTCGGTTTTCCATCTTCAGATTCTCATCCAGATCCGGGCACCGGCCAAATTCTTCTGCCCACACTCTCTGCCCAAAGAAAATACTAAGGCAGAATACCACTGCCACGCACAGCATCATCCGCAGTTTCACACATTTCTCTCCCATAAGCGTTTGTTTCTTTACCGCCAGTATAGCAGAAAAACGGACACAGGAACAGCCATTTTCGCTGTCTCTGTGTCCGTTTTGGATTTTATTTCTTCCCGTGATCGGACAACTCCAGTCTGGTCAGGGCCTTTCGCAGGGCAATCTCTGCCCGCGCTCCGTTGATGTTCGGATCCTTTGTCTGAAGTCTGCGCTCTGCACGGATTCTGGCCTCTTCTGCCCGGTTCCGGTCGATTTCATCCGGCCACTCTGCCACTTCTGCCAGAATTGTCACCTGCTCCGGCATAATCTCCACAAAGCCTGCATGAAGAGCCGCTTCTTTCGTTCCGCCCTCTTCTGTGATCACTGCAATGCCTGGTTCCAGCACGGTAGTCACCGGAAGATGCCGGCGGTAAATACCGATTCTGCCCTCCAGGGTGTTGAGTTCCACCATGGAAGCTTTTCCCTGGTAGAAAATCCGGTTCGGTGAAATAATCTTCAGATCAAAATATTTCTCTTCAGCCACTGGCACACCCCCTGTCCTATTTCTTCATGCGGGCTGTCACATCGTCGATGGAACCTGCATTCAGGAAATAGCTTTCCGGTATGTCATCGTGGCGGCCTTCCAAAATCTCCTGGAATCCCCGGATGGTCTCTGAAAGAGGCACATAACGGCCTTCCATGCCGGTAAACTGGGTAGCCACGAAGAAGGGCTGGGATAAGAATCTCTGTACCTTTCTTGCGCGGCTGACAATCCGTTTTTCTTCTTCAGAAAGCTCATCCATACCAAGAATTGCGATAATATCCTGCAGCTCTTTGTATTTCTGGAGAATTTCCTGTACGCCTCTGGCAGTCCGGTAATGCTCCTCTCCTACCACTCTTGGGTCCAGAATTCTGGAGGTAGACTCTAACGGATCTACTGCCGGATAAATACCAAGCTCTACAATGGATCTGGAAAGTACCGTGGTAGCGTCCAGATGGGCAAAGGTAGTAGCCGGCGCCGGGTCTGTCAGGTCATCCGCAGGCACGTAAACGGCCTGTACCGAAGTGATGGAACCGTTCTTTGTGGAGGTAATCCGCTCCTGAAGTGCTCCCATTTCAGTCTGCAGGGTGGGCTGGTAGCCTACTGCAGAAGGCATACGTCCAAGAAGTGCGGACACTTCCGAACCTGCCTGGGTGAAGCGGAAAATATTGTCAATGAATAGCAGAACGTCTTTTCCGCCGTAATCACGGAAATATTCTGCCATAGTAAGTCCAGTCAGGCCTACCCGCATACGCGCTCCAGGCGGCTCGTTCATCTGTCCGAATACCATGGTAGTTTTGTTGATAACGCCGGATTCCTGCATTTCATAGTACAGGTCATTTCCCTCACGGGTACGCTCGCCTACTCCGGTAAATACAGAATAGCCGCCGTGCTCTGTGGCAATGTTTCGGATCAGCTCCTGAATCAGCACGGTCTTTCCTACACCGGCACCGCCGAACAGACCGATCTTTCCACCCTTCTGGTAGGGACACAGAAGGTCAACGACCTTAATGCCTGTCTCCAGAACTTCCATGGATGTGGACTGCTCCTCGAAAGAAGGAGCGTTTCTGTGAATCGGGAAATACTCCACATCTTCTGGAGCCTCTTTATTGTCAATGGGATTTCCAATCACATTAAAAATTCTTCCCAGTGTCTTTTCTCCTACCGGCACTTTGATGGGGCTTCCTGTGCGGATTGCTTCCATGCCCCGGACAAGTCCATCTGTGGGACCCATGGCAATGCAGCGCACCGTGTCGTCTCCCAAATGCTGGGCAACTTCCACGGTGAGAACGCCCTGTTCTCCGGCAGGAATATGGATCGCCTCATAGATCTTCGGGAGGTCGCCGTCCGGGAACCGGATATCCAGAACCGCCCCAACGACCTGGGTGATCCTTCCTTTCTTTTCTGTCTCCATACTTCCTCCTTGTTAATCCACTGCTTCCGCTCCCGCAATGATCTCCGTGAGCTCCTGTGTGATAGCGCCCTGTCTGGCCCGGTTGTACTGCTGCTGCAGTTTTTCCATCATCTCTTCTGCATTCTTAGATGCGGAATCCATTGCCTGCATACGCGCGCCGTTCTCACTGGCAGCTGATTCTGTGATCCCTCCGTAGATCAGACTGGTCACATATTTTGGAATGATCACATCCAGGACCGCTTCTTCATCGGGCTCATAATTCATCAGTGTATTCTGTTCTGTCTTGTCGATTTCTTCTTTTTTTTCTGTCAGTTCTGTCCCGATCTCAATGGGAAGAAGCCTGCGAAGGGTGGGCGTATGCACTACGGTATTTTTAAACGCAGTATATGCCAGATAAATCTCGCTTACTTTTCCCTGTTCAAAATCTTCCAGAACCTGGCTGCAGATCTCCTGCGCGTCGGAAAATAGCGGCGCATTGATCACATCGCTGTAATCTTTTTCGATCTGATAGCCTCTGCGCAGAAGAACTTCCCCGCCTTTGCGGCCGATGTTGTAAATCAGCACGTCTTCTTTTGGCAGTCCGCTCTCCATCACTGCGCGCACCAGGTTTATATGATATCCTCCGGCCAGTCCCCGGTTGGAGGATATGGCGATCACCGCCTTTTTCCCGTTTTCCCCAGGTCTTGTATACTTATGCTCCAGGACACCGGATCTGGACAGAATCGAAGTCATTGCCTCGTACATGGTTTCAAAATACGGCTTTGACTCCTCCGCCTGGCGTCTGGTTTTCTGCAGCTTTACCGTAGACACCAGCTTCATGGCTTTGGTGATCTGCGAAATGCTGGTAATGCTGCCTTTCCTCCTCTGAATATCTCTCATGGAGGCCATACCTGCCACCTCCCATTCGGTTGGGGATCATCTCTGAACCGTTATTTTTTCTTGCACTCTTCAATGGCTGCAACCAGCTGTTTTTCGGTCTCTTCTGTCAGCACCTTTTTGGTACGGATATCTTCCGGCACTTCCGGATAACGGGTATCCAAAAGCTCAAACAGACGGTTCTGGAAATCCAGCAGTTCACTTACTTCCAGATCCAGAAGATATTTTTTCGTAGCTGCATACAGAATGATAACCTGATATTCTACCGGCATGGGCTGATACTGGGGCTGCTTTAAGATCTCTTTTAAGCGCTCTCCCTGTTCCAGCTTCTCCTTGGTATCGGCATCCAGTTCCGAACCAAACTGGGAGAATGCTGCCAGCTCCCGGTACTGTGCCAGCTCCACACGAATGGGAGCTGCGATCTTCTTCATGGCCTTGATCTGAGCTGCGCCTCCTACACGTGATACAGAAAGTCCCGCATTGACTGCCGGACGGAAACCTGCATGGAACATTTCGGTCTCCAGATAAATCTGTCCGTCAGTAATGGAAATGACGTTTGTAGGAATATAGGCAGATACATCACCTGCCTGAGTCTCAATAATGGGCAGTGCGGTCAGGGAACCTCCGCCTAATTCGTCGGAAAGTCTTGCTGCACGCTCCAACAATCTGGAATGCAGATAGAAGACATCACCTGGATATGCCTCACGTCCTGGCGGACGTCTTAACAGCAGGGACATAGTACGGTAAGCTGCCGCGTGTTTGGAAAGGTCATCGTAAACCACCAGCACGTCCTCTCCGTTTTCCATCCATTCTTCTCCCATAGCGCAACCCGCATAAGGCGCAATGTACTGCATGGGTGCCAGTTCACTGGCTGTCGCCGCTACAACGGTGGTGTAATCCATTGCCCCGTATTCTTCCAGGGTCTTTAC
Source organism: uncultured bacterium (assembly GCA_905214955.1). Lineage (GTDB taxonomy): Bacteria > Bacillota > Clostridia > Lachnospirales > Lachnospiraceae > Limivivens. The sequence continues at coordinate 44,599 of CAJMON010000008.1, forward strand.
AATGGTGGCCACCGTGGACGCTTTTTGTCCAATGGCAACATAAATACATTTTACCCCCTGCCCCTTCTGATTCAGGATGGTATCTACTGCAATAGCTGTCTTTCCGGTCTGTCTGTCACCGATAATCAGCTCACGCTGGCCTCTTCCGATGGGAACCATGGAGTCAATGGCCTTGATACCGGTCTGAAGAGGTGTGTCTACAGATTTTCTGGTGATGACACCAGGAGCCACACGCTCTGTTTTTCGATATTTTGTTGTTTCCACAGGACCTTTTCCATCAATGGGCTGTCCTAATGCATTGACAACTCTTCCAAGAAGAGCATCTCCTACCGGGACTTCTACTACGGTTCCTGTGGTCTTTACCTGATCGCCTTCACGGATCTGGCTGCTGTCACCTAAAAGTACGGCTCCTACATTGTCCTCTTCCAGGTTCAAAACCATTCCATGGACTCCTCCCGGAAATTCCAGCAGTTCTCCCTGCATGGCCTTTTCCAGCCCGTGAATCCGGACGATTCCGTCTGCCGCCTGGATCACTGTTCCCACATCCGAAACAACGATCTGTGATGCGTACCGTTTGATCTGCTCGCGGATCACGGAGCTGATCTCTTCAGGTCGTAAATTCATGCGGATTTTTCACCCACTTTCTTTTCGCATTGATCTTCTTTTATCCAAGAGAAATCTGATTTAATTCTCTGGTCATTCCTTCCAGCTTTCTTTTCAGGCTGCCGTCCACGACCCGGTCTCCCATCTGCACAACCATTCCCCCAAGAAGCGAAGGATCGATGTTCCAGGAAATCTCCAGGATCTCATAGTCCGTCACTGAAAGAAGCTTTTTCTGGATCTTCTCTTTCCAGACATCGGAAAGGGGTGCGGCCGATGTCACGCTGGCCTTCCCGATTTTTTTGTATTCTTTGATTCTGTCAAGGGCATCTTCCAGGATCGCCGGCAGTTCCTGATAACGGTCTTTCTCTGCTGCCAGCAGAATCAGTCCGCAGAACTCATCGGAAATCTTTCCCCGAAAGATAGTCTCTAAGATCTGCATCTTTTCTTCTTTCAAAATCTTCGGATGGTCCATGACGGCTGACAGCTCCGGATTCTCTGCAAGGGCTTTCTGTACCATGGGAATCTCTTTTAAGAGTACGTCTGCCTTTCCGTCATCTGCGGCTGCACCGAAAAGGGCTTCTCCATAAACCTTTGCTGCTAGCTTCGCCATGTCTCCTCACCTATCTCTTTCAGTGTATCCTCCAGAAGCGCATCTGATACTTCTGCAGTCACAGCATTTCCTACCAGCTTTCCTGCCATCGCAGAAGCTACGACAATCATTTCTTTCTTCATATCCTCTGCAGCTGCTTTCTTTTCAAGCTCTGCCTGGTTTCTGGCTCTGGAGAGGATCCTGGCTGCCTCTTCTTTGGCTTCATCCACAATCCTGGTCTCATTTTCCAGCGCTTTTTTTCTGGCCGCGCTTAAAATCTCATCCGCTTCTGCCTGAATATTCTGAATGCGGCTTTCATAATCCTCCCGGAGCTTTCTGGCCTCTTCCTTGTCTGCTGCTGCCTGGTCAATGTCCTGTTTTACCCGTTCCTGACGCTTTTTCAGGAAATCCCTTGCCGGATTAAACAGCAGATAAGACAGGAATGTAAACATGACCAGAATCGCTATGGCCAGCAGAATCGCATCATAAATCAGCTGGGCATCCAGACTGAACAATCGCTCCATGCTCTGGTCTCCTTTCCGTCATTCTTTTTCTGATCTTATTAAAGTTTTCCAAGAAGCGGATTGGCGAACAGCAGAATAAATGCAATTGCAAGTCCGTACAGACCTGTGGTCTCTGCTACTGCCTGGCCAAGAAGCATGGTGGACATGATATCGCCCTTTGCACCCGGATTTCTTCCTACTGCGGAAGCACCATAACCAGCTGCAATACCCTGGCCGATACCAGGACCAATACCTGCAATCATTGCAAGTCCCGCACCGATTGCGGAGCACGCCAGGATCAGACCTTCATTTGTAATACCATTCATAAGAAATTCCTCCTTTGATCTTTCTGATGATCTTTTTAATTGTTTAAGATTCTTCCGGCAGTTTCTGCGTCACAAATACCATAGTCAGCATACAGAACACATAAGTCTGTATCGCGCCTGAAAACAGGTCGAAGTAAATGTGCAGAAATCCCGGCCATCCTATTGCGATCTTAGACAGCAGGCTGTAGATCAGCGACATCATAACGGTTCCAGAAAGTACGTTTCCAAACAGACGTAAGGACAAGGAAAACGGTACTGCCAGCTCACCAATCAGGTTTATGGGGAACAATACGGGAATCGGCTTAAACAGATCCGTAAATGCCCCGAATTTGTTATACTTGATATTGTTATACTGAATGATCAGGAATGTCATTACACCCAGCGGAAGTGTCACGCCGTAGTCAGCGGTGGGCGCCCGCAGGCCGAACAGTCCTGAAATATTGCTGATAAAAATGAAAACAAACAATGTTCCGATGTAATTCAGATATTTTCTGCCGTAGGAGCCCATACTGCCGTACACCATTTTGTCCAGCATTTCCACGATCAGCTCCACCACATTCTGAAATCCTCCCGGAATCTCCTCTGCATGGCGCATTCTCCTGTTCGCCGCGATGGCAAAGATCAGGATCACCAGCATAACGATGGCCACACTCACGTGTGTGGTCGTAATGTACACTTCCTGCCCCAGGAAACGAAACGGCAGCTTGTACAATCCATGGACCATAAAATCCACTTCGCTGTCTGCTGCCAGAAGCTGGCCCTGCAGCATTCCAGAACTTCCCACTCTTTCACCTTCTTTCTTTTTTCGTTTTCTTTTAAGACTCTTCAGAAGAAGTATCCTCAGTCTGATGTCCCAGGATGCGGCACACAACCGGACGCAGGTACACAGCAGGCTTGACTGCCAGAAGTCCTAAGAATGCACCAACCACATCTCCTAAATGCAGCAGATAAATCAGCACCAATGCACCTATCGTCACTGCAAAACGGAAACTGGACATTCCAGCTGCGTATCCTTTGGCCTGCTTTTCCGACATTTCCATGCTTTTTCCGATGCCGTGGTAAAGATGGCAGATCCGGAAAATGGAAACGGCGATTCCCAGCCACAGACCTGCTGAAAAATACAATCTGTCTTTTGCCAGCCACACAAAAACCGCTTCAAACAGAATCCCTGTCAGCACAATCCCTGCCAGCAGCTCTTTCAAAACCGGATGAAGACTCGCAAGCCACGCTTTTATGCCCTTTTTTTTCATTTTGTTTCTTTTCTTCCTCCTTGTTTGCTGTCGGTACCAGCCAGTCTCTTTAACAGCAGCCAGGTATTGCGCCCACCTGCCAGTATGCCCAGGATCAGCAGGACCACCGTTGTACTCCAGCCAAAATGTTCATCCAGCCAGACCCCCGCCCATACACATAAAACGATAGGCGCCAGCATACTGATACCCACCTGCGTGATCATGGCAAGATTCTGCATTACATGTTTGTCTGGTTTCATCAGAACCTCCTCCCCTCCTGTTATACCTTCCATAATAAGTTATTTTTGTCATATTGTCCAGTATTATTCATAATTTTTTCGCTTTTTTCAATCCTGTTTCTATCTATTTTTAACCGTTCTTTATTACCTTATTGTCTATTTCCCACCATTTCTCTTCTTTTTTTCGATTTATTTAACACACTTTTTGGATATTTTTACCAATACAGCAAGAAAACCACCTGATATCTCCAATTTACGAAGATTCAGGTGGTTTTTAGACTTTGATTCTAATTATGATCAAGCTCCTGTGGATTCAGGCTTTTGACCCTGGCATCATCCTGATTTTGAGGTCGAAAGATGCCTTACGGATTGTTCCGTACTTCGTACTCCCACAATCCTGCCCAATATTCGCATATCGTGAAGCTGACGCTCCACTTTTATGCTCATATCGGGCGGGTCACTAAGCCTTAAAACCACTCCTGTGCAAGCACATCGTGGATTCAGGCTTTTGACCCTGGCATCATCCTATTACTCTACGACAACACCCTTCTGCAGCATAACATTTGCGTACAGAGCTTTTTCGCTGGTGGCAACGATGCAATAAGCTTTCTTTGCTTCCTCATAGAATGCAAAACGCTCGATGTTTCCGATGGCTTTATCGCCTCTCTCGTCATATTTGGTGACGATCTCTTTGTAAGTATCCCAGATCGGGGTCTCTACATCATCGCCCGGCATCACTTCCATCAGATTTACCGGATGCTCTACGTAGGTATCCAGCGGAAACAGCCTTAAGATGGCATCCAGGATCTCCGGTACGCCGTGTCCGTCACAGCGGATCACAATGGCATTTTTCCCCATGGATTCGGTGGGGAAATTTCCATCTGCGATGACGATGCGGTCGCTGTGGCCCATTTCACACAGCACTTTTAAAAACTCCGGTGATAAAATCTGCGGTATTCCTTTTAACATAGTTTTTGCTTCCTCCTTATACTCTTTCGATCAGCCTGTACAGAAAAAGCGGAACCCGGCAGGATCACTCCCGCCGTACCCAGACAGTGTACAGTTCCGCCTTTCTGCACAAAACGGGGAGAATACCCGCTTTTACGGATATTCTCTCCCCGTTTCTACTTTACAGCATGTTTCCTACAACTTCAAGAGGAAATCCTCATTTTCTTTTTCAAGATTAGTCATACAGGTTGGGAGCGATTTCGTCACTGTCCATATTCTCTGCATTGTACCAGTAACCATCGGTCGGCATATCTTCTACGGTTTCGCCGTTTGCGATCTGAGTCAGCACGTCAACGGTCTTGATGCCCATTGCCAGCGGAGACTGAGTAACAGCACCGAACATGGTTCCATCAGCGATAGCGGCTTTGATGGTAGAACCAGCGTCAAATCCAGCTGCCAGGATGGTGGTCTCTGCATCGCTTCCCAGAACACCTAAGTTTCCGTTTGCAGTCAGAACACCTTCTGCTGCTACCTGGTTGGAACCGAAGATACCGATGGTGTCTGCTTTGTTCAGGATGTCAGCTGCTACTGTTGCGCACTGCTCTACAGTTGTCTGAGCCGGAACTCCTACATCGATGATGATATTTGCAGATGCTTCATCGCCTTTGTCTTTGCAGTTGTCTACATAATAGTCGTTTCCGGTTACAGCAACGGTATGTCCGTCAGCTACTGCCAGCTCGGTAAACTTGTCGATGAATCCAAGGCCGCGGCTGATGATGGATTCAGAAGTAGCTTCCTGGTTTACTTCACCGATACGTACCGGAGCTTCTGCTGCTGCGATCTTGTCTTTCAGAGCTTCATACAGATGTTCTGCTGCAGTTGCACCTGCTGCATAGTTGTCAGTAGCGATGGTTGCGTATACGGAGCCTTCCGGAGCATCGGGAACGCCTGCGTCAAAGCATACAACCGGAATACCTGCGTCTTTTGCTGCCTGCAGAGCTTCCAGAACAGCATCCTGTGAGCAGGCTGCCAGACCGATTCCATCCGGTTTCTTGTTGATGGCGTTGTTCAGCAGCTGAACCTGGTCTGCGATATCGGATTCAGAGTTGGGACCTGTAGCGTTTGCTTCTACGCCTAATTTATCTTTTTCAGAATCGATACCTTTTACAGCTGCCTGCCAGTAGGATGACTGATAACTCTTTACGATGATCTCAAATTTATAATCGCCGTTTGCGACCACTTCTGATTCCTCAGCAAATGCGCCAACGCTCATCATAGATGCGATCATGCTTGCTCCCAGTGCTACTGCCATAAGTTTTCTTTTCATACTAAAATCCTCCCATTTACATGATTTTCTTTTTCATTGTTCACATGCTTTTATATGAAGTCACGATGACAACATACTCTTTAAAATTTTATTTTTTCTTTTTCAGCACATCCATCAGAACGGCTCCGATGAGTACCAGACCGGTGATAATCTGCTGCCAGTTTGCCTGAAGTCCGATGAAAGGAAGTCCTGTCTTTAACAGACAGATAACAAACACTCCCAGAAGAGAACCTGTAACCGTTCCCACACCTCCGGATGCGGATACGCCTCCGATGATGGCTCCTCCGATGGCTTCCAGCTCAAACCCGGCTCCGGATCCCGGCTGTACTGTAGCAAATACAGCTGCGTAAGAGATGGCTGCCAGGCCTGCGAAGAATCCGGAAATCACATAAGCGCCTACGTGGTATGCTTTTACATTCACACCAGAAAGTCTGGCTGCTTCTTTGTTGCTTCCGATGGCGATGGTGTAACGGCCCACTCTGGTGTGATTCAGTACAAAGGACATGACTGCTACCAGAAGGACTATCCAGACGATTCCGATGGGGATCAGGGTTCTGCCGCTGTCGTTGATCAGAGTGATTTTAAAGATGTTGCGGAACCAGCCGCCCGGCTGAATGGCGGTAGGCCAGGAGATTCCGAAACCGCCTACGATGATGGAACCAAGTCCGCGGTTAATCATGCAGGTACACAAAGTTACCAGGAAAGGCGGAATATCCATCAGAGCTACCAGAAGACCATTGATAAGACCCATGGCAATGCCAAATGCGATGGTGACGATCATGCCTGCCCATACCGGGAATCCATGGTGGGTGATCAGGTAGCCGCCTGCCAGTGCATAACAGATAACGCCGGTTCCGATGGAAAGGTCAACACCTCCGGTGATTAACGGGAAAGTGACTCCAATGGCCATCAGGGCAATGTAATAAGAGTAATCCAGAATACTTACGATGGTGGTGTATTTCCGGAAATTGGAGCTCATTGCGAAAAAGAATAAAAACAGCGCGATGATTACCAGAATAACGATAAATTTCTGTCCACCCAGTCTGTCCAGCGTGGACTTCTTTTTTGCCGTAGCTGCTTGATTTGTCATGTCTGTTTTCCCTCCTAACCAATTTCCCGGGTAGCCAGGTTCATGATATTTTCCTGGCTGGCCTCGGCAATGTCGATCTCGCCTGTGATCTTGCCTTCACACATAATAATGATCCGGTCACTCATACGCAGGATCTCTGTCATTTCGGAGGAAATCATGATAATGGCTTTGCCCTCCGCAGCCAGTCTGTTCATCAGCTTGTAAATCTCATTTTTAGCTCCTACGTCAATGCCTCTGGTAGGTTCATCGAAAATCAGGATGTCGCAGTTTCTGGTCAGCCATTTGGCGATAACCACTTTCTGCTGGTTTCCTCCGGAAAGATTGACTACCAGCTGTTCCACGCTTGGTGTCTTGGTCGCCAGAGAATCTACATAATCCTGAGCAATCTTGCATTCTTTTTTCTTATCAATGAAAAGTCCCTTGTTAAAGTTCTCCAGGCTTGCCATGGTGGTATTTTCTGCTACAGTCTTCTGAACAACGATTCCGTAGCGTTTCCGGTCTTCGGAAAGATAGCCGATACCATTTCTTACTGCATCCTGCGGGTTGTTGATGGTAACTTTCTTTCCATTAATATAAATGTCTCCGCTCTCTTTTGGATCTGCTCCGAAAATCGCACGGGCTGTCTCCGTACGTCCTGCACCCATCAGGCCGGAAAATCCAAGGATTTCTCCTTTATGCAGCTCGAAGCTGACATTCTGAACCATCTTTCCTGCATTTAAGTTTTCCACTTTCAGAACCACTGGGGAGCCCTTTGGCACCATGCTGTGGGTCTTGGGATCTTCATAGATCACACGGCCTACCATCATGTTGATGATGTCGTTCTTGGTACATTCTTTGGTAATCAGAGTGCCGACGTAAGTACCGTCACGCATAACCGTTACCCGGTCTGTGATGACCTTGATCTCATCCATACGGTGGGAAATGTAGACAATTCCCAGGTTTCTGCTTCGCAGGTCACGGATGATCTTGAAAAGCTCTTCGATCTCGGACTCTGTCAGTGCTGCAGAAGGTTCATCGAAAATAATGATTTTGGCTTCGTGGGAAATAGCTTTTGCAATCTCACACATCTGCTGTTTTCCTACGGTGAGGTTTCCCATCATTTCCGAAGGATCAATGTCAATGTTCAGCTGTTTGAAAAGTTTTGCAGCTTCTTCGTTCATTTTCTTATCATCGATCTTAAAGCCCTTGCGGAACTCCCGGCCGATGAAGATGTTCTGGGCAACAGTCAGATGGCCCAGCATATTCAGTTCCTGATGCACGATGACAATACCGGCATCCTGTGCTTCTCTTGTATTATGAAACTCGACTTCCTTACCTTCATAGGTAATGGTTCCGGAATCTTTGGTATAAATACCGGTCAGTACCTTCATCAGGGTGGATTTTCCGGCTCCGTTTTCTCCCATCAGTGCCAGAACTTCCCCTTTGCGGATTTCCAGATCTACATGATCCAGTGCATGTACGCCAGGGAATGACTTGTCAATTCCCTTCATAGTCAAAATGATATCGCCCATACTTTTACCTTCGCCTTTCTGTCAGTTCTTGCGGCGTCTGCCCAGTACATCAAAGTAAACGGCTGCAATTACGATAATACCTGTAATAATCAGCTGGTAGTTTTTATTCAGTCCCAGCGCCAGAATACCTTCCTGGAGCAGAGCGATGATAAATACGCCGATCACCGTGCCTCCGATGGATGCCAGGCCTCCTGCCATGGACGTACCGCCCATTACGCAGCCTGCGATTGCTTCGTTGTTATACTGGTCGCCGTATCCCGGCTGAACTGTGGTGTAGGCTGCCACATAAAAGATGGCTGCAACTCCTACCAGAATGCCGCAGATAATGTATGCAAGCATTTCCCATTTCTTTACATCAACTCCGGAGAGTCTGACTGCTTCTTTGTTGCTTCCAAGGCTTAAAATGTAGCGTCCAGCCATGGTCTTGTTTAAGATGATACCGCAGATCACTGCCACTGCCAGGAAAATAATGAGTCCAACCGGAATGTTTCCTATTTTAACCAGTTTTCTGTACCAGCCCCCCACATCCGATGCCTGGGGCCAGTTGACAGACTGGGTCTTGGTGAAGACGGAAGCCACACCTTTGGCAATGTTCATGCTCGCCATGGAAACGATGAAAGAAGGAACTCCCCAGTAGGCTACCAGACAGCCGTTGAAAGCTCCAAAGACACATCCTACTAAAATGCTGATTACCATTGCAAGCGGCATCGGCACGCCGTAACTGGTCAGGCTGTATCCTGCTACCAGTGCACAGCAGAACATCACAGGGCCGATAGAGAAATCGATTCCGCCTGTGGCAATGACAAAGGTAACGCCCAGGGAAAGGAACCCAAGGAAATATGCATAATTCAATGCACTTAAAATACGGGAATAGCTAAGAAACGTTGGGCTGATAATTGCAAATGCAATGTACATGACAGCCATCACGCCCAGAAGCAAAATCCGGTTAAAACCTATCTTTTTTACAAGCGGACTGTTTTTAAAATTTTCCATTTCCATTCCTCCTAGTTCTAAATGTCACCTTACCGTGCAGCAGCCGCTTATCCGTTTTGCCCGGCCGGTTCACAGACTCCAAGAGGGATTTTGTGTGTTTTGTTGTTTTCTTCCCTCTTTCTGATGCTATTATATGGCATTCTAACAAGGAATAAAATGGAATATCTTCTAAGAAATGGTGAATATTTTACTTTTCCGTAAGATTTTCAATTTTATCTGAATGGAAACAGCAGTTTCTGGTTCTCTTCCTCATACATGTTCTCTTTGGTGATGATTTCGGAACCGGAATCCACATACGCCTCCGTATCCTCCCCGTGAAGAAGTCTGATGGCAGTCTCTACTCCAAGATACCCCATATTAAAAGGCTTCTGTACCACTACAGCCTGAAACAGGCCTTCCTCCAGCATCTGCAGTTCTTCAATCGAGCTGTCAAAACCGATCATCTGAATCTGGCTTCCAAGCCCCAGATCCCTCACAGCTCTCGCCGCTCCCACGGCAGAATACTCATTTCCTCCCACTACGACATTGATGTCCGGATGCTCCAAAAGCATCTGACTGGTCACCTCATATCCTTTTTCATAATCGGAATCGGTATATACCGTATCCACGATACAGTCTGCATACTCACCAATGGCATTTCGAAACCCTGCTTCCCGTTCTATGGCCGTGGAAGAACCTTCCACATGAAGTACCAGGCCGATCACCGGTCGTTCCGGCTTGATCTTCTGAAAAATTTCTCCCATTTTTTCTCCGGCATGAACATTATCTGTACACACTGCGGCATCTTGAATCTCTTCATCCAGTGTAGAATCCACCAGAACCAGACGAATCCCGGCCTCTTTGATCTCCCGCACCGCCTCTGTCACAGTTGTATAACTGATCGGGCTTAAAAGGATGGCATCCGGCTGCAGGGAAATGGCTTCTCTGATTTTTACGATCTGTCCCTGGACATCCGTTTCATTTTTTCCTGCCATGATGGTTACTTCTGCCCCACTTTCCTCCGCCGCCATCTGAACACCCTCCAGAAGAAATTTCCAGAAATCATTTTCATCGTCTATGACCTTCGGAATATAGACCAGACGCACCGGTCCTTTGGTTTTTGCCCCCACATACAGGATCCCGGTCAAAAGCACAAACAGTACCCCCATGCCGGCCACCAGCCAGACTGCCTTATTCTTTTTCCCGCTCATCCTTTTTCTCCTTTTCTTCTTTGATCCACGGAACCCGGATATGTACCACTGTGCCTTTTCCTTTCCAGCTTTCGTAGGTCAGCCCGTATTCTTTTCCATAATGAAGCTGCAGCCGGTTCTGGACATTAAATACTCCCACACCTCTGCGCTTTTTGCCCGGTTCTGCTGGTTTCGGTTCCAGAATATGTTCCAGAACTTCCGGCTCCATTCCAACGCCATTGTCCCGGACGTCAATGCAGATTACTCCATTTTCCGCCTTTCCAATAATCTGAATGCAGCCCTTTTCTTCCATATATTTAATACTGTGGTAAATCGCGTTTTCCACCAGCGGCTGAATGACCAGTTTCACCATGGAAGCTTCCAGGATCTCTTCCGGCACGTTGATCTGAAATTCCATCTGATCTTTGTAGCGCATCTGCTGAATGGTCAGGTAACTTCTGGTATATTCAATTTCCTGTCCCACAGTCACCAGCTCTTTTTCATTGCTGATGCTCTGGCGGAGAAGTTTTGCCAGAGAAGAAGTCATCAGAATCACTTCTTTGTTTTTTCCCCACTCTGCCATCCAGATAATGGAATCCAGAGTATTATAGAGGAAATGCGGGTTGATCTGAGCCTGAAGAGCCTGAAGTTCGCTTTTTCGTTTTTCTTTCTGTTCTCTTACGATCTCCTCCATCAGCTCCTGGATCCTGGCTGCCATAATATTGAAGGATTTGTTTAAGCTGGCGATCTCATTTTCTCCCCGGACTGCCACAGAAACCTTGTCAAAATGCCCCTGTTCCACTTCTTTCATGGAATTTTTCAGTTCTTTCACTGGTCTTGTAATGCCTTCCGATAAAATGGCCGCAAACACTAAGGCCGCCCCAAACAAAAGCACTGCTGCCAGCAGATAGGTCAGCCGCATTTCTTCCTGATTCTCCACAAGTTCACTGGTATAGGCTACGCCTACCACGGTCCACCCGGTTTTGGCAGAACGGGATACGGTATACAGTTTGCTTTCTTTCCCTTCTTTTGTGACAAAGCTGCCGTTCTGAGAATCCATCACTTCATCGATCCGCTCGGTTTTCAGCCCGTTATAGAGCAGCTGCTGTTTGGGATGATAAACAATGCCTCCCTGATCGTCCAGAATGAACAGATAGCCTTTGTTCCCCAGATTGAAATGCTCACACAGTTCCCGGATGGCATTATAATTTAAGTCAATAAAAAAAATGCCGCCGATTTCTTCGGTCTTGGGATCCACCAATGCCCGGCTTAGTGTGACCACCCAGTCATAGCTGTCCTGGACTATGTTCTGCACGTGAGAAGACGACACCACCGTATCTCCTGCAGCTTCCCTGGTCTTTCGATACCACTCCTTTTTTTCCAGATCCCCGTAAGTATTTACTGTGGTACTGGTATCGTTGATAAGATATCGGCTGTTGTCTGCCAGAATTCCGATGTTGCAGATGTCAGAACGGGTGGATAAAATGGTGGCAAACAATTCTTCCAGCTGCTCTTTTGCCGCTTTTCTGGAACCGCTCCAGTAGCTGCCTCCCACGTCCCACAGAAATTTGGAGGCATCGGAACTTTCCGTTACCATCTGAGAGATGTTTTCCATATAATTAATGTAGGAATCGATATCCACATTCATCTGGTTCACCAGTCTGGATGTGTACTGCCCTGCATTTTCCAGTACAGCATTTTTCGTAAAGTGCATGGAAAAGATGAGAAAAATCGCCAGAGCGCTTACCACCAGCACAGCAAAGGACAGCATCATAGAAGTTCGGATGCTTTTGAAGCGGAAAAGGACCCGGTCTGTTTTCATATTTTTTCCTCCAGCGCCTTCTTGGCATATTCCCGGGGTGTCATTCCGGTCATCTTTTTAAAGGCGGAGCTGAAATAATGAGGATCACCGTACCCCACTTCCGCCGCGATTTCATAGGTCTTTTTCTGTGTGTTCTTAAGGAGAATTTTGGCTTTTTCAATCCGCTTTTTGGTCAGTGCTTCGATAAAGGTCTCCCCCGTATAATTTTTAAAAATAGAGCTGAAATAGCTGGTGCTCATGGCCAGATAAGCGCACACGGAATTTAAAGATACCTGACTGTCCCCATAATTTTTTTCAATATAATCCATAGCCAGCATGGCCTGTTTTTTGCAGTAGCTGTCTTTTTCATCGTGAAGGCTGTCCGCCAGCTCTCCACAGAATTTGGACAATTCTTCTGCCACTTCTGACAGGTGCCGTTTCTGGTAGATCAGGCTGCACAGATTCTGTTCTTTTTCATAAATGATATCCTCCTCAAGACCAGAGGTATCCAGTCCGTTCATCACGGACAGCAGCAGATTCTGAACATAAAAAATGCTTCTGTTTCTGGTCACACAGGCTCCCCGCACTGCCTGACAAAATTCCTGGATAGTGGTCTCCATGGCATCCCTGCTGTCACTGCGGATGGCATCTGCCAGTGCCTGGGCATATCCTAGAACACTCACTTCCTGTTTTCGGCTGTTTCCAAGCATATTTCTAGCATAAATCACCTGTCCCGCTCCCAGAAGGAATTTGAATTCCATGGATTTTTCTGCATCTGCATAGGAATCATTCAGCAGCTCCAGACTCGGAACCCGCATTCCAACCCCCGCTGTACAGGCCAGCCCCAAGTATTTCTTTTCTGCCTCCAGAATTTCTTCGCTGACACTCAATACCTGCTCTTCCATCTTTCCGCTTCCCTGAAAGATCAGGACTGTGCGCTCTCCAACGCTCTGAATGCCTACGCCGCAGTGTTTCTCCTGGATGATCTCATCTGCAATGTTATACACTGCAAAGTAAGCCAGTTCCCGCTGATACTCTGTGGACTGCTTCAAAAATGGCTCTAGATCGTCCACTTCCAGAATCACTGCCATATAGCAGGGACCCGGAAGTTCCAGCTGATAATCTTCCATTTTTTCCCGGATCTCCTGGGCCTTGATTTTTCCCATAAGAAGGCTGTTTAGGAAACGCCCCTGGAGCATGGGCAGATTTCGATTGTATGCTCCCCGGATTTTCTGGATACTCGCTTCTTTGTTTCTTCGCTCATCAAACCCTTTTTTGATCCGCAGAAGGGTCTCCATCAGTTCACTTGGCGTAATGGGCTTTAAAATGTACTCCAGCACCTGATATTTTACTGCCTGCTTGGCATACTCGAAGTCATCATATCCGCTTAAAATGACCACTTTTGTATCTTTGTACTCTTCGTACACCAGCTTTGCCAGCTGGATGCCGTCCATGTAGGGCATGTTGATGTCTGTCAGCAGCAGGTCCGGCGGGTCCTGGCGAATCCTGTCCATTGCCTCTTTTCCGTTTCTGCACGCCCCTGTCAGCTGATACCCAAGCGTCTTCCATGGAATGTTTTCTGTAATGGCCTCCCGGATCAAAGCCTCATCGTCTACAAATAAAACTTTATACATATTGTTCCTGCTTTCCCAAATTATTTTCGTCATTCTGCTTCATTCCATTGTATTCTATAACCGGTATTTTAGCAAGAAGATATAAAAAAAAGAAGCCGTCTCAAAAAAGATGGCTTCGGTTTTTACCACCCATGTTACGGCATGTGTGGGGTTGTAGGACCACGCCGTGGCAAGAAAG